>NZ_JBITTO010000008.1:0-497046 GCF_044541975.1 Streptomyces sp. NPDC085460
TCCACAACGCCCTCCAGAACGCCGAGGGCAAGGGCGCCGGCCTCACCATCCGCGCCACCACCGCCCACGGCGACATCTCCGCCCACTCCCACTGAGCGCCGCCGGTGACGGCGCCCTCGCCCCCACGCCACGGCCCGGCCGGGAGTCAGCTCCCGTCCGGGCCGAAGCGCTGCCGGTACTCCGACGGGGAGAGGCCCGTCTCGCGCCGCATCAGGCCCCGCAGATGCGCCGCCGTACCGAGCCCGCTCGCCCGCGCCACCACGTCGAGGCGCGCCTCCCCCCGTTCCAGCAGCCGCCGCGCCAGCGTCACCCGCTCCCCCGTCAGCCAGGCCAGCGGCGTCGTGCCGAGCTCCGCGCGGAACCGCCGGTGCAGGGTCGCCGGGGAGACCGCCGCCCGCGCCGCCAGGTCCGCGACGGAGAGCGGCCGGTCGAGCCGTTCCTGCGCCCAGGCGAGCACCGGCGCCAGCGACTCGTCCGGGATCGCCGGCACGGGCCGCTCGATGAACTGCCGCTGTCCGCCGTCCCGGTGGGCGGCGAAGACGAGCCGCCGGCTCACCGCGCTCGCGATCTCCGCCCCGTGGTCGCGCCGCACCACGTGCAGCCCGAGGTCCAGGGCCGCCGCGCTGCCCGCCGCCGTGAGGATGTCGCCGTCGTCGACGAAGAGCACGTCCTCCTCCAGCCGTACGGCGGGGAACCGCGCCCGGAAGGCGTCCGCCCACTGCCAGTGCGCGGTGGCCCGGCGCCCGTCCAGGACCCCCGCCTCCGCGAGCGTGAAGGCGCCGCTGCAGAAACCGATCAGGCGGGCCCCGCGCGCGTGCGCGCGCCGGATCGCGTCGAGCACGGCGGGCCTGCGCGGCACGGCCACGTCGGGCCGGTTGGGCACGATGACGGTGTCGGCCCCGTCGGCGGCCTCCAGCCCCCGCACCCCGGTCAGGGTGAAGAACCCGTCCCGCATGACGGTCTCCGGCTCCGGCGAGCAGAGCCCGAAGTCGTACAGCCGCTCCCGCCCGGCGCCCAGCTCGGGCCTGCGCAGCCCGAAGACCTCGCTGGCGCAGCCGAGTTCGAAGGGGTTGGAGTTGGCGTCGACGATCACGACGACCCGGTGGGGCGGACCGGCACTCTGCGAGGATCCTTGCGGCATGTGCGATTCCTAGCACTCACGGCGGTACGCCCGCCACGGCGAGGATCACCCCATGAGCACAGCGAACCCCGCGAACACCGCGACCACCGCCGTGAACGGCACGAACACCGCGAACTCCGCGAACTCCGCGAACCCCGCGACCACCGCGACCACCGCGACCACCCCGCACGAGGAACCCCTCGCCCTCTCCTCCGCCCTCGCCTCCTTCGACGCCCTCTGGAGCCCCAGGATCGTCACCCGCGTCAACGACTACGACGTGCGCGTGGCGAAGGTCGCCGGGGAGCACCTCTGGCACGCGCACGACGACACCGACGAGTTCTTCCTCGTCCTCGACGGCGAGCTGTCGATCGCGCTCCGCGAACCGGCGGGCGAGCGCACGGTCCGCCTCCCGAAGGGCTCCGTCTTCACGGTCCCCCGGGGCGTCGAGCACAAGCCGTACGCCCCCGCCGGCGCGTCGATCCTGCTCTTCGAGCCCACCGGCACCTCCACGGTCGGCGACCGCCACGACGAGATCCCGGACCACGTGGACGCGACGACGGGCCACGCCCTGGACCGGTGACGGCACCCGCCCGGCGGCCGCCGGGCATCACGGTCGCGTTGTCAGTGGCCCCTGCCACGATGGCCACACCGGAACGACACGAGCGTGAAAGGGCGTACGCGCCATGGGGACCTGGGACATCGGACCGTTCGACAACGACACCGCCGCCGACTTCTCGTACCGGGTGGACGCCGCGCCCGGGCCGAGGAAGGCGGAGGTGCTGCTCGCGGCCTTCCGGGAGGTGACGGGGACCGGGGAGGAGTACCTGGACGCGGACCTGTCGGTGGAGGCGGTCGCGTCGGCGGCGCTGGTGGCGGCGCAGTGCCCCGGCGGCGAGCCGGTGACGACCTCGTACGCGCCGAAGGAGCCGCTGGGAGTGCTGCCGGTGGCGCTGCGGGCGGAGGCGGTGGCCGCGCTCGACCGGGTCCTGACCGAGCCGTCCGAGCTCCTGGAGCTGTGGGAGGAGTCGGACGGCGAGGAGTGGAAGACGGGCATACGGGCGCTGCGGGGCGTCCTGGCGGGGGCCTGACCCGGAGGGGCGCCGCCTAAGGTGGACCTTCGGGAGAACGGGGGTTCGATGGGTACGCCGACGACCTGGGGCCTGGTCATCGAGATGACCGTGGGCATGGGCGAACGCAAGCACATGGAGGCGTATGTGCTCGCGCACGTCACCGGGACGCGGGAGGACGCGCTCGCGGAGCTGGAGCGGCGGGCGCGGAACCACTCGCCCGCCCATCCGCGAAATCCCCGGCGCCGCAGGCTGCTTCGGCAGGGCGACGGGTTCCTTCTCGTCGTCGACGGGGCGTGGCAGTCGTACGTCAGCCGGTTCACGGTGGCGGAGCTGCTGGAGGACTCCGCCGCGCCCGCCCCGCGGGAGGAACCCCTGCCCGCGCCCGAGCCGGAACCCCCGGCCGCCGAGCCCGTCCAGCCCGTCGAGGCTCCGGTGGATCCGGTCGAGCGGTACGCGGACGGTGTGCCGGTCCGGCCCTCCTGGCTGGGCCGCGACGACCTGCGGTGAGCGCCCGAGGCCGAGCGGTAGGGCCCGCCGCACGGGCCGGGGCGACCGCGCGGCCCGCTTGGACTTCCGTGCGGGTTGTTGGATCCTCTGCCTCCGGTACGGCTCCGAGGGGCGGCCGGGCGCGATCATGGCGGCATGACGACGACCGAGCCCGCCCTCCCGCTCGCCCTGGAGTGGGTCACCGCCCCCGCCTCCTGGTCCCTCGACGGTGACGACGTCCTGACCGTCACCGCCGCGCCCCGCACCGACCTCTTCACCGACCCACTCGACGGCACCCGGCGGCAGGACGCCGCGCTCGCCCTGACCGTGCCCCCGGAGGGCGACTGGCAGTGGTCGGCCCGGGTCCGGGCCGGACTGCGGGACGCCTGGGACGCGGGCGCGCTCCTCGTCCACGCCGACGACGACCACTGGGCGAAGCTCACCTTCGAGCAGGCGCCCGACGGCACCCCCGCCGTCTTCTCCGTCGTCACCCGGGGCCGCTCGGACGACGCCGTCGCCGCGCCCGTCGCCGTGGACGCGCTGTGGCTGCGGATCAGCCGGACCGGCGAGCGGTTCGCCTTCCACTCCTCCGAGGACGGGGAGAAGTGGAGCCTGGTGCGGCAGTTCACGCTCGGCGCCCCGGTCCCCGTACGGGTCGGGCTCGGCGCCCAGTCTCCGGTCGGCGAGGGCTGCCGGGCCGCCTTCGACGCCCTCCGCCTCACCCCCACGCCCCTTGCCCACCTGTTCGACGGACGGTGAGCCCGCCGGGCGTTACGCTCCCGCCATGACGAGCATCGGAGCATGGCGCGCGAAGGCCGTCGACCACCGCCGTGAGGAGGGCACGCCCCCGTACGAGCGGGCCCTCCCGCCCGGCGAACCCCTGGCCCGGCGCGGCGAGTTCGCCGTCCACGGCGCCAGGGGCGAGATCCGGGCGACCGCCCCCGACGGCCGCCCCCTGTGGACCCACGCCGTCGCCGGCCGCCCCAACGCCGCCCACATCTCGGCCGGCCGGGTCCTCGTCACCACCGACTCCCTGGAGTACACCCCGTGGGGCTTCCTCGGCCCCGCCTACCTCCTCGACCTCACCGACGGCCGGCGGATCGCCGAGCTGCGCGGCGAGCGCGGCGCCACCCGGGGCGGCGGCCGGTTCCTGCTGGGCCTGGAGGGGTACGGCATCTTCGAGACGGTCGCGTACGACCGCGACGGCGCCGAGACGGACCGCTGGGACTCGTACGGGCACTACGTCGTCGGCAGCGGCGTCCGCGTCGTGGAGGCGGACCGGCGGATCCCCACCCGGGGCCGGGTGGTACGCCTCCTGCCCGGCGGCACCGTCTCCCCCGGCCCCGCCCTGAACGACCCCCAGCCGCCGAAACCCGTCGTCCTCCCGGACGGCACCCTCCTCGTCCTGGACGGCGGCACGATCCGCGCGGTCGGCCGGGACCTCGACGCGACCGTCCTCGCCGAGATGCCCATCCCCGCCGATGCCCGGACCCTACGGGCCCTGCGCTGGGACGGCACCCACCTCCGCGCGATCATCGCGGAACAGCACCCGGCCGAACCGACCAGGTACACGGTCGACACCTGGACCTACCGCCTCACCCCTACCGGCGCCTGATCCTCAGCACGATCGCGGCGACCGTCGCGCCGACGGCGGTGACCGCGAACAGAAGCAGCCCCGGGTTCACCCACCAGGGCACGATCTCCTCCCCCGCGCACACCAGACTCACCGGCAGCGCACTGCTGGAGTCCGGCACCGCCTTGTGCCGCGCGTTGAACCAGCACGCGTCCTCGGGAAAGAGAAAGGGCTGGTAGGAGAGCCCGTACACGTGCAGCGCGCCGCCGAGGACGTACGCGAGGGCGGCGATCCAGGCGGCCTTCCGCGCGAGCGAGCGGCGCGGGCGGGGCCGGGGCGCGGGCGGCAGCCCGGCCGCCTCCCGGCGGGCCCGGACCAGCCCGACGTACGTGATCCCCGCCCACGCCGGCAGGACGAGGGCGAGGATCACCATCCCTATGAGGGCCGCCACGGCTCAGCGCCCGATACGCCCCTCGGCGGCGGCGCTCACGAAGGCCGTGAACGCGGCGGGGCTGGCGAGGAAGGCGGGGCCTTCGGGGTTCTTGGAGTCGCGGACGGCGATGTGGGCGGTGAGGTCGGCGACTTCGATGCACTCGCCGCCGTTGTCGGCGCTGTGGGAGGACTTCCGCCAGGTGGCTGCGCCGAGCGGGGCGCACTCGATGCACTGCCCGCCGTTGTCGCCGCTGTACGAAGCCTTACGCCAGCGCGCTGCCGCCAGACTCTCGTTGATCTCCATAGTGTTCCTCCATGACGCGGGTGATCAGCGCGGACGAATCCTCCACCGAGAGAGCGGCCGCTCGCAGGTGATCGTAACGGAGCGACCCCTCCTTGAACGCGGCCGAATCCACCGTCATATGCCCCTGCACGAAGTCCTCGGTGTAGACGAGGTCAGGGTCGTCGTCGAAGCGGAGGAGCGTGAACGATCCGAGCGATCCCGCGTGGGCGCCGACCGCGAACGGAAGGATCTGGAGCTTCACCCACTCCCGCTCCTGCATCTCCAACAGGTGCGCCAGTTGCTGCCGCATGATCGCCCGTCCGCCGATCTCCTGGCGCAGCGCCGCTTCGCTCATGACCACCCAGTACAACGGCGGGTGTTCGCGGACCAGGATTCGCTGACGCTCCATGCGGCCGGCAACCAGGCCGTCGAGATCGCTCTCGAATCTCGCACTCATGAGGGCGCGGGCGTAGTCCTCCGTCTGAAGCAACCCGTCAACCAGCTGCGCCTGGAAGATACAGAGATACGTCGCCTTCGCCTCCATCTCCGCATACGGCCTGAACCACGACGGCAGTTGGCTCTTCAGCACCAGCCCCACGAGCCGCGTGAAGAACCCGCCCGTCATCAGCGCCGCGTCCAGCCGTTCCGAGAACTCCCTCGTGGGGACCTTTCTCGCGGTCTCGATCTGGCCCACCAGCGAGCCGGTGCAGAAGAGGATGTCGCCGAGCTGGGACTGGCTCAGCCCCGCGCCCTCTCTCAGCCGGCGAAGTTCGTACCCGTAGTAGTCCAGCGGCGAGGCGCTGGGATCGAGGCTGCGGATGTTGACCACGACGAGGTCACCCCCAAAGGTCACGCACAGAGGCGTTGCGTTCAGTCCGTAGCCGAGCGTAATGAAGCTGCTCCACCCTGGAGGCATGAATCAACCAACAGACTTGCATCCTGCGGCACTTGAGGCCAGCTACCGCATGGGCTTCACCGTGGGTGAGCACTCGGCCCGTCACATGCGCCACATCCTCCGCATGTTCCTCACGCGGTGGGCGCTCGACCATCTGACCGATTCCGCAACGCTCGCGCTCACCGAGCTGGTCGCGAACGTCGTGCGGCACGTGCCGGGGCGCCGCTGCACCGTGCTGTTCCTGCGGGAGCCGTACGGGCTGCGGGTGGAGGTCGCGGACGGAGTGGCCGGCGCGCTGCACGCGAAGGTGCCGGAGCCGGCGGCGGAGGGCGGGCGGGGGCTCGTGCTGGTGGAGGGGGTCACGGACCGGTGGGGCGTGGAGGAGCGGGGGGACGGGAAGACGGTGTGGTTCGAGTGCGACGGGTAGGGGGCGCGTAGGGCACGATGGGCGCCCGTACCGACGTACTACTCGCCAGTAGGAGACCGCCATGTCCGAGACCGGTTCCGAGCCCCGTGCCGAGATCCTCGCCGCCTTCGAGGCCGCGAAGGGGTTCATGCCCGTCGGGGAGGGCCTGGCCCTGTACGCGGCGGCGGAGGAGGCCGGGAAGCTGGGGCTGCCGCTGCTCGAGGTGGGCACGTACTGCGGGCGGTCGACGATCCTGCTGGCGGACGCGGCGCGGGCGGCGGGGACGGTCGCGTTGACGGTGGACCACCACCGGGGCAGCGAGGAGCAGCAGCCGGGGTGGGAGTACCACGACCCGACCGTCGTGGACCCGGAGGTGGGCGTGATGGACACGCTGCCGACCTTCCGGCGGACGCTGCGGAAGGCGGGCCTGGAGGAGCACGTGATCGCGGTGGTGGGGCGGAGCCCGCAGGTCGCGAAGGTGTGGGGCGGCGATCTCGGGCTCGTCTTCATCGACGGCGGGCACACGGACGAGCACGCGACGAACGACTACGAGGGCTGGGCCCCCCGGGTCGCCCCCGGGGGCCTGCTGGTGATCCACGACGTGTTCCCCGACCCGGCGGACGGCGGCCAGGCGCCGTACCGGATCTATCTGCGCGCGCTGGAGTCCGGCGACTTCGAGGAGGTCTCGGTGACGGAGTCGCTGCGGGTGCTGCGCCGGACCGCCTGACCCCCGGGGTCCCGTGCGCCGGGGTCACTTCCGCCAGAAGAGGTGGTGGGTCATGCCGCTGGGGCTGGGGACGACGTCGAGGTGGAAACGGTCGGTCAGGTCCTCGGGCGCGTCCCACAGCTTGAGGCCGGTGCCGAGCTTCACCGGGGAGACGGCGATGTGGAGGGTGTCGACGAGGTCGGCGTCCAGGAATTCGCGGATCGTCGTCACCCCGCCGCCGAGCCGGACGTCCTTGCCGTCCGCCGCCTCCTTGGCGCGGGCCAGGGCGGTCGCCGGGTCGGCGTCGAGGAAGTGGAAGGTGGTGTCGGAGAGCGTCAGGGACGGGCGCGGGTGGTGGGTGAGGACGAAGACGGGGGTGTGGAACGGCGGCTCCTCGCCCCACCAGCCCTTCCACTCCTCGTCGCCCCACGGGCCGCGCACGGGCCCGAACTTGTTGCGGCCCATGATCTCGGCGCCGATGTGGTGCGAGAAGTCACGGACCAGGTAGTCGTCGAGGCCCCGGGTGCCGCCGGGGTCGGTCCGGTTGGGCCAGCTGGCGGTGGCGCCCGCCCAGGCGAAGAGCCGCCCGGGGTCGACGTGCCCGAAGGGGCGCTCCAGGGTCTGGTCCTCGCCGGCGGCGATGCCGTCGGCGGAGACGGTGAAGTTCTGGACCTTCAGGAGCTGGGGCGGCCGGTGTGCGGCGGTCATGGAGTTCCTCCTCGTCGGGTCGTTCCGCAGTCATGACTGCCCGGGCGGCGCGAACTCATCGCGGGGACGCGTACCCTACGCAAAGGGGTCCGACTGTAGTACTACGAACGGAGTGGTCTCCATGGCGAGGCGGAACGACGAGCGGCGCGCCGCGCTGGTGGACGCCGCGATCGAGGTGCTGGCGCGGGAGGGGGCCCGGGGGCTGACCTTCCGGGCGGTGGACACGGAGGCCGGGGTGCCGACGGGGACCGCGTCCAACTACTTCGCCAACCGGGACGAGCTGCTCACCCAGGCCGGCGCCCGGGTGTACGAGCGGCTCCAGCCCGACGAGGAGACCATCGAGGGGACGCGGACGGCGCCGCACGACAGGGAGACGTACGTCCGGCTGATGCGGGAGCTGGTCGGACGGGTATCCGGCTTCCGCACCGGCTACCTCGCCCTGCTGGAACTGCGCCTGGAGGCCACCCGCCGGCCCGCGCTCCGCTCGATCCTCACCGCGCGGGTGCGGGCCGACGTCGAGCAGAACGTGAGCTTCCACGAGGCGTCCGGCCTCCCCGGCGACGCCACCGCTGTCAAGCTGCTCATGCTCACCCTGAACTGGCTGATCGTGGAACAGCTGACCCTCCCCGAGGTGTTCCCCGAGGAGGAGCGCGAGGCGCTGGTGGCGGCGGCGGTGGACCGGATCGTCTTCGCCGGATCCGGTCCGGACCGTCCCCTCCGGTAGAGACCCGACGGGCTGGTGGAGGCCCGACGGGCCGGTAGAGGCCCGACGGGCTAGTAGAGACCCGACGTGACGTAGAGGCAGTTGGTGTAGTCGTAGCCGGACTCGATCTTCGCCTTGCTGGTCTTGGTGTCGCCGGCCGTGGAGAAGCCGCTCCCCGCCCGCTTCTGGAGCATGTGGTACGTGCCGGCGGGCAGCTGGATCGTCACCTTCGGGTACTTCGAGGCCGCGCCGGAGCAGGGCTTGAAGCCCGGCCGCAGGGTCTCGATCCGCTCGTAGCTGCGGCAGCCCCCGCAGCCCTTCAGGGTGACCTTGCCGGTGACGGGGCCGGTGTAGAGGAGTTCGACCGAGTCCCGGGCGTCGTTGCTGATCACCATGGTCATGCGGGCGCCGCCGGGGACCGTCACCGGGGGCAGCTTCTTCCCGGCCTCCGGCTCCTGCCCGGCGATCTGCGCGGCGATCGCGATGGAACGGGCGTGGCCGACCTGCTCGCCGTCCGGGTAGTCCTTGACGTACGTGTTCATCGTCTCGGTGGCCTTGGCGAACTCCTTGTCCCCGAACTGCTCGGTGCCGCAGGCGAAGACGCCCTTGCGCACGCCCCGGTCCGCTTCCGCGACCGCCCCGCCCAGCGAGACGCCCTTCATGCCGGTGGCGACCCCCCGCAGGGAGCGCAGCTCCTCGGTGGTGTCGCACCGGCCGGCCCCGGCGGCGCCGAGCGCGCCGGCCGTGGCCCGGATGGCGTCCTTGACCGCCGTCTCGGCCTTGCCGACGTACGGTGACTGGGGGAAGGTCGAGGTCAGGTCGTTGAAGCCGGCCGTCGCCTCCGACTTCGCCGAGCCCTTGAGCGCGACGGCGCCGCACTCGTACAGGGACTGCGCCAGCGGCTCGTCCATGCGGGCCGGGCGGTCGGCGAGGAGTTCCTTGTCGACGGTGCCGGGCAGCGACCGCAGGTGCTTGAGCGGGGCGACGGCCTCGCAGTACTTCTTCTGCGCGTACGGGGCGGAGACCGTCGTGTAGTACGCGTCGAGCCGGTCCGGTACGAGCTTCGCGGCGCGCGAGCCGCCCTCGGTGCGGGTGAGGTCCTGGTACTCGCCCAGCGCCTTGCGGTAGTCGGCCTCCGCGGTCGCGAACGGCTGCCCCTCCCCGCCCTTCACCAGCGCGTCGGCGGCGGCCAGCCGGGCGAGCAGAGCCTGCTGGCGGGCCTCCTCGCGGGCGTCCGCGTGGGCCCCCGCGTACGCGACGGCGCCGCCGACGGGGGCGGCGAGCAGCACGACGGCGAGCGGCAGGGCGAGGCGGCGGACCGTGGTCCCCCAGCTGATCCGGGCCCGCAGGCCCCGGCGGGCCCCGTCGGCCGCGACGGCCAGCAGGAAGGCGCCGTACCCGACGAGCAGGGCGGTGGGCACGCCGTCGGCGTCCGCCGGGAGCGCCACCAGGAGCAGCCCCGCCGTGGCCGCCCAGCAGAGGGCGGCGCTCACCCAGTGCCGGAGCACGAGGTAGCCGAGGCCGAGGCAGGAGAGGTTCAGCAGGGCGATCAGGAGGGCCTGGAGGGGCCGCGCCTCGCCACGGGGCCCGCCGCCGGGGCCGGGGCCGCCGGGCGGTGCGGGGGGCGGGGGCGGGAGCGTCCCGGCCCCGGCCCAGCCGGGCGCCGCCGCGGGCACCTGCCCGGGCGCGGCACCCGCGCCGTACCCGCCACCGCCGTACTGGCCGCCGCCTGCGTACCCGCCACCGCCGGTGGGCGGCCCGAAGCCGCCGCCGGAGACGGGCGGCGGCCCGGCGGAGCCCGTGGGGCCGGTGGGACCCGCCGGGCCCGTGGGACCCGTAGGGCCGGTCGCGCTGGCGGGCTGCGGGGCGCCGTGGGTGCCGCCGTTCTGTGGCGCCTCCCAGGGCGCGGGCCCTGCGGCCTGCGCGGAGGCGGGCGCCGGGCCCGGGGCGGGCAGCCGGAAGGAACCCGTCTCCGAAGCGCTCGTACCCCCACCGGAACCGGCCGGCCCGAAGGCCCCGGCGGGCGCGGAGCCCGTACCTTCGGCGGGCGCGGAGCCCGTACCGCCCCCGGTACCGGCAGGCCCGAAGGCCCCGGCGGGCGCGGAGCCCGTACCGCCCCCGGAACCCGCCTGCCCGAAGGCACCACCGGGCTCGGGCTCCGGCTCCGTGCCGGCGCCGGACGCGTCGGGGCGGCGGGCCGGTCTCATCATGATCGTCCGGCCGGAGTCGTCAGGCGTCGGCGCGGGCGGCGCGTCGGCCGGGCGCTTGCCGAGGTCGGCCCCCGGCCGGGCGTCCTGCGGCGTCGGCGCCGGCGACGCGTCCGCCGGGCGTTTGGCCAGGTCCGGGCCCGGCCGGGCGTCCTGCGGTGACGGTGCCGGCGGTGCCGGCCGGGCGTCCTGCGGAGCCGCGTCGCGCGGGCCCTCCGCGTCCGGGCGCGGACGTGCGTCGTTCGGTTCTTCCCCCGCCACGGTTCCCCCTCGTGGTCCTGGCGCGGTGACCCGTCACCGCCGCTCCTTCCACCTACCCTTCACCCGACCCGCACACGCGTCCAGCGGATTGCGGGAGCGGTGACCCAGCCGGTACATCCGGTCCATGGTTCCGGCCACCGGAGGGCCTAGAGTCGCGGGGTGCCGTACGACCGAAGGAACGCCGTGACCCGCTCCGCACCCGCCGCCCTCGCGGCGCTCGTCTGCTCCGCCGCCCTCGCCGGCTGCGGCGCCGCCTCCGAGGCCGCGCAGGGCACCCAGGGCCCGGCAGCGGCGACGGCGACGGCGACGGCCACGACCTCCGCCACGGCCGGCACGCCCGCCCCGACCCGTACCCAGGACACCGGCGGCGCCGGCCGGCCGCTCGCCGGGCGGACCGTCGTCATCGACCCCGGCCACAACCCGGGGAACTTCGACCACACACGCGAGATCAACCAGAAGGTGGACATCGGCACGGCCCGCAAGGAGTGCGACACCACCGGGACCTCGACGAACGCGACCGAGGGCACGCCCGCGTACACGGAGGCGGCCTTCACCCTCGACGTCTCGCACCGGCTGCGGAAGCTCCTGGAGGCGGGCGGCGCCACGGTCGTCCTGACGCACGACGCGGACCGGCCGTACGGGCCCTGCATCGACGAGCGCGCCCGGACCGGGAACAAGGCGAAGGCCGACGCCGTCGTCTCCGTCCACGCCGACGGCTCGGCCACCGGCAACCGCGGCTTCCACGTGATCGTGCCGGCGAAGGTGCGGGAGGGGGCCGCCGACACGGGCCCGATCGTGGCCCCTTCGCGCCGGCTGGGCGAGCGGATCGTCGCCGGCTTCCGCGACGCCACCGGCACCTCGCCCGCCAACTACCTCGGCGGCGGCACCGGATTGGACGTCCGATCGGATCTCGGAGGTCTCAATCTGTCAACGGTGCCCAAGGTCTTCGTCGAATGCGGCAATATGCGTGATCCCAAGGACGCCGCGCTCCTGACGTCCGGGGCGTGGCGGCAGAAGGCGGCGCGGGGCATCGCCGACGGCATCGTGACCTACCTCAACGGGTAGAACCGGCGAGCGATAGATTCCCTCCGTACGATGGGGCCGCCCCCGTGCCCAGAACCGGCGCCTGACCGACGCGACGACGACCCGACGAAGGACTTCTTACGTGAATATCCGCTCCCTCACCCGAGGCGATGGCGTAGTGATCGGCGCTGCGGTGGTGCTTTTCATCGCCTCGTTCCTCGACATCGCCGGCTGCGACGGCCCGGACTCGATCTGCGACCAGATGCCCAACACGTGGGAGTGGTCCTACCTCGGCTGGGGCACCTTCTTCCTCGGCATCGCCGGCGCGGCGCTCGTCGTCGTCTCCCACGGCCTGCCGCAGCCCCGCAAGGTCGCCGGTCTCGACCTCGGCCAGGTCGGCGCCGCCTTCACGATCGCCGCGGCCTGGTCCCTCCTCATGTGGATCTTCGAGGCGGAGGACGCGGGCGCCGGCCTGATCCTCGGTCTGATCTCCGCCCTGGTGCTGGCCGCCGCCGCGGTCGCCGGCCCGATGGTCCCCGCCCTCAAGGCCCCGCTCGTCGGCGCCCCGCGCCCGCAGACCCCGCAGCCGTACGGCGCGCAGCCCGGCCAGCCCGGCCAGCCGGGTGTCGGCGGTGGCTACGGCTACCCGGGCGCCCAGCAGGGCCAGCAGCCCTACCCGGCCCCGCACGACGCCTCGCAGGGCGGCCAGCCCTTCGGCCAGCCGCAGCCGGCCCCGCAGCCCGAGCCGCAGGCCCCGGCGCAGGGCGGCTCGGACTTCACGCCGTTCTGGTTCGCCGTGCCGGTCGCCCGCCCGCTGTACGCGGAGGACGGCTCCGGCTCGCAGATCGCCGAACTGGCCCCCGGCACCTGGTACCTGGCCGTCGAGCAGCGCGGCCAGGCGCTGATCGCGCAGACGCAGGACGGGCGCCGCGGTGTCCTCCAGGACGCCACGGGCATCCAGCGCGGCTGACCGCCCGCCGGACCGCCGCAGCGGCCCCTCGACCGGAAGTCCTTCCGGTCGAGGGGCCGCTGTCGTACAGTCCCGGACACCCGATCTGATACATCGTCAGATCACGTCGTCGGCGTCCGCTGCGGAAGGGAGTCCGTCATGCGCCTGGGACTCGCGCTCGGCTACTGGGGCCGCGGCCCCTCCCCCGCCCATCTGGAGCTCGCGCGCGAGGCGGAGCGGCTGGGCTACGACTCGGTGTGGACGGCGGAGGCGTGGGGGTCGGACGCCTTCACCACGCTCACCTGGCTCGCCGCCCACACCAGCCGGATCGGCCTCGGCACCGCCGTGGCGCAGATGGCGGCCCGCACGCCGACCGCGACGGCGATGCAGGCGCTGACCCTGGACCACCTGTCGGGCGGCCGGATGCGGCTCGGCCTCGGACTCTCCGGGCCGCAGGTGGTGGAGGGCTGGTACGGGCGCCCCTTCCCCCGCTCCCCTCTGACCGCCACCCGCGAGTACGTGGACGTGATCCGCCAGGTGCTGCGCCGGGAGGGCCCGGTCCGGCTCGACGGACGGCACCACTCCTTCCCGTACGCCGGGGAGGACGGCACCGGCCTCGGCAAGCCCCTCAAGCCGATCACCCACCCGCTCCGCGCCGACCTGCCGATCCTCCTGGGCGCGGAGGGGCCGAAGAACATCGCGCAGACCCTGCGGATCGCCGACGGCTGGCTGCCGCTCTACTGGTCGCCCACCCGCTGGCGCGAGGTGTACGCCCTGCCGGACCGGCTCCCCGACGGCTTCCGGGTGGCGCCCATGGTCCGCGCCCAGGTCTGCGACGACCTGCCGAAGGGGCTGCTGCCGGTCAAGGCGATGCTGGGCTTCTACATCGGCGGCATGGGCCACGCGACCCGCAACTTCCACGCCGACCTGATGGCCCGCATGGGGTACGAGGCCGAGGCCCGGCACATCCAGGACCTCTTCGCCGAGGGCCGCAGGGAGGAGGCCGTCCTCGCCGTCCCCGACGCCTTCGCCGACGAGATCTCCCTCGTGGGCCCGAGGGAGCGGATCGCCGAACGCCTCCAGGAGTGGCGCACCGGACCGCTGACGGAGCTGCTGGTCACGGCACCGGACCTGGAGACGCTGCGGACGCTGGCGGAGCTGTCCTCGTAGGGGCCGGCGGACCGGCGGACCGGCGGGTCAGCGGGTCAGCGGGTCGCCGGTGAGGCCAGGTCGATGACCTCGTCGAGGATGTCGCGGGAGCGGCGCAGGTCGGCGATCAGCGTGTCGATGCGGGCCCGTTCGGCGGCCAGTTCGTCGACCAGCCGCGCCGTGGCGATCTCGCTGGGCGCGCCGTCGGCGTCGCGCATGCAGGGCAGCAGCTGGGCGATCTTGCGGCTGTTCAGGCCCGCCGCGTACAGCGCCTGCACGCGGATCACCCGGTCCACCGCCCACTCGCCGTACCGGCGCTGGCCCCCCGGGGTGCGCTCCGCACGCAGCAGCCCCTGCGTCTCGTAGTAGCGCAGCGACCGCTCGCTGACGCCGCTGCGCCGGGCCAGTTCACCGATGCGCATCCGTCGTCTCACCTCCGGCAGAAGGGACTTGAACCTGACACTGGTGTCAACTCCTACGGTACCCGCATGACGAACCGCACGGCGGCCTCCCGCCTCTTCGAGTCCACGACCCTCGGCCCCCTCACCCTCCCCAACCGGCTGGTGATGCCGCCGCTGACCCGCAACCGCGCCGCCGCCGACGGCGTCCCCCGGCCCCTCATGGTCACCCACTACGCGCAGCGGGCCACCGCCGGCCTGATCATCACCGAGGGGACCACCCCGAACGCGGTCGGCCAGACGTACCCGAACATCCCGGCCCTCCACAGCGACGCCCACGTGGCCGGCTGGCGCGCGGTCACCGACGCCGTACGGGCCGAGGGCGGGCGGATGTTCCTCCAGATCCAGCACGGCGGCCGGGTCGGCCACCCCGACAACAGCGGGCTCCGCCCGGTCGCGCCCTCGCCGGTCGCGCTGCCGGAGACGATCCACACCCCCAGCGGCCGGCAGGAGGCCGTGGTGCCCCGCGAGATGACGGCGGACGACATCCGCGAGACCGTCGCCGACTTCGCCGCCGCCGCGCGCCGGGCCGTCGACGCGGGCTTCGAGGGCGTCGAGGTGCACGCCGCCAACGGGCACCTGCTCCACCAGTTCCTGGCGAAGAACACCAACCGGCGGACGGACGAGTACGGCGGGTCCGTGGAGAACCGCGTCCGGTTCGTGGTCGAGGTCGTCCGGGCCGTCGCCGACGCGATCGGCCCCGACCGGGTCGGGGTGCGCATCTCGCCCGGGGTCACCGTCAACGGCGTCGAGGAGGGCGACACGGACGACATCTACGCGGCGCTCGTCCCCGCCCTCGCCGCCCTCGGCCCGGTCTACCTGCACGTGATCTTCGCCGATCCCGGACAACCGCTGTACCGGCGGATCCGGGCCGCCTGGCCGAACACGCTGATCGCCAACCCGGCGCTCGGATTCGGCGGGCCCCTCCCGGCCGACGGCGGGAAGGCCGCGGGCGAGCGGCTCCTCGCCGCCGGGGCGGACCTGATCTCGCTGGGCCGCGCCTTCCTCGCCAACCCCGACCTGGTCGAACGGCTCCGCACCGGCGCGCCGCTCAACCCGCTGCGGGAGACGAACTGGATGTACTCCGGCGACGAGGCCGGGTACAACGACTACCCGACCCTCGCCGAGTCCGCCGCCCTCGTGTGACCGGGGGGGGTGGCGGGAGATCAGCCGCCGCTGAGCTGGGAGGCCGAGGGGACCTTGTCGACGACCTCGGCCCCGGCGGACTTGCCGGCGTCCTTGATGTCGTTGATGACGCCCTCCAGACCGCCGACGCCGGCCGCGTCGACCTCGCCCTTGCGGAGCTTCGTACCGAGGTCCTTGAGGGACTCGATGCCGGCGGAGAGCGGGGCGACGGCCTTGGACAGGAGCGGGTCGCCCTTGGCGTTGTTCACGGCGGCCTTGAGCCGGTTGTAGGTGAACGCGCCCGCGAGGCCCGCCTTGACGAGGGCGAAGGTGCGCCCGTCGGCGCCCTTCTTGAACTTGCCGGCCTTGTACGGCTTCACGATCCACTGGTACGCGGCCCCCGCGGCGAGTCCGGCGTTCGCGACGAACCGGGTCTTCGCCAGCTTCTGCTGCTCGAAGGTGCTCGACGCCGAGGGGCTGGAGGCCGTGCTCACGCTCTGGGTGGTGTCGGCCCCGCACCCGGCCGTGGTGAGCAGCAGCGCGCAGGACAGCAGCAGCGCGACGACGCCGCGGTTCAGACTTCTGGGCACAGCGGAACCTCCCTGGGACTGGTGGCGCCAGCCTCGCCCCGGTCCCGCCGCACCGCCATCCGGGCCGCTCCGTACGGGTGGCCCGTACGGAGGGCCCGTACGGGCTCGGCCGGTGCCCGGTCAGTCCTCGCAGCAGTCCGGGGCCAGGCCCGTCGGGAGGGTCTCGCCGCCGAAGACGGCGACGGTGGCCTGTTCGCCGCCGAGGGCCGCGACCGCGAGGAGGAGGGAGCCCGCCGTCCAGGTGGTCTGCTCCTCGGGCCAGACGGCCGGCTCGTGCCCGTCGGCGCCCTCGTACACGTACCCCGTCCAGTACAGGCCGCCCGGCGCGCGCAGGTGGCCGATGTCCTGGAGGACCGTGAGGGCCCGGTCGGACTCCCCCGTCGCCCAGAGGGCGAGGGCGAGCTCGCAGCTCTCGCCGCCGGTGACCCACGGGTTGGGGACGACGCAGCGGACGCCGAGGCCGGGGACGACGAACTCGTCCCAGCGGGCGTCGATGCGGGCCTTCGCCTCGGCGCCGGTGACGGCCCCGCCGAGGACCGGGTAGTACCAGTCCATCGAGTAACGGGACTTGTCGAGGAAGCGCTCCGGGTGGCGGCGGATCGCGTGGGCGAGGGAGCCGGCCGCCAGCTCCCAGTCGGGCTGCGGCTCCTCGCGGGCCTCGGCGAGGGCGAGGGCGCAGCGCAGGGCGTGGTGGATCGAGGAGGAACCGGTGAGGAGGGCGTCCGTGACGGGGGTGCCGTCGGGCTCGCGCTTCCAGCCGATCTGGCCGCCGGCCTGCTGGAGCCGTAGGACGAACTCGACCGCCGCGTAGACGGCCGGCCACATCCGGTCGAGGAAGGCGTCGTCGCCGGTCGACAGGTAGTGGTGCCAGACGCCGACGGCTATGTACGCGGTGAAGTTGGACTCCTTGCCGCGGTCGGTGACGTCGTCGGGGTCGCCGTCCCGGTAGGCCGCGTACCAGGAGCCGTCGGGGTTCTGGTGGCGGGCGAGCCAGGCGTAGGCGCGGGCGGCGGCCTCGTGCTCGCCGGCCGTGTCCAGGGCCATGGCGGCCTCGGTGTGGTCCCAGGGGTCGAGGTGGTGGCCCCGGAACCACGGGATGGCGCCGTCCTCGCGCTGGGCGGCGAGGATGCCGGCGACGGTGGCGGCGGCCTGCTCCGCGGTGAGGACGCCGGGCAGGACCAGGTGCTCCGCGATCCGCTCGGGGGACGTCACCGGGCGTCGGCCTTCGGGAGGTGGGGCTTGGTGGCGTAGGCGACGAAGCTCTTGCCGACGACCGGGTTGAGCAGCTGCTCGGCGACCCGGGTCAGGGCGGGCTTCTTCATGATGTCCCAGACGAGGAGCTTGTGGTAGGCGCGGACCGGCAGCGCCTTGTCGTTGTCGACTCCGAACGCGCACTTCAACCACCAGTACGGGGCGTGCAGGGCGTGCGCGTGGTGGGTGCCGTACGGCTTGAGGCCGGCCTGGCGGATCTTGGCGAGGAGTTCGTCCGCCTTGTAGATGCGGATGTGGCCGCCCTCGACCTCGTGGTACGCGTCGGAGAGCGCCCAGCAGATCTTCTCGGGGCCGTAGCGGGGGACGGTGACCGCGATCCGGCCGCCCGGCTTGAGGACGCGGACCATCTCGGCGAGGACGCCCTTGTCGTCCGGGATGTGCTCCATGACCTCGGAGATGATGACGACGTCGAAGGACTCGTCGGGGAAGGGCAGGTTGAGCGCGTCGCCCTCCATCGCGGTGGCGGTGGCGCCGGCCGGGGCCTCGCCGGCCTCCTTCATGGCGGCGAACCACTTGGCGACCTCGCGGATCTCCTCGCCGTTCTGGTCGAGGGCCACGACCTGGGCGCCGCGCCGGTAGCACTCGAAGGCGTGCCGGCCCGCACCGCAGCCCAGGTCGAGCACGCGGTCGCCGGGGGCGAGCGGGAAGCGGGTGAAGTCGACGGTCAGCACGGGGTCTGCCCTTCAGGGTGGCGGGTTCGGGTGGTACGGAGGCGGTACGGGGTCGGCGGAGGTACGGGGGTCAGCGGCGGCGGGCGCCGATTCGCCGGCGCTCCAGGGCCTCGCGGTACAGCTCGGCGGTCCCCTGGGCGGCCCGCGCCCAGGTGAAACGGTCCAGCACCCTGGCCCGCCCCGCCGCGCCGAGCCGAGCCCGCAGCTCGGCGTCGCCGAGCATCCGGCCGAGCGCCGCCGCCAGGGCACCCGCGTCGCCGGTGGGCACGGCGAGGCAGGTCTCGCCGTCGGGCCCGGCGACCTCGGGGATCGCCCCGCCGGTGGTGGCGACGAGCGGGGTGCCGGTGGCCATGCCCTCGGCGGCGGGCAGGGAGAAGCCCTCGTAGAGGGAGGGGACGCAGGCGACCTCGGCGGAGCGGTACAGGTCGACGAGCTCGGCGTCGCTGATGCCCTTGACGAAGCGGACGGCGCCGTCGAGGCCGTACCGCTCGATGGCCTGGGCGACGGGTCCGTCCTCGGCGCGTTTGCCGACGACGACGAGGTGCGCCTCGGGCCGCTCGGTGCGGAGCTTGGCGAGCGCCTCGATCAGGAAGACCAGGCCCTTGAGGGGGACGTCGGCGCTGGAGGTGGTGACGATCCGGCCGGGGACCTCGGCGACCGAGGCGTCCGGGGACCACAACTCGGTGTCGGCGCCGATGTGCACGACCCGGATGCGGTCCTCGCGGACGCCGAGGTGCTCGACGATCTCGTCGCGCGAGGTGCCGGAGACGGTGAGGACGGACGGCAGCCGGCGGGCGACGCGCTTCTGCATGCGGGTGAAGCCGTACCAGCGGCGGACGGAGGCGCGGCGCTTCCAGTCGGCGGCGGCGTCGAGGTCGAGGCGCCGGTCGACGGTGATGGGGTGGTGGATCGTGGTGACCAGCGGGGCGCCGAGGGCGCGGGGGCCGCCGAGGAGGCCGTACCCGAGGGTCTGGTTGTCGTGGATCACGTCGAAGTCGCCGCGGCGGGCGGCGAGCGTGCGGCGGGCCCGCAGCGAGAAGGTCAGCGGCTCGGGGAAGCCGCCGGTCCACATGGTGGCGACCTCCAGGCCGTCGATCCAGTCCCGGTACTCCTCGCGCTTCGGCGTCCGGAAGGGGTCGGGCTGGCGGTAGAGGTCGAGGCTGGCGATCTCGCTGAGCGTGACGCCCTCGTCGAGGGTGGGGTACGGCTGCGAGCCGAAGACCTCGACGGTGTGGCCGAGGCGGGCGAGCTCGCGGGAGAGGTGGCGGACGTAGACGCCCTGGCCGCCGCAGAACGGGTTCCCCTTGTACGTCAGGAGAGCGATCCGCAGCGGACCGCCACCGGAGTCGGCGCGGCCCCGCCGGGGGCTCGCCTCTATGGCCTCAGCGGTCATGCGCGACCCCCTTCGAGCGTGCGTTTCGCGCGAGCGTAACCGCTCGCGCTAATGTAGAACAAGTTACAGACTTGATCGTTCTCGACGTCTTCCGACGCTCTCCGCGATCCGCCGGGAGGCACCGAATCTACCGGCAGGTAGCTCCCGTGTGAGCGCCGGAACAGGTGATTCGCACCACCCGGCCCCGGAGGTTCGCGCCACGGCCGTCCTCCGCCATACTGACGCTCCCCACCGCACGGAACGGGACCCCGATGACCGCAGAGAGCAGAGCGGACCACCGCCCCTCCGCCACCCCGCCCCTGACGGAGCGCCAGGAGGCCCGGCGCCGCCGCATCCTCGACGCCAGCGCGCAGCTCGCCGCCCGCGGCGGCTTCGACGCGGTGCAGATGCGGGAGGTCGCGGAGGCGGCCGGGGTCGCCCTCGGGACGCTCTACCGCTACTTCCCCTCCAAGGTCCACCTGCTCGTCGCGACCATGCAGGACCAGCTCCAGCACATGCACACCACGCTCCGTAAGCGGCCCCCGGGCGGCGCCGCCCCGGCGGAGCGGGTCGCGGAGACCCTGATGCGGGCCTTCCGCGCCCTCCAGCGCGAGCCGCAGCTCGCCGACGCGATGGTCAGGGCGCTGACCTTCGCCGACCGCAGCGTCAGCCCCGAGGTCGACACGGTCTCCCGCCTGACGACCGCGATCATCCTCGACGCGATGGGCGCGGAACAGCCGACGCCGGAACAGCTGTCGGCGGTCCGCGTCATCGAGCACACCTGGCACTCGGCCCTCATCACCTGGCTCTCGGGCCGTGCCTCGATCGCCCAGGTGAAGATCGACATCGAGACGGTGTGCCGCCTGATCGACCTGACGTCCCCGGAGCACGCCCGCGGCTGACCCGGGGACGTGACCTTCCCGGAGTCCGCCCGCGGCTGACCCGGGCTCTCATTCCTCGGGCGGGTAGACCGGCTCGCCGCCGTCCGCGAGGGTGATGAGGATGGCCTCCACCGGGCAGCCCTCCGCCGCCGCGAGGAGGCGCTCGCCGGCGTCGGTCTCGGCGGTGACGGGGTGGGACTGGCGGGCGGTGTCGAGGCGGAAGCCGTCGGGGGCGTGGTTGACGCACAGGCCGGAGCCGATGCAGACGCCCCGGTCGACCTCCAGGTGCCAGCGGTCGCCCATCAGTCGCCCACCGGCCCCTCGTACCCGGCCGGGAGGTGGACCATCTTGTGCTCCAGGTACTCGGAGAGGCCCTCGGGTCCGAACTCGCGGCCCAGGCCGGAGTCCTTGTAGCCGCCGAAGGGGCCGAGCATGTCGAGGCTGAAGGTGTTGACGTTGAAGGTGCCGGTGCGCACCCGGCGGCCGAAGTCGATGCCGTGCTCGACGTCGCCGGTCCAGACGCTGCCGCTGAGCCCGTACGGGGAGTCGTTGGCGATCCGCAGGGCCTCGGCCTCGTCCCCGTACGGCAGGAGGCAGACGACCGGGCCGAAGATCTCCTCGCGGGCGATCCGCATGGAGTTGTCGACGTCGCCGAAGAGGGTCGGCTCGACGTACCAGCCGCGGTCGAGGCCGTCCGGGCGGCCGCCGCCGGTGAGGACCTTCGCCCCCTCCGCCTGCCCGATGCCGATGTAGTCGAGCGAGCGCCGCTGCTGGCGGCGGGCGACGAGCGGGCCGACCTGGGTGGCGGGGTCGAGCGGGTCGCCGACGACGAGTGCGGAGGCGGCGGCGGCCAGCGCCTCGGCGATCTCCTCGTACCGGGAGCGCGGGGCGAGGATCCGGGTCTGGGCGACGCACGCCTGCCCGTTGTTCATCCAGGCGGCGGGGACGATGCCGGCGACGGCGGTGGCCACGTCGGCGTCGGGGAGGATCACCGCCGCGGACTTGCCGCCGAGTTCGAGGGTGACCCGGGTGAGGTTGCGGGAGGCGACCTCCATCACGCGCTTGCCCGCGGCGACCGAGCCGGTGAAGGAGACCTTGTCGACGCCGGGGTGCCCGACCAGGTACTCGCTGACCTCGCGGTCCGCCGGCAGGATCGACAGCACGCCCTCCGGCAGCCCGGCCTCCGCGGCGATCTCGCCGAGCAGGTACGAGTCGAGCGGGGACTCCGGCGACGGCTTGAGGATCGCCGTGCAGCCGGCGAGCAGCGCCGGGCCCAGCTTGGCGGCGGCGGTGAACTGGGGCACGTTCCACGGCACGACGGCGGCGACCACCCCGACCGGCTCGCGCCGCACGAGCAGCGGGCCGAGGACCCCGGCGCGCCGCTCCTCGAAGACGAAGTCCCGGGCCACGGTGACGGCCGAGTCCCACACCATCATCGCGCCGAGCGCCTGCGCGAGGACGGACCAGGAGTACGGGGAGCCGTTCTGCGCGCTGATCGAGCGGGCCAGCTCCTCGTGCCGGACGGCGATGGCGTCCTTGATCCGCGAGACGACCTCGATCCGCTCCTCCAGGCTCGTCCGCGGCCAGGGCCCCTCGTCGAAGGCCCGCCGGGCCGCCGCGACGGCCCGGTCGACGTCGGCGCGGGAGGCGTGCGGGACGCGGCCGATGACCTCCTCGGTGTGCGGGGAGATCACCTCGATGGCGTCGTCGCCGAGGGGGTCGGTCAACTCCCCGCCGATGAACAGCTGTCCGTGCTCCACGAGCTCGCTCATGCCGGTCGCCTCCCGGGGGGTTTCTGACGGTGTATCAGAACTGATATCAGTTCTAGTTACGCTTGGCCATACATCGACCGGCGCCTCGCACCGACCCACACCCCCGCAACACGACCGCCGGCCGCCACGCGCGCCCCACCCTGAACCGCCGACCATGATCGACCGGGAGACCACCAGATGACGCGCCGACCCCGTCGGTTCGCGGCGGGAGCCGCGGCCGCCACCGCCGTCGCGGCGGCTCTGACCGGCTGCATGGGAGCCGAGGAGCCCAAGCCTCGGCCCTCCCCCACGACATCGACCCAGGCCGTGAGACTCACGGCTCCCGAGATCCGGCCGGGACACCACCGCATCGCCTCGGGAGGCCCTCGGCGCGGCTCCTGGGATCTCGGTGACGTCACGCTCGCCAAGGGAATCTCCTGGGTGAACGTGAACTGTGTCGCCGCCGCCGGAAAGGGGAAGATCACGCTGGCCATCGATACGGTCGGAAAGTTCTCGATCGAGTGCCCCAGCCACGAGGTTCGCGTCAACGTCAACCAGCTCGACCTGGCCGAGGGGCGGCAAGGGCGCTTCCGGATCGAGACGACGGATCACATCCAGTGGATCGCCGATATCCAGATCCCTGATTGACGCCTCGCCTGGTGGGCGTGGCGCAGGTCACGAGCGGGGTGAAGTCGCACACCACAAAGGTATCTGACGGATAGTCAGTTCTCGTTATAGTGGGCGATGGCCGTACCCGCCCCCGCACGGAGAGACGAGGACGCTCATGACGCAGGTGACCGAGCACGGCGGTGGCGTCTGGTCGCTGCGCGTGCCCATCCCCGACAACCCGCTCGGCCACACCCTCGTCCACGTCCTCGACACCGACCGGGGCCCGGTCCTCGTCGACACCGGCTGGGACGACCCCGACTCCTGGAGCGAACTCACCGCCGGGCTCGGCGCGCTGGGGCTCGGCCCCGGAGACATCCACGGCGTCGTCATCACCCACCACCACCCCGACCACCACGGCCTCTCCGGACGCGTCCGGGAGGAGTCCGGCGCCTGGATCGCCATGCACGCCGCCGACACCGCCGTCGTCCGCCGCACCCGCGAGTCCGACCCCGGCACCTGGCTCGACTACCTCGCCCGCAAGCTCGCCGCCGCCGGCGCGCCCGAGGACCACCTCGCGCCGCTGCGCGCCGCCCGCTCCGGCGGCCGGATGCGGACCCTGCCCGGCCTCGGCGCCGCCCTGCCCGACCGGGACATCGTCCCCGGCGAACTCCTCGCCCTCGCGGGCCGCCGGCTCCGCGCCGTCTGGACCCCCGGCCACACCCCCGGCCACGTCTGCCTCCACCTGGAGGAGAAGCACCCCGGCGGACTCCCCGGCCACGGCCGGCTCTTCTCCGGCGACCACCTGCTGCCGGGGATCTCCCCGCACATCGGCCTGTACGAGGACCCCGACGACGCCACGGTCACCGACCCCCTCGGCGACTACCTCGACTCCCTGGAGCGGATCGGCCGGCTCGGTGTCGCCGAGGTCCTCCCCGCCCACCAGCACGCCTTCCCCGACGCCGCCGGCCGGGTCCGGGAGCTCCTCGACCACCACGAGGAACGGCTCTCCGGCCTCCTCGCCCTCCTCACCGTCCCCCTCACCCCCTGGCAGCTGGCCGAGCGCATGGAGTGGAACCGGCCCTGGGACCGCATCCCGTACGGCTCCCGCAACATCGCCGTCAGCGAGGCCGAGGCCCACATCCGGCGCCTGGTGAAGCTGGGCCGCGCGGAGGCCCTGACCGGGACCGAGCCGGTGGCGTACGTGGCGGTGTGACGCGGCTCCCACGCCGGGGAGGCGGACCTACGGGCCGGTAGAGTGGCCCGGTCGTCTTCATGCCCGAGCAGGGGAAAGCCGGTGCGATTCCGGCACTGACCCGCAACCGTGAGCCGTTCGCGAGAACAGGTGAGTCGGAACGCCCTGCCACGGGACGTGAGCGCCGGCACCGTCGAGGAATACGGCGCCGGACGCGGGCCCCGCGGGGGCGCCGAGGTCCGGTGCCCGCACGAGAGGCACACATGATCAGCGTCCGCCGCGCCGCCGCCGCACTCACCGCAGCGGCAGCCGTGCTCAGCACCGCCGCGACCGGCGTCGCCACCGCCGCCCCCTCGCCGAGCGCGTCCGCCGCGGCGCTCCCGCCCGGCCTGTACGGCAAGGGCGACCCGACCTACGACGGCGTCTGGCGCCAGTCCCTCGCCTTCCTCGCCCAGCGCGCCACCGGCTACCAGCCGGCCGACCAGGCCGTGGACTGGCTGCTCGGCCAGCAGTGCTCCGACGGCTCCTTCGCCTCGTACCGCGCGGACACCACCAAGCCCTGCGACGCCACGACCATGCGGGACTCCAACGCCACCGCCGTCGCCCTCCAGGCGCTCGGCGCGGTCCGCCGCGAGGCCGCCGACCCGACGAAGATCGACACCGCGGTCAAGACCGGCTACGGCTGGCTGCGCGGCGTGCAGAACAAGGACGGCGGCTGGAGCTACACCCCCGGCGGCCCCAGCGACGCCAACTCGACCTCCATCGTCGTCAGCGCCCTCGCCGCGTCCGGCGTCAAGCCCGGCTCGTACACCTCCGCCCAGGGCCGCACCCCCTACGACGCGCTGCTCGCGCTCGCGCTGCCCTGCTCCGAGGAGGACGGCGGCGCCTTCGCGTACCAGCCGGACAAGGCGGGCAAGCTGCTCGCCAACGCGGACGCGACCGCCGCCGCCACCCTCGCCGGGCTCGGCAAGGGCATCACGGCCGTGAAGGCCACCCCGCCGCAGGCCCCGACCTGCGTCGACCTCCCCGAGCCGACCGTCGAGCGGGCCGCCCTCAACGGCGCCTCCTACCTCGCGAAGGCGCTCGTGCAGACCGGGCACCTGACCACCCCGCCGCTGCCGGGCGCCACCGACACCGAGCCGAAGCCGGACTTCGGCAACACCGCCGACGCCGTCGTCGCCCTCGCCGCCGCCGGCACCGCCCGGCTCGCGGAGCCCGCCCTCCAGTGGCTGGAGCAGAACGCGGCCCCGTGGGCGAAGCAGTCCGGCCCCGCCGCGTACGCGCAGCTGATCCTCGCCGCCCGCGCGATGGAGGCCGACCCGCGCGAGTTCGGCAAGGTCGACCTGGTCGAGGCGCTGAACGCGACCGGCCCGACGCCCAAGACCCCCGACACCACCGCCACCGCCGCGGAGGACGAGGAGGACGACTCCTTCCTCGGCTTCGACGTCTGGTGGATCATCGGCATCGGCATGGTCGTCGGCGTCGGCATCGGCTTCCTCCTGAGCGGCCGCAAGAAGTGACGCGCCGCAGGAGGGCCTCGGCCGCGCTGGCCTGCGGCACGGCCGGGGTGCTGCTCGCCCTCGGCGCGGCGGCCCCCGCCCAGGCCGCCGGCTACCGGTACTGGTCGTACTGGGAGACCGACGCGGGGAAGTGGACCTACGCCACCCAGGGCCCCGCGACCGCCCGGCCCGCCGACGGCGAGGCGATCGGCTTCCGCTTCGCCCTGAGCGAGGACTCCGCCGACGCGGCGAAGCCGACCGCGGCGCCGGACTTCGGCGCGGTCTGCGCCGACGTCGACAAGGCCCCCGGGACGAAGCGGATCGCGGTCGTCGTCGACTTCGGCACCCCGCAGGACGCCCCCGCGGGCGAGACCCCGCCGAAGGACGAGCCGACGACGGGCTGCGCCCGGATCGCCGAGAGCGGCACCAGCGCCGACGCCCTCGCCGCCGTCGCCAAGCCCCTCCGCTACAACAGCTCCGCGATGCTGTGCGGCATCGCCGGCTACCCGGAGAAGGGCTGCGGCGAGGCGGTCGCCGACGGTCCCGACTCCTCCGCCTCCGCCGCCCCGAAGGCGGCCGAGGAGGACGACGGCGGCCCGTCGCTCGGCCTCCTCGTCGGCGGCGGCGCCGTCCTCGTCCTCGGCGCCGCGGCCGTGTGGAAGTCCCGCCGCCGCGCATGACCCGCCCGAGCGACACCCCGGCGGACCCGACCGCCACCACCGCCACCAGCGCCACCACCGCCGTGAGCGGAAGCCTGCGGGCACGGGCACGGCAGGCGCCGGGCACGGCCGGACCAGCCGCCGACGAGCCGACCGGTGACGGGACGACCGCCGACCGGACGACCGGTGACGGGCCCGGCGGCGGGCGCCCCGGCGGCGGGCGCCCCGGCGGCGGGCGCCTCGGCGGCGGTCGGCCCGGTGGCGGCCGGCCCGGGTGGGGGGCGCGGTTTCTGGCGCCCGTGGCGGACCGGGGCAACGCGCTGCATCCGGGCGCCTGGTGGCTGTGGGCCCTCGGGCTCGCCGTCGCCGCCTCCCGGACCACCAACCCGCTGCTGCTCGGCCTGATCATCGGCGTCGCCGGGTACGTCGTGGCGGCGCGCCGCACCGACGCGCCCTGGGCCCGGTCGTACGGGGCCTTCGTCAAGCTCGGCCTGTTCGTCGTCGCCCTGCGGATCGTCTTCTCGGTGGCCCTCGGCTCCCCCATCCCCGGCGCGCACGAACTGTTCACGC
The DNA here is from genome assembly GCF_044541975.1 of Streptomyces sp. NPDC085460. NCBI lineage: Bacteria > Bacillati > Actinomycetota > Actinomycetes > Kitasatosporales > Streptomycetaceae > Streptomyces > Streptomyces sp. NPDC085460. The sequence continues at coordinate 26,621 of NZ_JBITTO010000008.1, forward strand.
TGCCCGAGCTGCCGCTGCCCGGGTGGGCGCAGGGCATCCGGATCGGCGGCCGGGTCACCGCCGAGCAGGTGCTCTTCGCCCTGTACGACGGACTCAAGCTGGCCACCCTGCTGATCTGCGTGGGCGCCGCCAACGCGCTCGCCAACCCGGCGCGGCTGCTGAAGTCGCTGCCGGGCGCGCTGTACGAGGCGGGCGTGGCGGTCGTCGTCGCGATGACCTTCGCGCCGAACCTGGTCGCCGACGTCGTACGGCTCCGCACCGCGAGGCGGCTGCGCGGCCGGCCCACCGGCGGGGTGCGGGCCGTGCTCCGCATCGGGCTGCCGGTCCTGGAGGGAGCCCTGGAGCGGTCGGTCGCGGTGGCCGCGTCGATGGACGCGCGCGGGTACGGGCGCACCGCCCAGGTCCCGCCGGCCGTCCGCCGCACCACCAACGTCCTCACCCTCGGCGGCCTGCTCGGCGTCTGCGCCGGCTCGTACGGGCTGCTCGCCGCGCAGGGCGCCGGTTACGGGCTGCCGCTGCTCGCCGCGGGGCTCCTCGCGGCGGTGGCCGGCCTCCGCCTCGGCGGCCGGCGGAGCGTCCGCACCCGCTACCGCCCGGACCGCTTCGGCCCCCGCTCCTGCCTGGTCGCCGCCTCCGGCATCGCCGTGGCCGTCCTCATGATCCGCGCCAACGCCTACGCCCCCGAGGCCCTGCACCCCGGCGTCGTCCCCCTCGTCGCCCCGGAGCTGCCGCTCTGGCCCGCCCTGTCGGTCCTCCCCGGCCTGCTGCCCGCCGTCATCGCCCCCGTACCCCCCGCCCGCGAGGAGCCGCCCGCGTGATCCGCTTCGAGAACGTCTCGGTGACGTACGAGGACGCCGCCGGGCCCACGCTGCGGAAGGTGGACCTCACGGTGCCGGAGGGGGAGCTGGTGCTGCTGGTCGGGCCGTCGGGCGTCGGGAAGTCGACGCTGCTCGGGGCGGTCTCCGGGCTGGTCCCGCACTTCACCGGAGGGACGCTGCGGGGGCGGGTCACGGTCGACGGCCGGGACACCCGCACCCACCACCCGCGCGAGCTGGCCGACCTGGTCGGCACGGTCGGGCAGGACCCGCTCGCCCACTTCGTCACCGACACGGTCGAGGACGAGCTCGCCTACGGCATGGAGTCCCTGGGGCTCGCCCCCGCGGTGATGCGGCGGCGCGTCGAGGAGACCCTGGACCTGCTGGGCCTCGCCGAGCTGCGGGACCGGCCGATCGCGACGCTCTCCGGCGGCCAGCAGCAGCGGGTGGCGATCGGCTCCGTGCTGACCACCCACCCGAAGGTCCTCGTCCTCGACGAGCCGACCTCCGCCCTGGACCCGTCGGCGGCCGAGGACGTCCTGGCGGTGCTCCAGCGGCTCGTCCACGACCTGGGCACCACGGTCCTCATGGCCGAGCACCGGCTTGAGCGGGTCGTGCAGTACGCCGACCGCGTCCTCCTCCTGCCGGACGCCGTTCTCGGCACGCCCTCGGAGATCATGGCCGTCTCCCCCGTGTACCCGCCGGTGGTCGGCCTCGGCCGCCTCGCGGGCTGGGACCCCCTCCCCCTGACCGTCCGGGACGCCCGCCGGCGATCGGCGGACCTGCGGAACCGGCTGGCGGGCCGGGAGGCCCCGCGCACGGCCGGCCCGGCGGTCACCGGCACGGCGGAAACCCCGATCACGGCCGCGGCCACGAGCCCGGCGAGGGACACGACCGAAGGCACTGCCGCGGGTGCGGCGGCCGGAGGTCGTACCGAAGGCGCGGGGCTCGCGTCCGGTCGCGGGCGGCCCGGCGCCCTGTTCCGGCGGCGCCGCGGCCACACCCGCCCCGCGCCGGCCGCGCCCGTCGCCGACCCCGCCGCGCCCCTCGCCGACCTCGACCGCCTCGCCGTCCGGCGCGGCCGGGTCGAGGCGCTCCGGCGGGTCGACCTCCAGGTCCGGCCGGGCGAGACCGTCGCCCTCATGGGGCGCAACGGCGCCGGGAAGTCCACGCTGCTCGGCACGCTCGTCGGCATGATCGCCCCCACCTCCGGCACCGTCCGCGTCGCCGGGCTCGCCCCGCACACCACCGACCCCCGGACCCTCATCCGCCACGTCGGCCTGGTGCCGCAGGAGCCGAGGGACCTGCTGTACGCCGAGACCGTCGCCGAGGAGTGCGAGGCCGCCGACGCGGACGCGGGCGCCGAGCCGGGGACCTGCCGGGCGCTGGTGGCGGAGCTCGTACCGGGCGTGGCCGACGGCACGCACCCCAGGGACCTGTCCGAGGGGCAGCGCCTGGCGCTGGCGCTCGCGGTGGTGCTGACCGCCCGGCCGCCGCTCGTCCTGCTCGACGAGCCGACCCGCGGCCTGGACTACGCGGCGAAGGGCCGGCTGGTCGCCCGGCTGCGGGCGCTCGCCGCCGACGGACACGCGATCGTGCTGGCCACGCACGACGTGGAACTCGCGGCGGAGCTGGTCGACCGGGTGGTGATCATCGCCAGCGGCGAGCTGGTCGCGGACGGCCCGGTGGCCGAGGTCGTCGTCTCGTCCCCGGCCTTCGCCCCCCAGGTCTCGAAGATCCTGGCGCCCGAGCCGTGGCTCACGGTCGAGCAGGTGGAAGGGGCGCTGCGCGCGTGAGCACCCGTGCCCGTTCCGTACGGACCCACCCCATCAGGCTCGGCCCGCGCTCGGTCGCCGCGCTCGCCCTCGTCTCCCTCGTCGGCCTGATCGGCATCGGCTGGCCGCTCTTCGCGGACGCCGGCTCCGCCGTGACGGACCACGCCGCCGACGCGCCCTGGCTCTTCGCGCTGATCCTTCCCCTCCTCATCGCCGTCGTGGTGGCGACGATCGCGGACTGCGGGATGGACGCGAAGGCGGTGGCGATGCTGGGGGTGCTGGCCGCCGTGGGGGCGGCGCTGCGCCCGCTGGGCGCGGGCACGGCCGGTCTGGAGCCGATGTTCTTCCTGATGGTGCTGAGCGGCCGGGTCCTCGGGCCGGGCTTCGGCTTCGTCCTCGGGGCGGTCACGATGTTCGCGTCGGCGCTGCTGACGGGCGGGGTGGGGCCGTGGATGCCGACGCAGATGCTGGCCATGGGCTGGTTCGCGATGGGCGCGGGGCTGCTGCCCTCGGGGGTCCGCGGGCGGCCGGAGCGGCTGATGGTGGCCGCGTACGGCTTCGTGGCGGCGTTCGCGTACGGCACGGTCACCAATCTGTACGGGTGGGTGACGGTCGGCGGCCTGAGCACCGGGATCTCCTTCGTGCCGGGGGATCCGCCGGGCGAGAACCTGGTCCGCTTCCTGGCCTTCCTGATCGCCACGTCCCTCGGCTGGGACCTGGGCAGGGCCGTGCTCACCGTGGTCCTCACCCTCACGGTCGGCGGGCCGCTGCTGCGGGCGCTGCGGAGGGCCACGCGGCGGGCGAACTTCGAGGCCCAGGTCACATTCGAGGGGCCCGAGGAGGGGCCTCCGGGTGAGGCGCCTCATAGGACCCACGTCACGTACGACCCGAAATAGTAGAACGGGACGAGTCACACAAAACGCCCATCATGGGGTGTGACCTGCGCAAACACCCCCACGTCGGTCCCTCCCGCCGAGGGGGTGAGTCCGAACCTCCCTCGTACAGGGGGTCATTGCGCCGCCCCCGGGGATTTGTTTCTGTAGTGGACGTCGCCAGGCAGCAGGTGCTCGCACAGCGAAGCACCGCGGCAGGCCGGTTCCCCCCAGTTCCCGGGTTCCCCGGGCCCTGGTTCCGGCATGCCGAAAACGGTCGGAAACGGCCGTGACGCCCGGCGAGACCCAGTCCCCGAACGTTAGGTAGACGTTTTGTTCCGCTCGATCGCCACTCGTGCCGCCGCCCGCAAGAAGACCTTCGCCGCCACCGCCGCCGTCCTCGTCGGCGCCTCCGGTGCGGTGCTCGGCACGACGGGCACGGCCTCGGCCGCCAGCCCGCAGGAGCTCGCCCGCGACATCGTCCCCGCTTCGCAGTTCGCCTCCTTCAGCAAGATCGTCTCGCACGAGTCCGGCTGGAACTTCAAGGCGACCAACTCGTCGTCCGGCGCGTACGGCCTGGTCCAGGCCCTGCCCGCGTCGAAGATGGCCTCGGCCGGCTCCGACTGGAAGACCAACCCGGCCACCCAGATCAAGTGGGGCCTCAACTACATGAACGAGCGCTACGGCTCCCCGAACGCCGCCTGGGCGTTCTGGCAGGCCAACGGCTGGTACTAAGAGTCACCACGCCGCACCCGCGCACCCCGCAAGGCCCCGCCCTCCTCACGGAGGGGCGGGGCCTGCGGCGTTTCCGGCTTCGGCGGCCTCGGTGCCACTCCGGGGCTACTCCGGCCGTTCCGTGGACGCCGGGCTCGCGCCGTCCTTCCCCGCAGCCGCCCCCGGCGCGTGCCCGAGCACCACGACCCAGGAGCCGTCCTGCCGGGCGAGCTGGACGTACGTCGAGAAGGGCTTGCCGCCCTCCTCCTCGCCGAGGACCCGCGCGCTCGCCACGTCGTCGCCGAACTCGTGCGACACCTCGACGCTCTCGACCTTCAGCCCCTTCCCCCCGTCGGCGGCCAGGAGCTCCCGCGCGTCCGCCTCAACCCCCTCGTACCCCGGAGGCCCCAGCTTCACGAGCGCCCCGACGTCCTCGCCGTTCAGCGCCGCGACGTACGCCTCCGCCACCTGCCGCTCGGTCCGCCCGTCCCCCGGGGCGGCCTCCTGCGTGCACCCCACCAGCGCCGCACAGCCGATGACGGCGGCGCCGGCGCCGGCGACAGCGAGTAACGAGAACTTCCGCGTGGTCATCCATCCCCCTCTGATCGGTCCCCGGAAGGACGCGGAGGGAACCCCGGCCGGTTGCGGCGCGGACACAGGCACGGCTACAGGTACAGGTACAGGCACGGATACGGATACGGATGCGGGCACAGCCACAGGCGCGGGGTCCCGCGCCTCCGTCGCGGAGGCGCGGGACCCCGCGGTTTCCCGGGCACCCCTGCCAGGTCACATGGAGCCGCCTACAGCCGCTGGATGATCGTCCCGGTGGCGAGCGCGCCGCCGGCGCACATCGTGACCAGGGCGAACTCCTTGTCGGCCCGCTCCAGCTCGTGCAGCGCCGTGGCGATCAGCCGGGCGCCGGTCGCGCCGACCGGGTGGCCGAGGGCGATGGCGCCGCCGTTGACGTTGACCTTCTCCAGGCCGTCGAGCTCCTTGTCGAAGACCTGCGCCCAGCTCAGCACGACCGAGGCGAACGCCTCGTTGATCTCGACCACGTCGATGTCCCGGAGGGACATGCCGGCCTTGCCGAGGACCGCGCGGGTCGCGTCGACGGGCCCGTCGAGGTGGTAGTGCGGGTCCGCGCCGACCAGCGCCTGGGCGACGATCCGGGCCCGGGGGCGCAGCTTCAGCGCGCGGGCCATGCGCTTGGAGGCCCACATCACGGCGGCGGCGCCGTCGGAGATCTGGGAGGAGTTCCCGGCGGTGTGGACGGCGGTGGGCATGACCGGCTTCAGCCGGGCGAGGCCCTCCATGCTGGTGTCGCGGAGCCCCTCGTCGCGGTCGACGAGGCGCCACATGCCCTGGCCCGCGTGCTGCTCCTCCTCGGTGGTCGGGACCTGGACGGCGAAGGTCTCGCGCTTGAACCGCTCCTCGGACCAGGCGACGGCGGCCCGCTCCTGGGAGATGACGCCGAGGGAGTCGACCCGCTCGCGGGTCAGGCCGCGGCGGCGGGCGATCCGCTCGGCGGCCTCGAACTGGTTGGGCAGGTCCACGTTCCACTCGTCGGGGAAGGGCTTGCCCGGCCCGTGCTTGGAGCCGGAGCCGAGCGGGACGCGGGACATGGCCTCGACGCCGCAGGAGATGCCGACGTCGATGACCCCGGCCGCGATCATGTTGGCGACCATGTGGCTCGCCTGCTGCGAGGAGCCGCACTGGGCGTCGACGGTGGTGGCGGCGGTCTCGTACGGCAGCCCCATGGTGAGCCAGGCGGTGCGCGCGGGGTTCATGGACTGCTCGCCGGCGTGGGTGACGGTGCCGCCGACGATCTGTTCGACGCAGTCGGCGGGGATGCCGGTGCGGCCGAGGAGTTCGCGGTAGGTCTCGCCCAGGAGGTAGGCGGGGTGGAGGTTGGCGAGCGCGCCTCCGCGCTTGCCGATGGGGGTGCGTACGGCTTCGACGATGACGGGTTCCGCGGCCATGAGCTGGTCCTCTCCTCGACCGGGCGGGGTGTCCCGGCACCCGCCGGTCGGCGTCATGGGAGAACTAGTACGCGTTCTAGTTCTGAGTGAAGTCTTATGACTGCTACCGCCGGTACGCAAGGGTCCGGAAGCCAGGAGTTCCGCGAAGAGGGGAGGTCCGGAGGTGCGCCGGGGGCGCATTCCGCCCGCACCTCTTGCCAGTTGTAGAACTCGTTACTACCTTTCCGGCAACTTCTGATGGGCCATCAGATATTGGAGCGTGTTGCCGATGACCTGCCCCCACCTCCCCGAAGGATTCGACGCCACCGACCCCGACCTGCTGCTCAGCCGCGTCCCGCTCCCCGAGTTCGCGGAGCTGCGGCAGACCGCGCCGGTCTGGTGGTGTCCCCAGCCGCGCGGCGTCACCGGCTTCGACGACGAGGGGTACTGGGCCGTCACGCGCCACGCGGACGTCAAGTACGTCTCCACCCACCCCGAGCTGTTCTCCTCCCACGAGAACACCGCCGTCATCCGCTTCAACGAGCACATCGACCGCGACCAGATCGAGGTCCAGAAGCTGATCATGCTCAACATGGACCCGCCCGAGCACACCAGGGTCCGCCAGATCGTCCAGCGCGGCTTCACCCCGCGCGCGATCCGCAGCCTGGAGACCGTCCTGCGCTCCCGCGCCCGCGCGATCGCCGACGAAGCGAAGGCCGCCGCCGCCGAAGACCCGGACGGCACCTTCGACTTCGTCACCCGGGTCGCCGTCGAACTGCCCCTCCAGGCCATCGCCGAACTCATCGGCGTCCCCCAGGAGGACCGCTCCCGGATCTTCGACTGGTCCAACAAGATGGTGGCGTACGACGATCCCGAGTACGCCATCACCGAGGAGGTCGGCGTCGAGGCCGCCACGGAGCTCATCAGCTACGCGATGAACATGGCCGCCGCGCGCAAGGAGTGCCCGGCCAAGGACATCGTCTCCCAGCTCGTCGCCGCCGAGGGCCAAGGCAACCTCTCCTCCGACGAGTTCGGCTTCTTCGTCCTCCTGCTCGCCGTCGCCGGCAACGAAACCACCCGCAACGCCATCAGCCACGGCATGCACGCCTTCCTCACCCACCCCGACCAGTGGGAGCTCTACAAGCGCGAGCGGCCCGTCACCACCGCCGAGGAGATCGTCCGCTGGGCCACCCCCGTCGTCTCCTTCCAGCGCACCGCCACCCAGGACACCGAACTCGGCGGCCAGAAGATCAAACGCGGCGACCGCGTCGGCCTCTTCTACTCCTCTGCCAACAACGACCCCGAGGTCTTCGAGAACCCGGGAGCCTTCGACATCACCCGCGACCCCAACCCGCACCTCGGCTTCGGCGGCGGCGGCCCCCACTTCTGCCTCGGCAAGGCCCTCGCCGTGAAGGAGATCGAGCTGATCTTCGAGGCCGTCGCCGACGCCCTGCCGGACCTGACCCTCGCCGGCACACCGCGCCGGCTGCGGGCCGCCTGGCTCAACGGCGTCAAGGAACTCCGCGTCCGCACCACGACACCCGCCTGACGACCGACGTCCGGAACCACCGGACGCACGGGGGCGGCGTCCGGAACCACCGGACGTACAGGGGGCGGCGTCCGGAACCGCCGGACTTACGGGGGCGGCGTCCGGAACCACCGGACGTACGGGGGCGACTTCCGGAACCACCGGACGTACGGGGGCGACGTCCGGAACCGCCGACCGCCCCCGCACGTCCGACCGGACATGCGGGGGACCACACACAGAATCCTGACCACACTCGTCGCGCTGCTCGCGCTCCAGCTCGGCTCGCTCGTCGCGCCCGCCTGGGCCTGCGGCTGCGGCGCCATGATCACACGCCCGTCCGAGCGCATCGGCGTCGACCGGGAGGAGTCCGCCGTCCACTGGGACGGACGGAACGAGACCGTCGTCATGCGCTTCCGCGTCCACGGCAACGCCCGCCAGGCCGCCTGGATCATGCCGGTGCCGCACCGGGCGGACGTCACCCTCGGCGACCCCGGGCTCTTCGACCGGCTCGAAGAACTCACCGCCCCCGAGGAACGCGAACGCACCTACTTCTGGCCCCGCGAGGACGACTGGCCCTTCGACGCCGGCTACGGCGACGGCGCCTCCGCCGGCGCGGCACCCGGCGCCTCCGTCGGCGTCGTCGGCCGCGAACGGCTCGGCCCCTTCGACGTGGCCCGCCTCACCGCCACCGACCCCGAGGCCCTCGGCACCTGGCTGCGCACCCACGGCTTCGAGCTGCCCGACCGGCTCACCCCCGAACTCCGGCCGTACGTCGAGCGGAAGTGGGAGTACGTGGCCATCCGCCTCGCCCCCGAGGAGCGCGGCGAGCACCTGTACGGCGAACTCACGCCACTCCGCATCACCTTCGCCTCCACCGAACTCGTCTACCCCATGCGCCTCTCCCGGCTCGCCGCCACCTCCCAGACCCTCGGCCTGTCGATCCTCGCCGACCACCGCATGGAGCCCCGCGCGACGATCGGCGGCGAAACCCCCGAGGTCACCTTCTCCGGCCGCGTCGACCGCCCCGACGGCCCGGTCGCCGCGCTCACCGGCGGCGCGCCCGCCCATCTCACCGTCCTGGAGCAGCGGTTCCCCGACCCGTCCCGGATCGACGACGACCACGTCCTGCGCGCGGTCGCCGACACCCCGTACCGCCGGGTGGTCTACCGGGACCGCCTGCTGACCGTCGCCGGAATGCCGGCCTGGCTGCTGACGACGGGCCTGGGCGCGGCGGTCACGGTGACGGCCGTGCTCCTCACCGTACGGGCGAACCGCCGCCGCCGGACACCGACACCCGCGTGACACCCAGCGACCGAGCGACCCCGCCCAGTACCGTCCCTTCATGCCGAACACACCGAACACGCCGGACCCCCGGTGGACCGCCACCGACACCTACCTCACCGACCTGCTGGTCCCCGCCGACGAGGCGCTCACCGCGGCCCTCGCCGACTCCACGGCCGCCGGACTCCCCGAGATCGCCGTCGCCCCCAACCAGGGCAAGCTCCTGAACCTCCTCGCCCGCGTCCAGGGGGCCCGGCGCATCCTGGAGATCGGCACGCTCGGCGGGTACAGCACGATCTGGCTGGCCCGCGCCCTGCCCGAGGACGGCCGCCTGATCACCCTGGAGTACGACCCCCGGCACGCCGAGGTCGCCCGCGCCAACCTCGCCCGGGCGGGCCTCGCCGACCGCGTCGAGGTCCGCACCGGCCCGGCCCTCGACACCCTCCCGCTCCTCGCGAAGGAGGGCGCCGGCCCCTTCGACCTCGTCTTCGTCGACGCCGACAAGGTGAACAACCCGCACTACGTGACCTGGGCCCTGGAACTCTCCCGCCCCGGCACCCTGATCGTCGTCGACAACGTCGTCCGCGCCGGCCGCGTCGCCACCGAGGACCCGGCCGACCCCGCCATCACCGGCACCCGCGCCATGTTCGACCTCGTCGCCCACGAACCCCGCCTCGACGCCACCGCGATCCAGACGGTCGGCACCAAGGGCCACGACGGCCTCCTCCTCGCCCGCGTGACGTCCTGACCGTCACCCCCTGACCGTCCCCTCCTGACCGTCCCCACCGACACCGAGGGGAGGTACCGGTCATATCCTTCCTCCCATGAGCATCGTGAAGATCAATGTCCTGACCGTCCCCGCCGAGCAGCGGGAGGTGCTGGAGCAGCGGTTCGCGTCGCGGGCCGGGGCCGTGGAGGGGTCGGACGGGTTCGAGTGGTTCGAGCTGCTGCGGCCGCTGGAGGGCACCGACCAGTACCTGGTGTACACGCGCTGGCGGAGCGAGGAGGACTTCCAGAACTGGATGAACGGTTCGATGAAGGCCGCCCACCAGGGCACCGCCGGCGGTGAGGGCGGCGAGCGGCCGAAGCCCGCCGCGTCCGGGTCCACCCTGTGGTCGTTCGAGGTCGTGCAGCAGGCGTCGCCGAAGTAATCCGGAGGCGCGGCCGGTCGTGCGGGTCGCAGAATGGCCCGCATGACCTGGACCTTCTCCCCCGAGCGCGTCGACACCCCGGACGCCACCTCGCTGCGCCGCGACTACTTCGGCGATGTCGCCGGACGCTATTACGGCCGTGTGCTGTCCGAGGACGAGTACGACGAGGCGATGATCGACGAGGGGCTCGCGCTTCTCGCGCCGCCCGCCGGGGAGTTCCTGGTCGGGCGGTACGAGGGGAAGGCCGCCGCCTGCGGCGGGATCGTCCTCCTGGACGGCGAACGGGCCGAGCTGACCCGGGTCTTCATCCGCCCGACCTTCCGCGGCCTGGGCGGCGCCGACCTGCTGATGGACGGCCTGGAGCGGGCCGCCCGCGCGCTCGGCGCCCGCAGGACCGTCCTCAACACGCGGCTCGACCTGGTGGAGGCGCGGGCGCTGTACGCGCGGCGCGGGTACGGGGAGATCCCGGCGTACTGCTCGGGGCCGTACATGGAGATCTGGTACGGCAAAGAGCTGGGCTAGGAGTCGGGCCGGCCAGGAGTCGGGCCGGCTAGGAGCCCGTCCGGGAATCGGTCCAGACGACGACGTCGAAGGTGGCGTTCGTGTCGCTCGCCTGGCCGGCCATCTCCTTGACCGTCAGGCGGACCAGGCGGCCCTCGCCGGTGCGCCCGCAGATGTGCAGGCCGGTCTTGATCCGGATCTCGTTCGAGGTGGCCTGGGTGTCGACGACACCCGCGCAGTCGGCGTACGACGGCGCCTTCGCGGAGCCCTTCCACACGAGGGCCTTGGCGCCGTTGTCGGGGCGCAGCATGTGGTCGCCGAAGGGGTAGACGGCGAAGTCGTTGTCGCTGTTGATCTCGGACTCGACCGGCGGCGTCGCGTCGAGGTCCTTGTCGTCCACGTAGGTGATGACCAGCGTGCCCTGCCAGGCGACCGTGTCGGGCGGCGGCCCGGACGGCGTGGTGGTGGCCGGCGGTGCCGTGGACGGGGGCGGGGTGGGCGTCTGGGGCGTTTCCTGGGTGGGTGTGGCCGTGGCCTCCGTCGCCGCCTTGTCGTCGGCCGTCGGGGTCGGGGTCGGGGTCGGGGTCGCCGAGGTCGGCGCGGGGGCCGGGGCCGCCTCGGGGCGGTCGTCGCGCGTGTTCACCAGGTAGGTGCCGACGACGCCGATCAGGGCCGCCACCAGCGTCGCCGCCGCGCCGATCCAGGCGCCCCTGTGGGACGGCGGCCGGCCCTGCGGGGTGTGGTGCGGCGGAGTGTTCGGCGGCGGCGGGGCGCCGTAGGCCCCGTAACCCGGCGCCTGCTGCGGGTATCCCTGCGGCGGGTGTCCCTGTTGCGGGTATCCCTGCGGCGGTCGGCCCTGGCCTGGTTCGTGGCTGCTCATCGCGCCCGTTCCCCCTGTTCGTCCGGGTAGCTGCGTACCCGTGGATCGATCTTCGGCAGGTCAGGGTACCGAGCGGCCCTGAGACCCCGTCATCCTGGTTTGCCTCAGGACGCGTTCGCGGCCTCAGGACGCGTTCGTGGCCTCAGGCCCGGTGGTCGCGGGGCGGTTCCGGGGCGCGGGGGCGTTCCGCGTCGGAGCCGCAGAGCTCGGCGTCGAGCTCCTCGACCAGTTTCACCAGGTCGGTGGGGCGGTCGGGTCCCCACCAGTCGCCGAGGAGTTCGGCGAGGGACTCCTCGCGGGCCGCCGCGAGGCGCACGGCGGTCAGGACGCCTTCCTCGGTGAGGACCAGCTGAATTCCCTCGCGCCGGGCGAGGCGCCGCTCCTCGACCTCCCGGGCCGCGTCCGTGATGACCCGCAGCGGTACGGGGGCGGCCTCGGCGAGCCGGGCGGGCTCGACGGTGCCGTGGCGGCGGATGCGCAGCAGCAGCCAGCTGGAGGCGGGGCGCAGGTCGAGCCCGGCGCGGGCGGTGATCTTCACGTAGATCTCCCTGCGCCCTTCGCGGGAGCCCAGCACCGACAGCGCGCGGGCGGCCTCCTCGTACGAGGAGCGCTCGACGGGGTTGGAGGCGAGGGTCTGGCTGGTGTCGGGGGCGGTGACGGAGGCGCGGAGCGGGTCCTCCTTGAGGAACCAGGCGACGGCGAAGGCGACGAGGACGACCGGCGCCGCGTACAGGAACACGTCCGTGATCGAGGTGGCGTACGCGTGGAGGACCTCGGGCCGCAGCGCGGGCGGGAGCTGTGCGATGGCGCGCGGGTCGGCGGCGACCTGGCCGGGTCCGGTGCCCGGCGGGAGCTCCGTACCGGCCTCGGCGGCGCGGGCGAAGACGTCCTCCAGTTTGCGGGTGAGCCGGCTGGTGAAGATCGTGCCGAAGACGGCGATGCCGAAGGACGCGCCGATGGAGCGGAAGAAGGTCGCGCCGGAGGTGGCGACGCCCAGGTCCTGGTATCCGACGGAGTTCTGCACGACGAGCACGAGCACCTGCATGACGAGGCCGAGCCCGGCGCCGAAGACGAAGAAGTAGAGGCTCATCTCCCAGGTCGGCGTCGTCTCGGTCAGCTCGTTGAGGAGGAGCAGGCCGAGTGCGGTGACGCCGGTGCCGGCGATCGGGAAGACCTTCCAGCGGCCGGTCCTGGACACGAGCCGGCCCGAGACGGTCGAGGTGAGGAGCATGCCGACGACCATCGGCAGCATGTGGACGCCGGACATGGTGGGGGTGACGCCCTGGACGACCTGGAGGAAGGTCGGCAGGTAGGTCATCGCGCCGAACATCGCGAAGCCGACGACGAAGCTGATGACCGAGACGAGGGTGAAGGTCCGGATCCGGAAGAGCTTGAGCGGGAGGACCGGCTCGGCGGCCCGGCGCTCGACGGCCACGAAGCAGACGAGGAGGACGGCGCCGAGCACCGCGAGGCCGATGATCTGCGGGGATCCCCAGGCCCAGGTGGTGCCGCCGAGGGAGGCGACGAGGACCAGGCAGGTGGCGACCGAGGCGATGAGGAAGGTGCCGAGGTAGTCGATGGTGTGGCGGGTGGAGGGGACCGGGATGTGCAGGACGGCGGCGATGACGAAGAGGGCGACGACGCCGATGGGCAGGTTGATGTAGAAGACCCAGCGCCAGGAGAGGTGCTCGGTGAAGAGCCCGCCGAGCAGCGGTCCGAGGACGCTGGTGGCGCCGAAGACGGCGCCGAAGAGCCCCTGGTACCTGCCGCGCTCCCGGGGCGAGACGAGGTCCCCGACGATCGCCATCGACAGCACCATGAGCCCGCCGCCGCCGAGGCCCTGGACCGCGCGGAAGGCGATGAGCTGCGGCATGTCCTGCGCGACGCCGCAGAGTGCGGAACCGATGAGGAAGAGGACGATCGCCGCCTGGAAGAGCTTCTTCCGCCCGTACTGGTCGCCCAGTTTGCCCCAGAGCGGGGTCGCGGCGGTGGACGCGAGCATGTAGGCGGTGACGACCCAGGAGAGGTGTTCCATGCCGCCGAGTTCGCTGACGATCGTCGGCAGGGCGGTGGAGACGATCGTCTGGTCGAGGGCGGCGAGCAGCATGCCGAGCAGCAGCGCCCCGATGGCTACGAGGACGGCGCGGTGGGTGTGGGCTTCGGTGGGGGTGGGGGTGGGCTCGGGCTCCCCGGCGGGCCGAGGCGGCGGAGGGGGCTGAGGCGGCTGCGGGGGCTGCTGGGGCTGCTGGGGCTGAGGCGGCTCGGGCGGGCTGGTCTCCTGGGCCATGGGCGTCTCCCTGCGCGTCGCTGCCGGGCGTGATCTCCATCCTGAGTCGAATGTCCGGAAATGGCCTGCGGAGGGGTCCGTGTGTTCACCCGGCGGCGGGGGCGGTGAGGGGGGTGGCCTGCATAATCACTGCCAGTTGCTTGGGGAGGGGACAGATCATGACTGGACAGGCATGTCCTGAATGCGGTGGACAGAGACCGGGCTGCGCCTGCGCCCGCGCGGAACTGGCGGCGGCCGAGGACTTCGACCCGCTGCGCATCAGGCCGTACGTGACGCTGGACGCGCAGGAGGAACCGCCGGGTGGGGGGCTGGACGGGGGGCTGGACGGGGCTCCCGGTGCGGGGCCGGGGGTGGTGGGCGAACCCGATCCGCCGACGACGCAGCTGAGGGTCATCCGGGCGGGGACGGGGCCGGTGTCGGGGGCGGGGGCAGGGGCTGGGGCCGGTGGCCGGCCGCAGACCGATCCGTACGGCTCCCCCGCGTACGACTCTCCTGTGCATGGCTCCCCTGCGTACGACTCCCCTGTGTACGGCTCCGAGGGCGGGGCTGTCGACGAGACGATGCCGCTGCTGCTGGGCGGGCCCGGCGGCGGGGCGGCGGGCTCCGGGGCGGCGCAGGCCGAGGTGCGGAGCGGGCGGTCGGGCCGACGGCGCAGCGGGGTGATCGTGGGTGTCGCGGCGGTGGCGGTGGTCGGCACGGCCGCGCTGGCCGCGGCCGTACTGGGCGGCGGCGAGACCGACGACCGGTCGCTGGCCCCCGAGGTGGTCACCAGCGCGTCGCTGAACCTCCCCGCACCGGAGGCGACGACGGCCTCCGGCGCCCCGGCGCCGAGCCGCACGCCCTCGCGGACGCCGTCCCCGAGCACGTCCGCCCCGACCTCCACCCCGACGCCGTCGTCGGCGTCCCCGTCCCCTTCCTCCTCCACCTCCGCTTCCCCCTCCGCCTCGGGTCCGGTGTCCGCGACGGCGGCGCCGACGGCCACCGGTTCGCCGTCCGCGACCGGCAGCGCGGCGCCCTCGGCGACGAGCCCGACCACGGCCGCGGCGACCTCCGCCGCCCCGACGACCGCTTCCGCCACCCCTTCCCGCACGGACGCACCCGCGGGGGCAACCCTGAGCATCGGCGACACCGGGCCCGAGGTGCAGGAGCTCCAGATGCGCCTGCGGATCCTGTGGGTGTACCTGGGGGAGGCCGACGGCGTGTTCGACGAGGACGTGCGCGAAGCGCTGATCGAGTACCAGCACCGCTTCTGGCGACCGAAGGACCCGGAGGGTGTGTACGGACCGCACACCCGGCGCGCGCTGGAGGACGCCACCGAGGACTACTACGACTACGACCACCGCTGACGGAGGCCGGGGCGGGATCAGGGAGGGATCAGGGCGGGATCAGGGAGGGATCAGGGGGGCGAGTGGCCAAGACCGCCCTCGGTTTTGTATCGTGAAGAAACAAAGTGGCCCCGCCCGCACCCCCTGACCGGCGGGCGGGACCGCTTCGTTCTCCGCACCACCCCCCTGGAGACCCCCATGGCCGCCACCCCGGCAACGCTCACCGCCCGCGCCCTCCTCCTCGACATGGACGGCACCCTGGTCAACTCGGACGCCGTCGTGGAGCGCTGCTGGCGCCGCTGGGCGGACCGGCAGGGGCTGGACGCCGACGCGGTCCTGAAGGTGGTGCACGGCCGCCAGGGCTACGCCACGATGGCCGTCCTCCTCCCCGACCGCCCGATGGCCGAGAACCACGCCGACAACGCGGTGATGCTCGCCGAGGAGACCGCCGACGTCGACGGCGTCGTGCCGGTGGCCGGCGCCCCCGCCTTCATGGACGCGATCGCGCGGCTCCCGCACGCCCTGGTCACCTCGGCGGACGAGGCCCTCGCGCAGGCCCGGATGGGCGCGGCGGGCCTGCGGATGCCGGTGACCCGGGTGACCGCCGAGCAGGTCGGCGCGAGCAAGCCGGACCCGGAGGGCTTCCTCAAGGGCGCCGCCGAGCTGGGCATCGACCCGGCCGACTGCGTGGCCTTCGAGGACTCCGAGGCGGGCATCCAGGCGGCGAAGGCCGCGGGCATGCGGGTCGTGGGCGTGGGCCCGCGCGCGGCGGCCCAGTCCCCGGACCTCCACGTCCAGGACCTGACCTCCCTCCACGTCACCAGCGACCCCAACGGGACGATCACGCTCAGCACCGCGGGGGCTTGAGGCCGCGCGCCTGGCGGGGCCGGGCGCGTAGAGCGGGCTGCGGGCGCGCGGATGGGCGCCTGGCGGCGGGCGTGCGGGCGTGTGGGCGCGAGCCTGACGGTGGGCGTGCGGGCGTGTGGGGGCAAGCCTGCCGCTTGGCGTGCGGACGCGCGAGCGGGGAGCCTGCCCGCAGGGCGCGCGGAGAAGTGAGCGGGAGCCTGACAGCGTGGTGCCACTGCCGCGCCTGAGGAGGGGGCGGAGCTGACGGCCGGCCCCTGTTCCGTGGCTTGCCGCTACCGGGCGTGAAGACCCGCCGCCCGGAGCGGGGCCCTGACCCCGACCGGCCCACCGTCCGCGCCGCGCGCCGACAGGGCGCGAACCCCGCCCAGCCAATCCGGACGACCCCGCCCGAGCCGCCTGCCGCACGGCGCCGCACTCGGCGACACGCCCACAGCCGGACTCCCTCCACCGGACGACACGCCCGACACCCGGCACTCGACACCCAGCATCCGGCACCCGGCACCCGGCACCCGGCACCCGGCACCCGCCCCGCCCTGCCCCGCCGGACGACACCCCCACGTCGGCGGGCCGTCGCGCAGAACGGGCTGGCCGTACGTCGGCCCAGCCCCGCGCCCGCGCCCTTCAGGCCGCCCCGCCGTCGGGCCCGCCTGCCGCGGGGCGGTGCGCCGGGCGGGACGCTCACCCTCGGAGTCGTACCGGCAAATCACCCACCGACGGGGCCGTCACCACTCCCCACCCACGCCAGGCACCGCCACACCGCCCTCACGCGCCACGCCGGGCACCCGCGACCACTCCGCAGCCCCAGACCCGGCCCCAGCCCCGGCTCATCCCCCGCCGCCCGCCCCCGGAACGACGCGTCACCCGGCGGAATCCGACGCTCCGTCAGGACACGTCACACCCCTTGATGTGACGTGTCCATGTCGCCACTCTGTTACCTGGCGCACCCCCCAGCGAAACCTCGCGCCGCCACGATGACCGGGCGCCGCCCGGTACCGCACGGGGCCGGCCGAACCGCCACGGTCCCATCGAATCAAGGGAGTTCCCCATGTCCGTCGGCAAGGTCTACGCGCGTCGAGCCGCCGTGCTCGCCTCCACCGCCGCCCTCACCCTCACCGGCCTCGTCACCATCGCGCCCTCCGCACAGGCCGCGATGCCGACCCCGGTCAGCGCCGCGACCGCCCGCACCTACCTCGCCTCCCTCACGGTCAAGGCGGAAGGTTCCCTCACCGGCTACAACCGCGACCTGTTCCCGCACTGGATCACCCAGTCCGGCGCCTGCAACACCCGCGAGACCGTCCTCAAGCGCGACGGCTCGGGCGTCGTGACCGACTCCAGCTGCGCCTCCGTCAGCGGCAGTTGGTACTCGCAGTACGACGGCGCCACCTGGACCGCCGCCTCCGACCTCGACATCGACCACGTCGTCGCGCTCGCCGAGGCGTGGCGCTCGGGCGCCAACTCCTGGAGCACCAGCCAGCGCCAGGCGTTCGCCAACGACCTCAGCCGGCCGCAGCTCATAGCCGTGACCGACAACGTGAACCAGGCGAAGAGCGACCTCGACCCCGCCGAGTGGCTGCCCTCGCGCACCGCCTACCGCTGCACGTACGCCCGCGCCTGGGTGCACGTGAAGCACCACTACGGGCTCAGCGTCGACTCCGCGGAGAAGAGCGCCCTCCAGTCCGTCCTCAACGGCTGCTGATCACACGACCCTTGACGCCACAGCGCTTCGCCCGCAACGCACGACATGAGCGCCACAGAAGTGCCACAGAAGTGCCCCAGAAATGCCCCAGAAGTGCCACATAAGCGCTCCATAAGCGCTGCGTAGGAAACGGCGTGAAATCGGCGCGCCTGTGGTCCAGACCTGAGCCACCCTGGTCCAGACCAGAGCGGCCCTCCCCCAGGCGCGCCCCCGCGAAGGAGATGTTTGAACTTGCAAGTACTACTCAGGGATGCCTAACCTGGCGGCCGTTCGGTACCCGTCCCCCACACGCCCGCCCCCTCACGGGGCGGGCCGGCCGAAGGAGTTCCCCCACCATGAGCACCCTGACCAACCGCCTGAACCAGGCGCAGCCCTACGCGCTCGGCCTCTTCCGGATCGTCGTCGGCCTGCTCTTCGCCTGCCACGGCGCCGCCTCGCTCTTCGGCGTCCTCGGCGGCACGATGAACGGCGGCACCGTCCCCACCGGTGCCTGGCCCGGCTGGTACGCGGCGGTGATCCAGCTCGTCTGCGGCGGCCTCGTCCTGATCGGTCTCGGCACGCGCGGCGCGGCCTTCATAGCCTCGGGCTCGATGGCGTACGCGTACTTCTGGGCCCACCAGCCGGACGCGCTCTTCCCGCTCCAGAACGGCGGCGAGACGGCCGCCCTCTTCTGCTGGGCCTTCGCCCTGCTGATCTTCACGGGCCCGGGCGGGCTCGCGCTCGACGCGCTCTTCGGCGGCCAGAAGGACGCGCGGGGCACCGCGCAGGACCAGAACGCGCAGGGCACGGAGAAGCAGGGCACCCCGGTCACCGCCTGACGCCCTACGGGCACGGATCCCCGCCGCCACCCTTACGGGCACGGACCCCTGCCACCACCTCAACAGGCACGGATCCCCGTCGCACCCCTACGGGAACGGGCCCCTGCCGCCACCCCTACGGGCACGCACCCCGGGCCGCCGCCGCCACCCCACCGGCACCCACCTCCCGGGGCCCCAGCCGCCACACACCCGGCACTCACCCCTAGCCCCCGCCGGCACCCGTCCACCGGCACGCACCGCTGGCCCCCGGCGGGACGCACCCACCGGCACCCACCAGCACCCACCGGCACTCACCGCCTGGGCGCCCTCGCCGCGGCACCCACCCCCGTGCCCTCTCCGGCACCCGCCCCAGCGCCCCCGCCCGTACCCGCACCCGCCCCCGCGCCCCCGCCGACACCCACCCGGCGGGGGCGCGGGCATCGGCGCGTAGGCTCTGGCCCTGTGAATCTGCTCGACAGCATGGGCTCGCTGAGGTCGCTGACCGCGGGCCCGTGGATCTATCCGGTGGTGGCGACGTCGATCCTGCTCGACGTCTTTCTGCCCGTTCTGCCGAGCGGCTTCCTCGTGATCTCCGCCGCCACGGCCGCTTCCGCCTCCCTCGGCGCGGCCACGGCCCCCGCCGACGTGCCCTCCCTGCTGCCGCTGCTGCTCACCGCGGCGGCGGCCTCGATGCTCGGCGACTTCCTGGCGTACCGGCTGGCCCTGCGCGGCGGCCGGCGGCTGGACAGCGCGATAGCCCGGTCCCGCCGCCTGACCGTGGCGCGGGAACGTCTCGGCACCGCCCTGGCCCGGGGCGGCGGCTTCATCGTGGTCCTGGCCCGCTTCGCCCCGGCGGGCCGCTCCGTGGTCTCCCTGGGCGCGGGCGCGGCGGGGCGGCGCCCCGAGGAGTTCCTGCCCTGGTCCGCCCTGGCGGCGGTGATCTGGGCCTCGTACAGCGTGGGCCTCGGCTGGCTGGGCGGGGCGTGGCTGGGCGCGACCTGGTTCAGCGCGGGCGTCTCGACCCTGGCGCTCCTGCTGGCGGGCGGGCTGGCCGGCTATCTCATACGGCGTCCGGGCGCGGCTCCGGCTCCGGCGTCCTGACCGGAGGGTGAGGGTGCGCTCCTCTCACCTCCAGGGTGGCGAGGAGGCGGGCGGTCGCGTCGGCGATCTCGTCGACGGCCCGGTCGAAGACCTCCCGGTTGTGCGCGGCGGGCGCGCGGAAGCCGGAGACCTTGCGGACGTACTGGAGCGCGGCGGCGCGGATGTCGTCCTGGGTCGCCTCGTGGGGCAGGACGGGCGGGCGGAGCGTCTTGATGCTGCGGCACATGCCTCCAGTGTGACGCGCGGCACTGACAGCGGGGGGCGGTACTGGAGTGGCAGGGTTCGGTTGCGGCGGGAGCGGCCGGGTTCGGTACCGGAAGGGGCACGGGCCATTCCAGCGAGCGGCACGGCACGGGCGGGTCCCGGGAACGGCCCGGGTCATTCAGACGAGCCGCAGGCCGCTCACGCGAGCCGCACGGGGCCGCTCACGCGAGCCGCACAGGCCAGTCCCGCGAGCCGCACGGCCAGTCCCGGAAGCGGCACAGATCAGTCCCGGAGCGGCACAGGATCAGGCCCGGAGCGGCACAGGTGATTCAAACAAACCGCACGGCGACGGTCCCGCGAGCCGCAGGGTTCAGTTCAAGCCACGCCGGCTGCGCGCGTTGATCTCGGCGGCGCGGGCGCGGAGCTCGCGCAGCGGGGTGGCGAGCTGGACGTCGCCGGCCTCGGCCTCCCACTCGGCGCCGCCGTGGACGGCGCGGATCAGGAAGCGGCCGGAGTCGCTCCGCACGAAGAAGCCGACCCGCCCCGTGGCGGTGTCGCGGACGAGGTCGCCGACCTCGGGCACTGGCTGCACGCAACCCCTCCGTCCCGTCCCGCACGCTGCATGGGGACACCCAGGGAAACGCGGAGACTCCGCCCTGTCAACGTATCTCTAGAGATGTCCCCCGATGGATGGATCGCGAGGGCAGGACGGCGCACACGTGTGCACCCTGGCCGCGGGGAGCCCCTTAGGGTGTCCCGCAGACGAAGGGAGTGGTCCACGCGTGACTGACCAGGACGGCGCTCGTCGGCCCAAGTACCAGCGCATCGCGGATGAGTTGAGAACGGCGATCGAGTCCGGCGACTTCGCGCCGGGCGACCGGCTCCCCGGCGAGAACGACCTCATGTCCACCTACGAGGTGGCCCGGATGACCGCCCGCCAGGCCCTCGCGGTGCTCCGCGGCGAGGGCCTCACGGAGGCCCGCAGGGGCGCCGGCGTCTTCGTCCGCGCCTTCCGCCCGCTGCGCCGCCGCGGCATCCCGCGCCTCGCCGGGGACGGCTGGGGCGGCGGCCGTTCGGTCTGGGCGGCGGAGGTGGAGAACAGGGACCTGGTCGTGGACCAGATCGTGGTGTCGGAGGAGGAGGCCGGCACCCGCATCGCGGACGCCCTGGGCCTGGCGCCGCACGCCCCCGTCTGCGTCCGCAGCCGGCGCTTCGTCCTGGACGACAAGCCGGTGCTGCTCTCGGTCTCGTACCTCTCCGCCGACCTGGCACGCGGCACGCCCATCGCCCGCCCCGACACGGGCCCCGGCGGGACGTACGCCCGCCTCACGGAGCTGGGCCACCGCCCGGTCCACTTCCGCGAGGAGATCCGCTGCCGGATGCCGACGGCGGACGAGACCGACCGCCTGACCCTCCCGCCGGGCACCCCGGTGGTCCTGATCGGCCGCACGGCGTTCACGGAACCCGGCAGGCCGGTCGAACTCAACGAGATGACGCTGGACGCGTCGTCCTACATCCTGGAGTACGACTTCGACGCGTGAGCGCCGGTGAAGGACCTGCCCAGCTCACCCTTCCCGAGCACCAGGCACCCCACCCTTCCCGGCCCCACCACCCTGCCCACTCCCCGCCCCGCCCGCCTGCCCACTCCCCGCCCCGCTTGCCTGCCCACTCCCCGCCCCGGCCGCCTGCCCACTCCCCGCCCCGCCCGCCTGCCCACTCCCTGACCCGGCCCCCTGCACATCGGCACTCACCTGCCCACCCAACGTCATGACGTTCAGCGTGGCGGCGTTCTCCTGGGCGATGGCCTTCTCGACGCGGGCGACGAGCAGGGTGAACGCCTCCCGCTCGGCCAGCTCCCGGTACGGCCCGACCCGGGTCTCGAAGTAGACCCGCTCGTGCCCGAGCAGCTGCTCGGTGGAACGGTAGTTCTTCCACTGCTCGCGATACCGGTAGACGCTCTCCAGCGACACCGCCGCGACCACGACGACACTCAGCACGGTGGCGGTGACCCGCGCGAACCCGGCGTCCAGATTCACGAACACCGGCACGAGCGCCCCGCCGACGACGGACACGGTCCGCATCCGCAGATGCATGGCCTTCATCCGCGTCGCCTTGACGTCGTACCACTCCTGATACTGCGACAGCCGCCCGTCGACGTACCGCTGCGGCGTCATCTCCCCACCGGCCACCCCGACTTCGGGCGCGTCCCCCACGTCATCCACCCCCGGAGTACACCCACCCGGCGGCACCCCCGTCAACTCGCCGCCCCTGTTCCCCCCAACCGCCCCCGCACGGTACGTTCCCCCCACCCCACCACCCGCCACCACGAACCCGGGAGCCGACATGCCGACCACCACCCCCCGCATCCGCCTCGCGATGGCCCTCCTGGCCACGACGGCCGCCGCCCTGGCCGCCGTCCTGACCGCCCCGACCGCCGCCCCGTCCACCGACGCCAGCAACCGCGAAACGGGCACGGTCAAGCCGGCCCCGCTGGCGAAGCCGGCAGGCGACAAGAAGGTGGACGTCATCAAGTAACCCCGTCCCACACCCCCGACGAACGGCGAGCACCCCACCGCCCCCGACCGTCCACCACCACTCCACCCCTCACGAGCCACCCCCCGAACCTCGCGTCCACCCCCACCCTCCACCCACCCTCCACCCACCCGCCCGGCACCATCACGGCCACGCGCGGAGACCTGGCAAGATCGAGGAGGCGGGGGCAGTGCCATGAGGGGGAGGACCGGTGGGAAGCCTGTTGCGTGTCGGGGACGTGTTTCGGTCTGCTCGGAACAGAGATCCCGAGGTGGCGTTCATCGACGGTCACCCGAACATCCACCACGTCACAGCCTCGGAGAGGCTCGCTCAGATCCAGCTCAGCAAGGGCATCAACCCGATTGCCAAGATCAAGACGCCCGACGGGCTGCGCCGTCCGAGCATCCTGATCCGTTCCAGCCCGTGGAAGGCCGGAACGGCTGAAACGCCCTGGCACGATGTGTTCGACCTGGACAACGGCCGAATCCTCTATTTCGGCGACCATCGGGTCGACCACACGGTCCCGGTGGGCACCACTCAAGGCAATGCGGTCCTGCTGGAGGCACTGGAGAAACACCAGGGGCTCACTGGGGAGCAGCGCGCGGCGGCCGTACCGCTGCTGGTGTTCGCCGCGGTATCGCGCAACAAGACGCCCAAGGGATACGTCGAGTTCTGCGGCGTGGCAGTGATCGACCACGCCGAGCAGATCGAGCAGCAGGCGAAGGGAATCCCCTTCCCGAACTATCGATACGAACTGTCCGTCCTGGATCTGAGCGCAGAGGACGATCGGGTCGACTGGGCTTGGATCGAGGCTCGGGGCAACCTTGAGCTCTCGACCGCGGACGCTCTCAGGCTCGCCCCCCGTTCCTGGCGCCAGTGGGTGGAGCAGGGGCATGCCGCGAGACCCGAGGTTCGGCGTCGGGCCGTTCGCCCTCCCGGCAACAAGGAACCGTTCCGCCAGTCGCCCGAGAGCGGCCGGGACCTCCCGTCGCCGCTTCCCGCGCCGCGCGAACCAGGCGCCTCCGGTTCGGCCTCCCGCACACCGACCGAATCGTCCGCCGAGCTCAAGGTGAGCATGCTCATGGACAGATTGCGGAACCTCCGGGTCCACAAGAGGAACGGGCGGCAGACCCGGCACAAGCCGTTGGCTCTACTGTGGGGCATCTCCCGAGTGGCCACGGGCAGGCCGCATCTCGCACCGTGGCGAGAGTTCCGCGAGGAAGTGGGCAGCTTGTTGGTCGAGTTCGGCCTTCCCGAATCCTCCGTGACACCCGAGTACCCATTCGTCCACCTGCAGACGAGCCGACTGTGGGACGTCCATGGCCTCCCAGCCGAGCTGAACGCCGTGGCCCACGCTGCAGCGTTCGACAGGCTCAACCCCGAAGGAGGAGTGACCGAGCAGGTCGCGCGCCTGCTGGGAGACCCCTTCGTCCGGTCCCAGGCTGTGGCTGTCCTGCGGGAGACCTACCTGGCAGACATAGATCAGCACGCCCTGCTGGAGCGGCTGGGCCTGGCCGGCTACGAAAGCGCTGGCGGCATCGAGGACTCCACCGAGGATCACACGAGGGAAACCGTTCCTGCCGCACGCCGCACGGTCACCTCCTCCCGCCTCATCCGCGACACCGCCCTCACGGCCAAGGTGAAGAAGCTGCACGACGACCGCTGTCAGGTGTGCGCCCTCCAGTTGTCGACTCGCTTCGGCACCTACAGCGAGGCCGCTCACATCCGTGGCCTCGGCCGCCCCCACAACGGCCCCGACGAACTGGCCAACCTGCTCGTCCTGTGCCCGAATCACCACGTTCAGTTCGACACCCTGGCGATCTACATCGACACTGAAGGAACCGTTCGCTCGACCGCGAACGACAGCCCCCTGGGCCCGCTCCGCAAGCACCCCGCCCACCCACTCGACGAAGCGCACCTTCGCTACCACCGAGCGCTCTGCGGCAGGGACACGACCGCCCATGCCGCCCAAGGCAAGACCTTCTGACTGGAACCAGACGGCAGCCACACATCAGAAGGCGCGCACGACAACCGTCATCGAACACGAAGCCGCGAGCCACACGAACCGACACTAAGAAACCGAAACCGCCCCCGCCCTCAGACCCCACCCACCAAATCAACCAATCCCCTGCCCGACGGAGAACGACGTCCGCACCTCTCCCCGGAAAGCCGAACACACCCGACCATCGGTCCGTCGCCCCTCAGCACCACGAACCCACCCGCCCCGAACCCCGTCCACCGCCGCCCCTCCCGGAGCCCCTCCTTCTCCCCGCGAGTCGAAGACTTCCTCCACCATTTCCCCTGATCACACCCTTTGACGTCAGACATGGACGTCAGAGGCCCCCAGTCGAAATCGACTGGGGGCCTTTGTGCTGGTGGGCGCGGACGGTTTCGAACCGCCGACATCTGCTTTGTAAGCCTGGCGCCCGCAGCCGAGCCGTCACCGCAGCTCACCCCGTCTGCGTGCTGCGACGGCTCTCACGAGGTGTCGATCCCGCAGCAACCCTCCAGTGACCGTGGTTGACCGCTCGATCTGGCACGCAACTGGCACGCGTGCTCAGAGCGCAATCCGCTTGCTCACGACGTCATTACCGGGCTCCCCGTAGCGCAGCACGACGTGCGCCGGCCAAAGCGGAAGCGCACGCAAGCCCGGCTCCATCACCCGGTACAAAGCGTCCGCATCAGCCCCATAGGAAAAACGAAAACCTCTCCCCCAACCGAACTCGCCTCCGACTGGCTTTGCTGACGTCAGCGACTCGATCTGAGCGGGCGGGCCGTCGGCCTCAGCGTGCGGGGCGCCTCTTCGGGGGGACCGGGCCCGGGATCACATCCTTGCCAAGGTGCTCCTTGATCAAGTACTTCAGTTCCGGCCCTTCGATGAGCTGGAGCCGACCATGCTGGCGGGCAAAGTCGTGGCTGGCTCTGCCGAACCACGATGTGGTGATCAGGACCCCCTTGGCGGCACGCTTGTGCTCGACCACTCCGGCCAACGCCTGGACGGACTCCACACCCACGAGCTTGCTGTAGCGCTTCGCCTGAATGATGCACTCACCGTTGAAGACGGGATCCTTGCTGACAGCCACCGCATCAACGCCCTCGTCTTTGGACGCCTGGGTGTTCCATGCCTCCATGCCAATCGCCTCGAACAGTTGGCGAATCAGGTGCTCGAACTCGGTGGGCGTCAGCTTCACCAGCACGGGCCTGCTGTCCAGTCCTGCGACTACGTCCATGCTGTCCATAAGCCGGTACTTCGACAGGTCAAACTCAATGATGGGGCGGATCGATTCGAGATCGTAAGGGTTGGGAGACACCAACGCGTTGAGTCCCCTGAGGCACTGCGCTGGATCGACCTGACTGAGACGGATCTTCCCGAACTGCTCCCTGCTGACACTAAGCGTCACCAGACAGGGTGAGACCTCCTGGCCGGTGGCCCGGTCGATGGTTCTCACATGACCGTTCAGGATCACCCCATTGACGATCCGATCCGGATCGCTCGTGAAGACCTCGTGGACAGTCCTCAGAGCGACTTGGGCGAGGACGGAGGCATAGATCTCCTTGCGCTCTTTCTCCGGACGGGGCAACACGGTCGTCTCATCCCGGTTCTTCACGTAACGGTAGCCCCGCGCGGTAGGGACGATCGTTTCAGGCGGCAAGTGGATCTCAACGAGTACGTCACCCGTGGCAGGTCGAAAGGCGATCCGATGCTCGTGGGGGAAGCCCAATGGATACTCCGACGCATACAGAACATCCCCTAGATGACCCTCGACCGCTGCTGGCTCCCCAGCCCTGTATGCCTCGCGCTCTTCGTCCAACTTCGCATTGAAGGCTGCCACCTTGTCAAGGGCCTGCGCTTCGGCCTGGCGATGCTCGGCGCGCTTCCGCTCCAACGTCGCCAGGCGCATCTCCTCGGCTCGCCTGTGGCGCTCTTGTGCCTCGCCGAACCGCGCTCGCGCCTCGGCAACCGCAGCTTCATAGCGCTTCCTGCCAAGACCCAAGACAGCAGCCAGACCGCCAGGCTCCGGTGGCGCGAACTCATCCCAGCGCGGCGAAGGCTCCGGACGAGACCAGGGACGCTCGTCAAACTTCTTCGGCGTGTGAGTCCTCCGCCGGCGCTCAAAGGTTGTAGGCGGGTCGCTCACCACCGCGTCACGGAGCAACTTCCCTAGCTGCTCGGCCTCATGCTCGACCGCGATCGTGCGCACCTGCGCCTGCTCGGCCTGGTGCTGCTGATACGCAGCCTTCCGCTCGCGCTCCTGCCGCTTGCTGGCCGTCTCAGCGGCCTTGCGTTCCCGCTCCACTTGTCGTGCCTGTTGCTCCTGGGCACGTCGTAACGCTTGCTGCTGCCGCTGATAGTCGTTGCCCCGGCCGCTGCCCCGTTGCGCCACCTGCTATCCCTCCCTGGCCTTACTCCGCCACACGGCTGCATTCCCCTCCCACGTCACAGAATCACGCAGGGTAGGGACGTCACCTTAGACCGGCGCGAGTAATCACGGCGTGCTCCGGAGGCGTCCCCAGCAAGCCGAAGACTGCGCCCCGCATGACAGCACCCTCCCACCACGCACTGACGGTCGACCTCTGCCGGGCATCCGAATCTGCGCCACCCGATCCCCACCCGCGTCGTAAGCTCGCACGGACCGCAGTTCGCAAGGGACCACCCCAGCTCGCGGGTGTCACGAAGAGCCGTTCAGGGCTGCCGTCATCCACCGTCGTTGATGTCAGATTGGGATGTCACCTGTCGCGGGTCCGCGAACGGCCGCCGATAGTCCGAAGCATCCCCGGCCGGGGGTAGTCCCTGCCGAACACCACGTAGACAGGGTTCTCGGGATGTCCGACCTCCATGCTCAGGGAGATGTCCACGTCATGGTTGGCGAGCCGGTGCAGGTACTGGGTGAAGAGCTTCAGCTCCTCGTCCGACAGTGGCTCATCGAGCTGCTCATCGCGCATGCCCCGTCGTCACCAGCTCTCAGGATCGGTCCGGCACTGCTCGTACCGGCAGTCATCGTCTCGTCGGTGCAAGCGCCGCAGGTCCTGCAAGGCGGCAATGGGAAACGGGTGCAACATCCACTTCTCCTGGTACCCCTCCTCACCGTGCTCTCGCAGCACGGCCTCGGCCGCTTCCTTCACCGCGTGGCACAGCACGCCACGGGACTGGGTGGAGCTCCAGAGAAAGGTGCCACCCGTCCCGTCGGGTGAGCCCCAGCTCGTTCCCCCGTCCGGGAACTCGAAGATGTCGATGGTCACGTCTACGCCCTGGCGCCGCAGGAGCCACCTCGTCTCCATGGGCTCACGGTCGAAGGAGAAGCGTTCACCGGACGAGTCACTGTAGAGCCCCGTCATGGCGTACAGCAGATCGGCAAGGGCGTCCGTGCAGTAGCCGACATGGGTCTCATGCTCCGAGACGCCATCGGCGATCCGATACGTGGCACCCCCGGCGCCACTCAGTTCCCAACTGAAGCGGAAATCGTCCACCGTCTCCCCCTCCTGAACCGTGATCGTGTAGCAGGAGTGTCCCTCGCCGCTACGATGCGCGAGAGACAGAACCAGCTGAGGGGGACGGCAGTGAGGACCAAGGACCCGCAGTACCCTGCAGCGGTCGAGGCGGCCGTCGATATTCTCCGGCAGCGGGCCCGCCGGCGTCAGACCATCACCTACGGGGAACTGAGTGCCGAGCTGGCGGCGCAGGGGTTCGACTCCATCCCGCCACACCGCGGAGTCATGACCTACCTTCTCAAGGACGTCTGCCTCCACGACAACGATGACGGCCGCTCACCGATGCTCTCGGCCCTCGTGGTGAACAAGGCCACCCGGGAGCCGTCCGACCAGTTCTCCACCCTCGCCCGAACCGAACCGTTCACCCGCCCAGCCGACTGGACCTGGCAGGACGAACAGCAGCAGGTGTTCGCCCACCACCACTAGGACGTCAAAGACCCCCAGCCAAGATCGACTGGGGGCCTTTGCACTGGTGGGCGCGGACGGTTTCGAACCGCCGACATCTGCTTTGTAAGCTCGTGCGGGGCGCCCCCGCCAAGGGCGGATCGCTGGTCACCACCACCGCGACAGCACGCGGGCGACCGCTGTCATCCACCGCCGTTGATGTCAGTTTTGGATGTCAGCCGACCCCACTCGACGGCCCGCTACCGCTTCTTCCGAAGCCTCTTCATCTTGGCTTCGGCTTCCTTCTTCTTCCGCTGCTCAACCCCGTACGGCGACCACGGCCCCTGGTGCTTGGAGCACCGAGAGGTACCCGTCATCGCCTTGTTCTGGCAGCGGCCCCCGCTCTGGGTAGGAGCACCGCACTTCGACTGAACCATCCTGCCCCCTTCGTCGCCGGACCCTGGAATGCTTCCAGCGCTCGACGCAGAGCGGGGAGGCGCAACCGCGGCGGACAGCAGCACACCGACAGCACACGACCCGGGAAATGGGCTCAGACCTCTTCCGCCGTGCCGACCGTCCGACCGGATGCGCACTGCCCGTCCGCCGCCCGCTCCCCGCCCTCCAGGGCCGCCATGGCCTTCCGCCGCCATCGGCCGACCGCGACGGCCACAACCACCAGCACCACGAGAGCGGCAACAGGTACGCCCCAGATCAAACCGCCGATGGCAAAACCGAGCGACTCCATGACTCCCCCTTGCGTGGTGCTCCGTCAGCGATTGATCGGGATCTCATAGACGATCTCGCACAGCGCAGCGGGCACGACGATGTCCGCCGTCTCCACGGGCCGGCCCTGGTCGCTGTAGTAGGTCCGCCGAATATGGGTGACGAGCGCGGCCTTCTGGATCCCGAGAAGTGAGGCTTCCTCGGCGCTCGCCTGCCGCGGCTCCGGCTGCTCGACGGCATGACTGACGGTGACGCCGATCTCGGCCATCCGGTTCACGACGCCGGCCCCGGCGTGCGGCCCGCCCTCGGGCAGAACTACAAGAGTCCCGCCGGTCAGGTCGTACGGCTCCCAGCTCGTAGACAGCTGCACGGGCCGCCCGTCGGCGAGAAACTCGTACACAGTCCGGACGCACAGCTCGCCCTCACCGATCCCGAGCCGCGCAGCGATTTCCGCGGGCGCGGGCACCTTCGCATCGGTTCGGCTCTCCCAGCCACCGTTCCGCCCAACGGCCTTCATGTCCGCCCGGAACGGCGACCCGTCCGGCTGCTCGCGCGCCGCGGACCGCACCATCCGCACCCGCCGCCGGGGCTCGGCCACATAGGTCCCGGACCCGGCCCGCCCCTCCAGCACGCCCTGGGAGATCAACAGCTCCTGGGCCCGGCGAACGACGTTCTCGCCCACCCCGCACTCCTGGCCGATCTGGGCCCGCGAGGGCAGCCGGTCTCCAGGACTCCACTCGTGCTCCGCGATCCGCCGCCGCAGTTCGTCGGCGATACGGAGGTATGGCGGCTGCTCAGGCATATGGAAAATCTAGTCCACTAGCTCTAATCTAGTTAACTAGCTTCACTTAAAGTGATCACTGGTAACGGAGGCTGCCCTGTGCCTGCTCCCGAAGTAAGCGCGGAGGCCCTCGCCGCCCGGTTATCCGCCCTCGGACTCACCACACGCGTACTGGCCCACGCCAGACACACGTCGATCGAAGCGGAGGTACCGGAAACCCTTCCCGCAGAGACATGGCGGGAGGTCCTGGAAGTCCTGGCACAGGCAGACCGCTTCGGTCTCCTCGCCACCAGCCTGAGCGGCCGAACCCTCTGGGCCGCAGTGAACAAGCGGTCCCCGCGACACGCGACGTCCGGGGACCCGGCCATCAGCGATGGGAGCTGATCAGCATGCGCAACCGTATCCGCCGCGCACCTCACCCCACCAGACCGCGGCACGCCCGAACCGCCCACCCTCACAAGCCCTTACGCCGCGCCACTCCACTGGGACAGGCCATCACCCACGACGCGAGCACACCTCTCGCCAGCCGGTACGTCATCGCTGCCAAGCACCCCCACGCCACGCCGGCGGAGGCGGCCTGATGCCTCACGCGAAGCCCACCCCGTACCGCTCGTCCCGCTGCCAGATCGGCACCCACCACGAGTGCGCCCACTCCTCCCCGGCAACGGCTCCGGTCGACATCCCGGTGATCTACGAGGCATGTGCCTGCCCCTGCCACACGCCGGCGACCATCCCACCCCGCCCGGAGGCAACGGCATGAAGCCCTGGACCCCGACCGGCGCCGTGGTCGCCCCCATCGAGATCACCTCGATCAACGTCCAGCGAGGCGACGTCATCCAGATCGGCGGCCAACCTTGCCGAGTAGCCGACCTCCGCCAACTCCCCCTCGGCGCAAAACGCCTCCTCTTCGAAACCGGCGAGCAACTGACCATGCACCCCCGCACCCGCCTGATCGCCCTCCGAGTCCAGAAAAGGTGGTGACCGCAACCGTGCCGACCCTCCGCGACACCATCGCCGAAGACCTCCGCACCCAGATCACCACCGGCCGCCTCAAGCCCGGAGACCGCCTCCCCTCGGAACCCAAGCTGGCCACCCACTACAAAGTCAGCACCCCGACAGTCCGCCAGGCCCTCGCCCTCCTCCAGGCCGAAGGACTCATCGAGAAGACCCATGGCAAGGGCAACTTCGTCCGCACTCCGCTCCGCCGCATCACCTACACGGGCGGCGGCGGCATTCCTTTCGCCCCCGACCTCCAGACCACCATCCGCACGACCAACATCCGGGCCCGCGGCCACATCAGAACCCTCTTGAAGGTCCCGTCCAGCACCCCCCTGACCGAGTTCCACTGCACGACCTACGAGGGCGAGACTCCACGAAGCGTGGCCCGCATCTACGTCCCCCACGACCTCGCACTGGCCGCACAACTCGCCGCATCCTCCTGGCCGGGCAGCCGAGATGCCGGCCGTACGGAAACCCAGGAGACGGTCACCGCCCGCCTCCCGACCCCGGAAGAGGCAACCGCCCTCCGCATCAGCCCCACCCGGACGGTCCTCACCATCACGCGCATCGTCCTCAACTCCACTGGCCGCGTACTCGAAGCCGGGCTTCTGGCCCTCCCCAGTGATGCCGCAGACGCGGTCTTCACCACGTACCCGACACCTGAGAAAGGGGAGACAGGCAGATGACCTCATGCAACGAACTGCGGCTCCTCCCGTGGTCCGGCCCTGACGGCAAGCCGTGCTTCCTGAGCACCGACGACGACAGCAGCCGTCTGTCTCGCCTGGCCGACGCCCTCGAAACT
Source organism: Streptomyces sp. NPDC085460 (assembly GCF_044541975.1). Classification (NCBI taxonomy): domain Bacteria; kingdom Bacillati; phylum Actinomycetota; class Actinomycetes; order Kitasatosporales; family Streptomycetaceae; genus Streptomyces; species Streptomyces sp. NPDC085460. The sequence continues at coordinate 58,084 of NZ_JBITTO010000008.1, forward strand.
ACCTACCTCGACCAGGCAGGCGAGGTACTGGACCACGCCATCGAGTTACTGAGCCTCCCGGATCTCGACCCGACGGCTCTCCGCGCGGTGTCCGCAGACCTTACGGAAGCCCTGGGTCAGGTGCTACGCGTTGCAGAGAGCCGCGGTCGGCGGCTTCCGTAGACGGGAATCCGCGTCAGCACCACTAAGGGCACCGCTTCCCCGAAACGCGGAAGGCGCTCAAACCACCACTCGGACCGCCAAGAAGCCCCCAGCGTCTCTGCTGGGGGCTTCACTCGCACACGGCTCCGGAGGCCCCTTGCGATGTCACCGTTGCGCCTGATCAGAGAGTTGCGATTCTGGGACCGTAGGTGCGCCGTCCACGTGTAGTCCACGACCCAGCGCGTGAACTAGCCCTGCCGGCACTCCACACTGCGGCGTGCTTGACGCCAGGAAGTAGACGCCGAACTACTTCTTGCCGGGACACTTGGCTACAGGAGAGAGATTTACTACCGACGAAAGCGGCACTTTCGCAACCACGCCCTTCTCACCTACGACCACCAAATTTCCACCCTGCTTCTTTGCGGACGTCCCGCAGTATGTGCCCCCAACTTCGTCAGTGACGGTAATTCTGGGCGGCTGATCGGTGGCCTGTGGCGCATACGCCATGATTCCTAGGGCTGCCAGATAGAATGGCACAACAAGGACCGCAAGATAGCGACTCCATTTCAACCGACCGCTGGCCGTCTTGGTTGCCTTGCCGGTAGCTTCTTCGAAGCGGGGACCACTGACCACGATTTCGACGGGTTGACCTTGAGCGGCCATCGCAGCCAGAATAACGCTGATAATCGCAACCAGGAGTGCGATGCCCGCAAATGATCCGACCAAGATCTTATGCGGCCACAGATCTCTCAGTGCTGCCAGATCTGAAGCGCCGCGTACAACGGTCAGAGTAGTAAGCAGTCCGGTGATTACCAGGATTGTGGCACCCCAGCGCTCTGCTGTTCGCTGGATGTCTGGAAGGCCATTGAAACGTGCTTCTCCGGCCATCTTCGCCCAGCGAAGATCATCTGGAGTGGCCGGATTGGGAGATGGCAGAAACTCTAGCTGCTCGACTGGAACGTCACTTAGATCGAGATCGTGATCCAGTTTCCGAGATCCGCTCATGGCTGGGCCTTCCTGAGGAGGAAACGAGTCATGGCGCCGCAGCCGAGCTCTCCCTCAGGGCGCCCTTCATGGTCGTGGGTGCATGAGCAATAGACGGTGTGTTCTTGCGGATTCGCGGTCAAGGAGCCGCTAGCAGACTGGCCGGTGACGTAAGATCCCGGAGTGACAAGTACTGGCTTCAAAGGGAGACTGCAAGAAAATTCGTGGCCGCACCGGGGGCAGGGCCCACTGAGGGTCAAAACTCCTTTGGCTGACGTCTTCTTGAAATCGGATCCCCTAATAGCCGTCGACAGTTCAAGAGAATCTACCTGCGAGTAGGCAACGCTACCGTCGGTCATCAAGGCAACTCCCCCGAGCGAAGTTATTTGTCCCAAATCTCATACGCCGAACCATGTAGAGCCGGCCGAGTGTTGGGTATGGTAGCGCTGGGCAGGTGTCTCCAGGGACACCTTTGCCCAGGCCCTGGGAGGAACGAAGTGGCTACCAGCGACCAAGCTGAGACTCTGTGGATGGAGCAGGAGGAGTCCCTCAACCATGCCGTTCGATCGGGCGCCTTCCGTGAGTCCAGTCCTGCAGGAAACCTGGCTGGGCGCCTGGAGAGGGCTGCAGCGGCCCGTGGCCGGCGCAGGCCGGTGACCGCCAACAGCCTGGCGACCGTGCCAGTGAGCGACGAGGATGTACCGCTGGTCACAGTGAGTGAACCTGTGGTCTCTTTGCCTGATTTGGTGCTGCCTCCACCCACCGTCGCCGCCCTCAGGGAGATCCTTAACGAGCATCGCCATGCCAGCCGGTTGGCGGCGTATGGGTTGCGCCCTCGAAGTAAATTGCTTCTCGCTGGCCCAAGTGGCACTGGTAAGACCAAAACCGCTGAGGCATTGGCTTACTCCCTTGGAGTTCCCCTTGTCAGGGTGCGGCTTTCGGCAGTGATTTCTTCCTATTTGGGACAGACCGCTCGGCACCTAGAAAGAATCTTGTCTTACGTCGAAACTGACCAATGGGTTGTTAGTTTCGACGAAATCGACATCTTCGCAGGGGAGCGCGAAGACTCGGATCACGGTGAAATGCGCCGAGTTTCTACGGTTCTGCTACAGCAGCTTGAGGATTTCAATTCCGATAACCTCGTGATCGCCACAACCAATCATGGTACGTCTCTAGACTCTGCCATGTGGCGGCGATTTGATGAGGTTCTGACGTATCGGAACCCTACACAAGCGCAGATTGCTGCGCTATTGGAACTCAAGCTTCGCAGGTTCGATTACAAAGTGAACAAAGAGCAAGTCTCGCGGGCTCTTGCGGGAATGAGTCATGCCGAGATCGAGTCGGTATGCCTGGATGCTATGCGGAAGTCGGTTCTTGCTGGGGCTAAAAGCATCTCTACTGCTGATTTGGTGGACAGTGCTGCGGCTCGCAAAAGAAGGTACAAGGAGGCAGGGAAATCTCAGGGTTGATTCCGCTTCCGATGTTTGAATCTGCAGCGCTTCCTCATATTGAGATAGATCGAACCACCATCGAGGGTGCCAGGCGTAAGGTCGCCGGACGCGGCGCGGGGCGACAATTTAGCGATCGGGAGAAGCATGGTGACGATATTCACGAGAATATCGACTTCATCTTCGATGAGCTCGGAAATCCGGAGCCAGCTCTCGGGATCGACCCTCGTCTCATTCTTGTAGTTAAGATTGGGACGCAAACTGTCGGCCCATCGGAAGAGCCTGAATGGCATAGATCGGGCCTACGCATCATTGAGGCTCGAGAGTCTAGTCGGGTCGTAGCCTTTAGTGATGACCCGCAAATGACGGAATTTGTGCGGCGGCTCGATCTGTACTCGCAGGGGCCGAAAAAGGGTCAGATTTCCGCCTCTTACGAAGGTTTTTTCGACAATATTGTCAGTGTGCGCCGTTACGGGAGGCAGGACAGGCTCGGAGTCGCGCTGGCTTCCGCGCTCGAAACCTCAAACGTGGCCGGCAGCCTCACAGTGGATGTTGAGATATGGCACCCTGGTGAGCAGCAAAAAGCTGATGACTGGATGTCTCTGATTGACCAGGCGCTTCGTCGCCTTGGTGCGGACGTCCACGACTCATTCTCGAGTGCGGCCGCAGGTGTATCAATAATGCGAGTGACTGCAGTACCTGCGGTCATATCTAAGCTACTGAACACTGACCTGGTCGCCAAGGTTGAAACGCTGCCTGCTGGTCAGGCCGGACACTTGAGTCCGAGTGACGTTAGCCTAGAGCAACTCTCCGGACTTCCTCTGCCGGCAGCCGACGCTCCCATCGTGGGAATCATAGACAGCGGGATCCAAGCCGAACACCCTCTCGTGCGGGGCTGCGTTGCTGAGATTGCTGCAGTCAACAGCTTCCATAACGATGGAGCTGACCGAAACGGTCACGGCACCGCGGTTGCCAGCATCCTGCTCCGGGGCTCGATTGAAGAGCATCTGACATCAGGAGAGTGGGCGGATCCGCCGTGTCGCATCTTGTCGGTGAGAGTTCTCGATGGGGACAATAAGATCCCATTCAACCGACTTCCGCAATCGGAAATTACTGAGGCCGTCTCTTACCTCGCCGCTCGTGGGGTAAAGGTAATCAATCTCAGTCTTGGCGATGAGAACACGACAGTCGGCGGCGACCGGGCGCCAGTACTTGCAGCGGTTTTGGACAGTTTGGCGAAAAAATTCGGCGTCGTATTTGTTGTGCCTACGGGAACCATGGCGCCCGCGCTGTATTCTGGAAAGATCGGTCCAGAATTTCGCGAAAATTACCCCCAGCGCATGCTGGAGAGCCCGGATGCAGGACTCATTGATCCCGCCCCGTCGGCGATCGCGATCACCGTCGGAGGTGCTGTTCCTGCGCTTCGCTCGGCTGATCTGGGAACTCACCCCATCGGTAAGCCCGGATGGCCGTCACCGTTCTCGCGGATCGGTCCGGGGATCAATGGAGCGATCAAGCCAGAAGTCAGCGCACCAGCGGGAACGCTTGGACTTTCCATTGATAAGAACACTCTGCAGCACAGCGACGCCTTCAGGGTTGCAGTGGCTGATGGGCGCCCTGATGGATCGGCGCTCGTAGCTTATGACGTCGGTACAAGCCTCGCAGCACCGAGAGTGGCGCGGGCTTGCGCGATTGTGCAGGAAGCGTATCCGGAGGCTTCGGCGAATCTAATCAGATCGCTGGTCTTGCAGTCGGTCACGGAGCGCGTTTCGCCTCTGCAGGACGTCAAGGCTCTAACTAAGGGTGTCCGCGATGCCAATACTCTGTGGTTGGCAGGCTATGGTGAGGTCTCTGAGCAGCGTAGTGTGCTAAGCGGCGACCGAGATACAGTGCTCTTCGCTGAAGAAACAATTGCACTGGATTCGGTGCATCTGTATACGATCCCTGTGCCCGACGCCTTCTTTATTTCGCGGCGTGCGAGGCGGGGTATAACTGTTTCCCTGTGTTACGACCCTCCTGTCAGGGCGCGAAGAATGGACTATCTTGGCTCTCATATGCAGTGGGAGTTGCTGCGGGGCGTTTCTCCCGAAGCAACCATCGACCTGCTGCTGGCAGAAGAAAAATCGGTAAGGCGGGCCCGAAAAGATGCGGGTATTCGCTTGGATACGCTGTCAGATCTCTCGAACCAGCAGAAGCTCGCCTTGCGGCCGAGCCGTATGGCTCGATCTGCTGGCGCCAATCAGGTAGGGCGGATCGAGTGGAGTTCGGCCCTAAAGCGATTCAATGAGAACGCCTCAGAGCTCGTTCTGGCTGTGCAGAATATAAACCGCTGGGACTCCGCCGTTAATCGGCAGCCTTACGCAGTCGCTATCCGATTTTGGGTTAGTGAAGAACTGCCTCCGATCTACGCAGACTTGCGCGCGAAGGTAAGGGCCATGAAGGCGCAGGCGAGCGTACGTGCCCAGGCTCGTGGCTAAGTGATTCATACGGCGGTCTGACCTCGATGCGCTTAAAACCTGACACAAACTGGGTCTCCCCCATCGCTGCGCTAGGGGAGACCCACAGCTGCAGGGACTTAGGCGGGACATAGGGCGTCTTGATATCTGGCGCCTCAGCCAAGTTTGCACGTGTGCTCGCTGCTCTGCTCAGCCGTCCCCCGACTCTCATCCCGTCTGCCGTCGACCCACACACTGTGGAGCAGGCGCGGTGCCGGGCGTCCAGGTGGAGCGCGCCACTGTACGAACGACCTGGACGCCCGGTGCCGTGTCTGCTCGGCTCTGCCTGGGTCGACGGCAGACGGGATGAGAGTCCCCACCTCCACACCCCACCGGCCGGCACCCGCGCACGGGCCCCCTCCATCCCGGAGCCTGAGCGCCCCCCGCCGGAGGCATCGTCTTGAGCCGCACTTGCGTACCGCCTTGGCCACCTTGTGGGTTCGTCACCCATCAACCCGAGCCGTCAGGCGTGCGGCTGGCGGCCGGGCTGGAGCGGGGCGCAGACAGGAGCGCAGGCCCGGGCGACGGGCCGCGCGCGCCGCGCCGTGCGCGGCGGGTGCCTTGATGAAGTAGGGAAACTCTTACCGCGCCTGCTGCTGGTGCTCGGCGCGGAACTGGTCGAGCAGGGTGAAGAACAGCTCATTGGGCGGGGTGCCGAGTGTCTTGGCTTCGTGCTCGATACGTGCAGACCAACGCAGGGAGCTTGCAGTGCCGGAGCGCTTGTTCAGCCAAAGGTCGAAGGGGGAGTCCCCACCTGGAGTCCAGAAGGGGAAGTCCTCTTCTACGTTGTGCACGGCCATGGCCACTCGGTAGCCGATGAGCATGGAGTCCAAGTGGGTCAGAGAACCGCCCGGGAGCCACACGCCTGGGCGGAGGCGGACCTGGTCCAAGAGGTCGTCGACGTTTTCGAACTCGTGCAGCGGCTTCGGCTTCGTCATGCGGAGTTCTTCAGCAGGTGGCGGCCGTCGTGGCTGCGGACGTGGGGGCCCTTGTTGTCCAGGGCGTCGAGGAGGCGGATCGCGTAGACCTCGGTCATGCGGGCGGTGATCTCTTCCGGGGTGAGCCATTCGACCGCGGTCGACTCGGCGGAGGTTCGTTCCTCGCCGCCGGCGGGCTTGCAGCGGAAGACCAGGGCCACGATGCCTCGGGTGGTGTTCTTGTAGACGCCGGTCAGCTCTTCCACCTCTACCCGGATGCCGGTCTCCTCCCAGACCTCGCGGGTCACGCCGGCTTCGGGGGACTCCGTGAGTTCGAGGACGCCGCCCGGGAGTTCCCAGGTGCCGTTGTCGGCTCGGCGGATCGCCAGGAGGCGGCCGTCTTCGCGTACGACTGCGCCCGCGACGGACACGGAGTGCAGTGGCGTTGACGTCGTCTTCTGGGCGCTGTTACTCATGTACAGGAGCATAGGAGAGTGAAGAGGACTATGGGTACGACTGCAGGGGGTGGCAGGGCGGTCCCCCGGTACGTCCAGATCGCCGAAGAGATCGTGGAGCAGATCCGGGCCGGCGCTCTCAAGCCTGGTGACCTGGTGCCGAGCGAGTCCGAGCTTGTCGAGCGGTACGGCGTCGCCGGCGGGACCATTCGGAAGGCCATGGTCGAGGTGCGGGCCAGTGGGCTCGTGGAGACGCGGCACGGGAAGGGGTCGATCGTGAAAGACCGGCCGCCTGTGCGGCTGCGGTCGTCGGATCGGTTCCGGGCGTCTCATCGGCGGGGTGGGAAGGCTGCTTATCTGGCTGAGTCGGCTCAGTCCGGGGCCACCGCCAAGGTGAGCGTGCTGTTCATCGGGCCCATGGAGGCTTCTGAGGAGATCGCCTCGCGGTTGGGCGTCGAGGCTGGGGCTCAGGTGCTGGCTCGGCGGCGGCTGTACTTCCGGAACGGGACTCCCGTCGAGACTGCTTCATCCTATCTGCCGTGGGACGTCGTGAAGGACATCCCTGAGCTGTTCTCCGAGAACCCCGGGCCCGGCGGGATCTACGCCCGGCTTGAGGGCGACGGGCACGTCTTCGAGGAGTTCGTGGAGACGCTCCAGGCCCGGCCTGCGTCGAAGGCCGAGGCGTCCGAGCTGGCGTTGAGTCCTGGTGCTCCTGTCGTTCACCTGCTGCGGAACGCCGTCACCAAGACCGGGCGGGTGGTCGAGGTCTGCGACACCCTCATGGCCGCTGACCAGTTCGTCTTCGAGTACCGGATCCCCGCCGCCGACTGACGCGCGGTCAATTCCTGCCAGCCCGCTCGGACTTCTTCGTCCGGGCGGGTTGACTCATGTATAGGAGTGGTGCACTCTTCTTCATGTCACTCATGTACATGAGTGAAGGAGTTCAGGACTTCTAGAGGAGTGATCTTCGTGCGTCAGATTCCCGTCGACACCTCCGCCGCCACCGTGATGGTGGCCCAGCCCCCGCAGCCCAAGGTGAAGGACCGCCGTACCGGCGAGCGCGCCATGGACGCCGAGACCGGGGCCGCGCTGTCGACCGTGGACGTCATGTTCGCGGCCAACGGTGAGGTGGAGATCCTGACCGTGACCGTCCCGGAGACCGGTGTCTCCGCCGATCTGGTCATGGGGACCCCCGTGGCGATCACGGGACTCGTCGCCCGGCCGTGGGAGAGCGAGTTCAACGGGCAGCGTCGGCACGGCATCGCCTTCCGGGCCGTGGCCGTCACCTCGCTCGCCGCGGGCGCCTCGATGCCGAAGGCCGCCTGATCATGCGGTGGTTGATCGCCGCTGTGGTGCTGGTCGCCGTCCTCGCGGGTCTCCTGCGGTGGCGGCGGCCCGCCTGGTACTGGCTCTCCTTCGGCGTCACGTTCGCCACCTGCCGGGTCCTCGGCCGGTACCGGGCGGTCATGGACGCCTGCGGGCTCACCGTTCCGCCGCCCCGCTGGCGCCTCGCCATCGCCCGGATGGCGAACCGGCCCGTTCCCGAACCGCGGGCGCCGCGCATCCTGCGGCTCCGGCCCACCCGTACCGGGCTCGTCTTACGGCTGGGGCTCCGGCCCGGGCAGGACGCCTTCGACGTGGCGGCCTCGTGCGACCGGCTCCGGCACTCGTTCGGGATGTTCGGAGTCACCTCGCGGGAGATCCGCTCCGGTGTGGTCGAACTCCGGATGACCGGGTACGACGTGCTCCGGCGGGTTCAGATGCCGGCGCGGGCCGAGCGCTCGATAATGCGGGTGCCGGTCGCTCTGCGGGAGGACGGGGACGTCCACTACCGCGACTACCGGACCACCCCGCACGCCCTCACCATCGGCGCCACCAAGTCGGGGAAGTCGGTCTACCAGCGGAATTTGGTGGCCGAACTCGCCGCTCAGGAAGTCGCCTTGGTGGGGATCGACTGCAAGCAGGGGGTGGAGCTGTTCCCTCTGGCCCGGCGGTTCTCCGCGCTGGCCGACAACCCCGACACCGCCGCCGACCTGCTCGATGCCCTCATCGCGCACATGGAGGACGTCTACCAACTCATCCGCGCCGAACAGCGCATCACCGCCGACACCCCGGACGCCGACATCGCCGCCGACATCTGGGACCTCCCCGACCACCTCCGGCCCGTGCCCATCGTCCTTCTCGTGGACGAGGTCGCCGAACTCGCGCTCTTCGCCACGAAGGACGAGGAGAAGCGGCGCGACCGAATCATCACCGCCCTCGCCCGGCTCGCCCAGCTCGGCCGTGCCGCCGGCATCTACCTGGAGATCTGCGGGCAGCGCTTCGGCTCCGAACTCGGCAAGGGCATCACCATGCTCCGCGCCCAACTCAGCGTCCGTACCGCCCACCGTGTCAACGACGAGACCAGCGCCAACATGGCCTTCGGCGACATCGCGCCGGACGCCGTCCTCGCCACCGTCCAGATTCCCGTCTCCGCTCCCGGCCTCGCCATCACCGGCGACGCTTCCGGCGGCTGGTCCCGCATCCGGACGCCCCACACTTCGCTCCGCGCCGCCGTGGACGCTTGCAACAAGCACGCCCACCTGACCCCGGACCTGCCCGCGCTCGACGCGTTCCGGCCGGTCCTCGCCTCGCCCGCCGTGCCTGTGGCCATCCCGGCCCCGGTGGTCCCGGCGACTCCCTGAGGCTTCCTACTCCCCTGGCCGGCGCGGCCTCCTCGCGCCACGTCCCTACCCCCGCCATGCCCGAAACGCCCACCAAGGAGGTGCCGTCATGACCAGCAAGCTCCGCGTCGACGCCGTGCTGGTCCAAGCCCTGATCGCAGGTGCGCTGTCCTTCGCCCACTTGCACGACCTGGCCGCCGCTGCCGGGCAGACCGGATGGAAGGCGTGGGCCTACCCCGTCTCCGTCGACCTCCTCCTGGTCGCCGCCTGGCGCCGGCTCCGCACGGACGGCTCGTCTCGGCTCGCCTGGTGCTGGTTCCTGGTCTCGCTCTTCGCCTCGCTCGGCGCCAACGTCGCCACCGCCGGCTTCCTCGACCTCGCCGCCCCTCCCGCCTGGCTGCGCTTCGGCGTCGCCGGATGGCCCGCGGTCGCCTTCCTCGGAGGAACGCTGCTTGCCCATTCCGCGCCTGCCCCTGCCGCAGCTGTTGAGCCGGAGCCTGCGGAGCCAGAGTACGTACCCGAGCCGGAGGACAGCGGGGACGCCGAGCCCGTGACTCAGCCGGACATCGAACCGGTAGACGTGTCCGCCCTTCCCGCCCCAGCGCCCGAGCCTGCTCCCGCCGTCCCGGCCGCCCTCGTCGAGCACGCCCGCAAGGTCGCTGCCGACCACCACGCCCGTACCGGCGCCCCCATCGATACCGACACCCTCCGCGCCCGCCTCGGCGTCCCCGCGCCCATGGCCAGCGCCATCGCTGCCCAACTCGCCTGAACCGGAAGGAGAACGGCATGTCCGCCCGCGACCACTTCCACTCCCTGATGCGCATCGGCCCCGTGCAGATCGGCACCCACCACGACCGCCACGGACGCACCAAGTACGCGGCCGTCTGCACCGCCGACCGCTGCGGCTGGTCCGCCGACTACTCCAGCTCCTCGGCCGCCCAGCTCGCGGCCCGTACCCACCGCTGCCGCCCCATCGACTGAACGGAGACCGTCCGTGGACGTCCCACTCTGGTTCACCCTCCTCGTCGTCGGCGCCCTCGGCATCAAGCTGATCCGCCCGCCCTGGTGGCTCGTCGCCGTGCTCCTCCTCGGCGGCTTCCTCCTCGCCGACAGCCTCCTGGCGCCCGTCATCGACGCCGCCGTCTCCGAGTGACCCGACCCGTACGGACCCGACCCGCCCGGAAAGGAGAACCACCCATGCTCCGCCCCAAGATCCCCACCATGCCGACCCCGGTCGGCGTCACCGCGCCGCCCGCCGTCGTCCAGCCGACCGCCGTGGATCCCGCGCCGCAGACCATGGCTCCGGCTGCGGCCCCGGTCGTCCCGACCGCCCGGCCCACCGCCCAGATCACCCCCGGCAGCGTCCTCGCCGTCGTCGGCGCCGGCACCGCCGTGGTCCTGGTCGTCGGCACGGTCCTGGTCTCGATGCTGCTCGCGACCGCCGTCACCGCCGCCTCGGTCGCCGTCTGCGCCGTCGTCGTCCGCTCGCTGCTCACGTCCCCGAACAAGCGCCGCCGCTGACCGGCCCCCGGGCGGCCTCGATACCGCCAAGCATCCGCCGCCCGGGAGCCGTACCCCTCGCCGATCTCTCGACCGGAAGGAAGACCCATCATGGCCCAGCCCATCGCCGCGACCGCGGCGGGCCTGGACCCGGCCACCCTGCACGACGTCCTCCGCGTGGCCGCGAACCCCGACTTCGACCGTTGGAAGGAGCAGGTGCACCGCACCGGTGGCTGCTCCGATCCCGTCCACCTCACCGGCTGGTCCCTCGCCAAGGACCGCACATCCGGCGAGACCCTCCGCCGGTACTCCACGGAGAGCGAGCCCGGCGGACGCCTCCGCGTCGCCTGCGGCAACCGCCGGGCCTCCCGCTGCCCCTCCTGCGCGCACACGTACGCCGGGGACACGTACCACCTGATCCGTGCCGGCCTCGCCGGTGACGAGACCAAGGACATCCCCGCGACCGTCCGCGACCACCCCCGCGTGTTCGTGACGCTCACTGCCCCGTCCTTCGGGCCCGTCCACAACCGGCCCGACCGGGGCGCCTGCCGCTGCGGCGTCCGGCACCGGGACGACGACCCTGCCCTGGGCACCGCCCTCGACCCCGACTCGTACGACTACGCCGGCGCCGTCCTCTTCAACAACCACGCCGGTCAGCTCTGGCAGCGCTTCACCAACCGCCTCCGCCGCGAGCTGGCCGCCCGCGCCGGGCTCACGCAGCGCGCCATGAAGGACGTCCTGCGGGTCTCGTACGGGAAGGTCGCCGAGTTCCAGAAGCGCGGCGCCATCCACTTCCACGCCGTCATCCGGCTCGACGGACCGGACGGGCCCGACAGCGCGCCGCCCTCCTGGGCCACCGTGCCGCTGCTGGAGGACGCCATCCGGGCCGCCGCCGTCCACGCGTACACCACCATCACTGTCCCGGCCGCCAGGGAGCAGCCCCGCCGGCGGTTCCAGTGGGGACGACAGCTCGACGTCCGTCCGGTCAAGGCGTTCGGGGACGGCTCCGACATCACCGAACAGGCCGTGGCCGCGTACGTCGCCAAGTACGCCACCAAGGCCGCAGAGACCACCGGCAGCCTCGACCGCCGGATCGGCAACCGGGAAGTGCTCGACCTCCTCGACGTCCCCGACCACCCCCGCCGCCTCATCCAAGCCTGCCTGGACCTGGCCCCGCTCTACCCGGACCGCAAGCTCAGCGCCTGGGCCCACATGCTCGGATTCCGCGGGCACTTCTCCACCAAGTCCCGCCACTACTCGACCACCCTCGGCGCCCTTCGCCAGATCCGCGCCGACTACCGCGCCGCCCAGGACGACCACGCCGACGACCCGGCCACCGTGCTCGTCCTCGCCACCTGGCAGTACGCGGGCCACGGCCACTCCCCCGGCGAGGCCGCCCTCGCCGCCACCATCGCCCGGGACATCCACCTCAACCGCCAGACCGCACGGGAAGCACTCCGCCTGGAAGGAGCCGCCGCATGACCACCGCCACCGTCGAACTCCTCACCGTCCCGGAGGTCATGAAGCGGCTCAAGCTCGGCCGCTCGACCGTCTACGACCTCATCCGCTCCCGCCGCCTGGTCTCGATCAACGTCGGCCGGTCGCGCCGCGTCCCCCTCGACGCCGTCCGGGACTTCATCGACCACCAGATCGAGGAGGCCGCCTGATGGCCACCCAGCGCAAGCGCAACCCCAACGGCGCCGGCACCATCACCCAGCGGTCCGACGGCCGTTATCAGGCGGCTGTCTACGTCCTCCAGCCGGATGGCACCCGCGCCCGGAAGTTCGCCTACGGCAAGACCTGGGCCGAGTGCGACGCCAAGCGCCGCGCGCTCCTCGACAAGGTCGACAACGGCGTTCCCGTACCGACCCGTTCGATGAAGCTCTCCGAGTGGCTGCCGTACTGGCTGGACAACATCGTCAAGCCGCGCCGCAAGAAGACCACCGCGGCCAAGTACGAGGTGCACGTCCGGCTCTACCTCGTCCCGATGCTCGGCTCCAAGCGGCTGGAATCCCTCGGCGTCGCCGACGTCCGGCGCTTCCTCGCCCAGTTGGAGAAGAAGACCAGCGCCGCCACCGCCAAGGAGTCCCACCGGGTCCTGCGTACCGCCCTCACCGCCGCCTGCCGCGAGGAGCTGGTGAGCCGGAACGTCGCGACGCTCGTCGAGCCGCCGACCGTCGCCGCCCGGGAGCTCTCCCCCTGGTCCCTGGACGAGACGCTCGACTTCCTCGCCGCCGCCCGGAAGGACCCGCTCTACGCAGCCTTCGTGCTCGCCATCGCCCTCGGCTTCCGCCGCGGGGAGGTCGTCGGCCTCCGCTGGGAGAACGTCGACCTCGACAAGCGGGAGATCCGGGTCAGGACGCAGCGGCAGCGGGTCGCCGGTGAGGTGTACGAGGACGACCCCAAGGGGCGCCGGCGTAAGCAGACGCTTCCCCTCCCCGCGATCTGCGTCGCTCCCCTGCGGTGGCAGCGTCTCAAGCAGGCCGCCGCCCGGGAGCGTGCAGGGGAGAAGTGGACGGAGACCGGGTACGTCTTCACCACGCGCACCGGCCAGCCCATCGAGCCGCGCAACCTCTACCGCTCGTTCACCCGCGTCGCGAAGAACGCCGGTCTCCGCGTCGTCCGGCTGCACGACGCCCGGCACGGCACGGCGACGCTCCTGACCGCCGCCGGCGTCCCGCCCCGCGTCGTGATGGAGATCCTCGGGCACAGCCAGATCGCCGTGACGATGAACGTCTACACCCACGTCGTCCAGGACACGCAGCGGGAGGCTGTGGGTCACGTGGATCGGCTGCTCAGGAGTCGTCCCCGGTCATGATCGACCGCTCCCGTTGATGTCAGAAATAGATGTCAAAGGCCCCTCGCCATGATCGGCGAGGGGCCTTTGTGCTGGTGGGCGCGGACGGTTTCGAACCGCCGACATCTGCTTTGTAAGAGCAGCGCTCTACCCCTGAGCTACGCACCCGTGGAAGGCAACAGGGTACATGGCGTACGGGTGGGTGGGGCAAACCGGTGGTGGGGGGACAGCCCCACCTCTGGTGGGTGGGTTGCCGGATCGTGGGTGGGGGCGGGGGTGCGTAGGTTCGGGGGGTCGGGTCGTGGCCGGGTGTAGGGATCTTGGGGGTTGTCGTGGGTGGGTGGCGGCGTGGGGTTGCCGGGGTTGTCGGGGGGATCGTGCTCGTGGGTGGGGTCGTGGGGTGTGGGAGGTCCGGGGTAGAGGAGGCTCCTGTGGAGCGGCGGGCGTTCGCGTTCGGTGGGGACGCGCTCGTCGTGGAGGTGGAGGGGTCCGATGTCGTGGTCGTGCCCGATGACGTCGAGGACGTGCGGGTCGAGCGGCAGGTCGAGGGGTGGGTGTTCATGGGGAGCGGGCCCGAGGCCCGTTGGGGGCTGGCGGACGGGCGGCTGTCGCTGCGGGTGGAGTGCGGCGGCGTCGCCTCGAACTGCGGGGCCGCGCACCGGGTGCGGGTGCCCCGGGCCGTGGCCGTGTCCGTCGAGGGGGACGACGGCGACGTGACCGTCGAGGGGTTCGCCACGCCGCTGAAGGTGCGCTCGGAGAACGGGGACGTGCGGGTGCGCTCGGTGTCCGGGACGCTCGACATCGGGGGCGACAACGGGGACGTGACCGTCGAGGCGTCGACGACCTCGCCCGAGGTGGTGGCCCGGTCCGAGAACGGCGACATGCGGATCACGCTGGGGGCCGTGCCCCGCCGCGTCGACGTCGCCGGCGACAACGGCGATCTGACCATCGCGCTGCCCTCCGCCGCGTACGACGTCACGGGCGCCTCCGAGAACGGCGACCGCCGCGTCGACGTCCCCGAGGGCCGCGACAGCGGCCGCACCGTGAGCGTCCGCAGCGAGAACGGGGACGTCGTCGTGCGTACCGCGAACTGATCGGCCCGTGTGTTCGTCCTTACCGGTGGGAGAATGAACCGGACGGGTCACGGCGGACACAGCGCGGGAGAGGGACGTTGGCGGCGAGCGGCGAGACATCCTCTGGAGGCGGCACGGGGGACGGTACGGCACCCGGGGCCGTTTCCACCTGGCGGCTGGCCCTCGCGCTGCCCCTGCTCGCCGCCGCGCTGCTGCCGCAGTCGTTCGCCGGCGGGGGGTCCCGCCGGTGGTTCGGCGGGCGCGGGGAGGGACAGCGGGCCGAGGCGCAGGCCGCGAAGGACGCGGCCGCCGCGGCCTTCTACGAGCTCGACACCGCCCAGCGCGGGCTGCGGATCACCATCGAGACGATCACCGCCGTCGACGGGTCCCCCGAGGCGCGGCAGGCCGTCGAGAGGTTCGCGGCGCTGGGGCGGCGGATCGACGAGGTGTCGCACGCGTACATCTCCGCCGTCGACGCGCACGACCTCGACCGGGACGAACTGGACGCCGGTACCGCCTCCCGGGCCCGCGCCGAACTGACCCGCGCCAGGGAGGAACTGGAGCGGGTCAAGGGGGAGCTCGACCGGTTCGAGAGCGGGCTCGCGCCGCTGCTCGGGCGGGCCGAGACCCAGCTCGCGCGGCTCGCCCCCGCCGTCGAGCGGGCCCGGCAGGCGCTGCGCGGGGCGAGCGACGCGCTCGACGCCGTACGCGGGAAGGGGCTGCGCGCCGACGACCTCGCGGCCCGGCTCGCCGCGCTCGGGCCCGAGCTGACCCGGCTCAACGAAGGCGCCGGCCGGCACGGCGTCGCCGACACGCTCCAGCGCGCCGACCGGGTGCTGCGGGACGCCGAGGCGGTACGGGTCGAGGCGGAGCGGCTGCCGGAGCGGGCCGCCGAGATCGACAAGCGGCTGGTGTCGCTGCGGACCCGGGCGCAGGCCCTGACGACCCGCTCGGAGGCGGTCGAGCCGGTGCTGTCGGAGCTGCGCCGCAGGTACACCGTCGCCTGCTGGCAGGACCTCCAGCATGTGCCGGAGCAGGCCGCCGGGGCCGTACGGCAGGCCGAGGAGCGGCTGGCGGAGGCCACCGCGGCCCGGGCCGAGCAGCGGTGGCCGGACGCGACCGCGCTGCTCTCGACCGTACGGGCCCTGCTCGACACCACCGGGGAGGCCGTGTCCGCGGCCGGGGACCGGCTCCGGCGGCTCGACGCCGTGGCGAAGGACCCGAAGGCGGAGACGGACCGGGCCAGGTTCGCGGTACGGGACGCGCAGCGGCTCGCCATGGAGGGCCGGCAGCGGCCCGATCCGCGGCACGCCGGGCCGCTCGACGCCGCCGTGGCGCGGATCGACCAGGCCGTCGCCGGGCTCGAAGGGCGCCACCCCGACTACTGGCACTTCCTGATGGAGCTGGAGGGGGTACGGGCCGCGGCCGCCGCCGTCGTCACCGCCATCCGCGAGGAGCGGGGCGCGGGCGCGCACTGAGCGGCCGCCGGCCGCTGCCCCGGCGCTCCCCCGCCGCTAACCTGGCCCCATGCCTCGTTACGAATACCGCTGCCGCACCTGTGGTGACACCTTCGAGCTGAGCCGGCCGATGGCCGAGTCCTCGGCCCCCGCCGCCTGCCCCGCCGGGCACGACGACACCGTGAAGCTGCTGTCCGCCGTGGCCGTCGGCGGGTCGGCCGCGGCCGGCCCCGCCCCGGGCGGGAGCGGGGGCGGAGGCGGCGGCTGCTGTGGCGGGGGCTGCTGCGGCTGACCATCGGCCGACGGTCGGCTCACGGTCGGGTGAGGGACGCTGCGGCTGACGGTCGAGGGACGGTCGGGTGAGGGACGCTGCGGCTCACGGTCGGGTGACGGTCGGGTGCAGGACGCTGCGGCTGACCGTCAGGCGAGGGCGTCACGGCTGACCGTCCGCTGGCCCGCGTGACGGTCGGCTGACCGTCACGCGCGCGCCGCCCCGGCTGCCGGCCCGCTGAACGTCAGGCGCGCGCCGCCGCGCGGAAGCGGCGGAGGATCTCCTCGCCCGCCGCCACGCCCCGCTCCGCGAGGACGTCGAGGTGCGGGGCGGTCCACGCGGTGTCGGCGAGTTCGCCGTGGCCCGGGCGCCAGGCGCGGTCCGCGGCGAGCAGCAGGTCCGCGTCGAGGAGCGAGTCGCCGGCGGCGAGGGTGAGCGCGGCACCGGTGCGCCGGGCGACCTCGCGGACGGCGGCGCTCTTCGTCAGCGGCTTCGGCACCGCGTACACCTTGCGGCCCTGCAGCGAGACCGTCCACCCGCGGTCGCCGGCCCAGGCGCCGAAGCGGTCCAGCCAGTCCTCGGGGAGCCGCTCCCGCTCGACGACCAGGTAGGCGAAGAGGTCCTCGGCGACCCGGTGCTTGCGGACCCAGGACAGGTCCGTCGTCGCGGTGAGGTAGGCGCGGATCTCGGAGAGCGGCGCGCACTCGTCGGCGAGCCGGGCGACGACGGAGGCGTGCCAGTCGGCGTCGGTGACGCCGTCGACGAGGATGTGCCCGCCGTTGGCGCAGATCGCGTACTTCGGTGTGCTGCCGGGGAGTTGGATGCGCTGGTACTGCTTGCGCGTCCGGGTCGTGGTGGGCACGAAGACGGTCTCGGCGGTGAGCCGCGCGAGGAGGTCGGCGGCCTCCTCGGTCATGTACGAGAGCGGCTTGGACTCGTGGACCTCGACGCACAGCAGCCGGGGCGCCTGCGCGTCCGGCATGCCGAGGGCGAGGGCCGCGGTCGAGTAGATGAGGGTGCGGTCGAGGTCACTGGCGACCAGCGTGGGGGTCGTCACGGGGGTCCTCGCGGGTGTGGGCACGGCGGTCGTCGCGGCCGTGGGCACGGGCGTCGTCGCGGGCGTGGGCAAGGGCAGGGGCGTGGCCACCGGCATGGGCGTCGTCACGGGCGCGGGCGCAGCCACGGGTGTCGGCACGGACGTGGCCACAGGCTCGGGCGTCGGCGTCGGCGTCGGCGTGGGCGTCGGCGTGGGCGTGGGCGTCGGCGTGGGCGTGGGAATGGTCATCGGGACGCCACCGCCTTGCCGTCGGCGCCTGTCGCACCCCTGGTGTACTGGGGGTGGATCAGGCCCACGCAGGTGTACGGGAGGCCGTCGACCTCCTCGACCGGGACGCCGCGCTGCTCCGCGAGGAGCCGGACGTGGGCGAGGTCGGCGCCGGCGCCGCGCCGGGCGAGGATCTTCCAGGGGACCCGCCTCAGGAGGACGCGGGTGGTCTCGCCGACGCCCGGCTTGACGAGGTTGACGTCGTGGATGCCGTACTCCTCGCTGATCCGCTCGACGGCCGCCCAGCCCTCCCAGGTGGGGGTGCGGTCGCCGGCGAGGAGGTCCTTCACGTCGCGGTCGACGGTGTCGGCGACCTCGTCGAAGCGGGCCTCGACGGCGTCGAGGAAGGTGTTCGAGACGTCGGCGCCGGCCAGTTCGCGGTAGAACTTGGCGCCGTGGAAGTCGTCCGCGCCGACCAGGTCGGAGCGGAGCACCGTACGCGATATCAGGCCGGAGACGGTGGAGTTGAGGCAGGCGGAGGGGATGAGGAAGTCCTCCCGCGTGCCGTAGACGCGGACGCAGGAGCCGGGGTCGGCGAGGACCGCGATCTCCGGGTCGAATCCGGCGAACTCCTCGGACTCCCGCAGGGCGGCGGCGAGTTCGCGGGTGATGGCGCCCTTGCCGGTCCAGCCGTCGACGAAGACGACGTCGGCGGGGTCGTGGTGGGCGGCGAGCCAGCGCAGGGCGTTGGCGTCGATGCCGCGGCCGCGGACGATGGAGACGGCGTAGTGGGGCAGTGCGAGGCCGTGGCGGCGGTGCGCCCAGCGGCGCATGAGGACGCCGACGGGGGTGCCGGCGCGGGCGAGCGACACGAGGACCGGCGGGCCGGGGCGGTCGGACTTCTCGGCCAGGACGGTCTCGGTGACGATGCCGACCGCGTGGGCGATGCGGGCGGCGGTGGCCTCCAGGGCGCTGTGGAAGAGCTCCTGGTAGCGGTCGCTCGGCTGGTATTCGACGGGCAGCGACTCGGCGTAGTGCGCGCCGCCGCTCTGGATGGCTTCCTCGCGTTCCTCGGTGGGCGCCTCCAGCTCGACGTCCGAGAGGTCCTGGAGCAGCCAGCCGACCTCCTCGGGGGCGTACGAGGAGAAGGCGGGGCCGCGGAGGGGCTCGGGCAGCATGGAGCTCCTTTCGGGAGCTTCGGATCCGATGACTACGGATGATCCGGTCGCTTCGGATTCGGTTTCGGCGACCGGTTCCACGGCCGCCTGCGGGTGCGGTGCGGACGGGACGACCGGTTCCACGGCCTCCCTGGTCTGCGGCGCGTACGACGGGACGACCGCCAGGACGACGTGCGGGATGTGGGCGGCGAGCTGGGCGAGCAGGCCCTCGGGGGCGTGCAGCTCGGGGGTGTCGGCGGCCGAGTCGACGACGGCGACGACGGCGTCGTAGCCGCCGCCCGCCACGTTGTAGGCGTACCGCTCGCCGGGGCCGTCGGCGGGGGTGTCGTGGGCGGGGAAGACGAGCCGGGTGCGGATGGCGTAGCCGGGGTCGTCGACGGCGAGGACGGGCGAGCGGGTGGTGGTGGAGTACCGGACGTCGAGTCCGGCGTCCTCCAGTGCTCCGGCGAGCCGCAGCGGCGCGTACATCAGCTCCTCGAAGCCGAGGACGAGCACGCGGGGGGCGCGGGGGGTGTGGGGGGCGGCGCCGGGTGCCGGCGCCGGGTCGGCCGTGCCGACGGCCAGGGCCTCGGTGAGGGCGTCGGTCATCGCCGGCAGGGCCGCCTCCAGGCGGGCGCGGTGGGCGGGCGTGAAGCCGTGCCGGCCGCCGTCGGGGAGTTCGGCGGGCCAGTCGAGGTCGACGCGTACGGGGGTGGCGACGGCGGCGTACCCGCCGCGGGAGCGCGGGGCCGGGGCCGTCCCGCCGGCGGGCTCGTGCCGGGCGACGAGCTCCTGGCCCTTCTCCAGGACGCCGTCGGGGAGGCCGACGGTGCCGGCGGCCAGGCTGATCAGGTCGACGCGGGCGCCTATCTCGGCGGCGAAGCCGGTGAGCCGGTCGCGGTCGGCGGGGGCGCGCATGTCGACGAGGGCGACGACGACGTACCGGTCACGGGGGTAGCGCTCGTGGAGGCCGCGGATGGTGTTGAGGACGGTGTTGCCGGTGGAGAACTCGTCGTCGACGAGGACGAGGGGGCCCTTGCCGGCGAGCAGCTCGGGGTCCTCGGGGAGCAGCAGGTGCGAGGTGGCGTGGGAGTGGGACTCCTCGAAGCCGCCGGCGGTGGTGACGCCGGCGACGGGGCGGCGGGTGGAGTGGAGGTACGGGGCGGAGCCGAGGCCGTCGGCGACGGCGTGGCCGAGGGCGGTGGCGGTCTCCGCGTAGCCGAGGACGACGGCGTTCTCGGCCTCGTCGGCGCCGAGGAGCTCGCGGACGCGCAGGCCGAGGCCGAGGCCGGAGCCGTAGACGACGGAGGGGTGCTGCGGCACGTGCTTGCCGAGCACGCTGGAGACGAGCAGGTGGGCCCGCTTGGGGTTGCGGCGCAGGGCGAGGCCGAGGAGTGCCGTCAGCTCCTCGTCGCCGACGAGCTCGACGCCGAGCCGCTCCGCGACCCATGTTCCGGTCCACACCACGTCGCCGCAGTCCTTTCTTCGGCCGGCCGGGGAGCCGGCCGGATCTTCGGCCGGCCCGGGCCGGCGGTGAGCAGTCAGCCGGCGAGGCCGGCGGTGAGCAGTTCCACGAAACCGACGTCCTCGCGGGCGACGCCGAAGACCTCGGCGCGGACGAGGGTGCGCTCGGCCCAGGCGCGGTGCGGTTTCACTTCGTTCATCTTGTTCGTGTAGGCGGAGCGGAGCACTCCGCCGCCGCCCTGTTCGGGCCGGAGGATGTCCTGGGCGTCGCTCCACTCCTCGTGGCTGACCACGGAGAGCGCGTGGACGGGCAGCACGTGGGTGGGGTGGATGCAGGTCTTGCCGAGGAGGCCGTTGGCGCGGTCGAGTTCGATCTCGCGGAGCAGGCCGTCCATGTCGTGCTCGATGAGGGCGGTGCGCAGGTCCTCGGCGCGGCCCTCCAGGAAGGGGCTGCGGCGCAGCTGGGGCTTGAAGATGCGCTCGCCGGGGCGGAAGTACTCCCAGACGGGGCCGGTGATGGTGAAGCCGGTGCCGTCGGCGCGGCCGAGGACGTTGACGACGTCGGAGATGACGTGGGCGACGACCTTGACGTCGTAGGCGGTCATGTCGGGCGAGCGGCGGAGCCCGTAGGCGGAGCAGAAGTCGGTGACGCCGAGGCGGAGGGCAAGGACGCGGTCGCGGTACTTGTCGGTGATCGCGGCGATGCCGGCGAGGGTGTCGGCCCGGGTCTCCAGGTGGAGGAGTTCGGGGGACTCCAGGACGGGCATGGCGTAGAGGCGGCGTCCGGCGGTGTGCTCGGCCCGGGTGAGGGCTTCGAGGAAGGCGGCGCCGCGGGCCTCGGTGAACTTGGGGAGTACGAATCCGGACAGGAGGCCGATCGTGTCGCCGAGGCGGGTGGTGAGGTCGGTGATCTGGTGGGGTTCGCGGACGCGGATGAAGAGGAGGGGTGCGTCGGGGCCGCCGGCGGCTCGGGCGTCGGCGAGGTCGCGGAACTGGCGGACCAGGTTCTCCTCGCCGGCCTCGACGTCGGCGTCGCTGATCGAGTCCTCCAGGCAGAGGACCATGGAGACGACGCCGCGGGCGGCCTGCTTGCGGATGTCGTCGGCGAGCCGGGGCCGGGTGGCGGGGCTGTAGAGGGTGGCGCCGAGGGCGACCGCGAGCGTGCGGGCGGGCGAGTCGGCGGTGAACTCGGCCGGCTCGCGGTGGAACAACCCGTTCCGCGCCGCGGACGGGATGTGCCCGAAATGACGCATGAAAGTCCCCCGTCTGATCGCCTGGGCCCTGTCGACATGTGGCCGGTAATAGTACGTAGGTGCGGGTGTCCGTAGTTCCCACCCTGCATGAAATCCAGGTAACTCGTCCCCATCGGGCACCTCTCTTCCCCTTGATTCCGCCAGGTGGGCACTCCGTGATTCCGCCATGTGGACCCCTCTTGATTCCGTCAGGTGGACGAGGACGGCTCGGGCCGGCACGCACGCGGCGCGGGCGCCGGGACGTCACCGGTGGCGGCTGCTCCGCTACCCGTGGTGCCCCCGCGTTGTCCCCCGGTCGGGCAGGAGGGCAGGATGGCGGTCATGACGCACGCGATGCTGAAGGGCTCCAACGTCCCTCTCGACACCGCGGCCGTACGGGCCGTGCTCCGCTGGACCCCGGGCCCCGGGGTCCCCGACGTGGACGCCTCGGCCCTGGTCCTCGGTCCTGACGGGCGGGTCCGCTCCGACGAGGACTTCGTCTTCTACAACCAGCCGCGCCATCCCTCGGGCCTGGTGCGACGGCTGCCGAAGAAGCGGGTCGCGGACGGCCTCACGGACACCGTCGAGGCCGATCTCGGCGCGCTCGACCCCTCCATCGACCGGGTGGTGCTCGCCGCCTCCTCGGACGGCGGGACGTTCCGCTCGGTGACGGACCTGCGGATCGTCCTGTACGACGCCGCGGCCGTGCCCGAGCGCGAGCTGGCGCTGTTCGACGTGACGGCGGAGACCGGCGAGGAGACCGCGGTCATCTGCGGCGAGCTGTACCGCAGGGGCGAGGGCTGGAAGTTCCGGGCGGTCGGCCAGGGCTATCCGACCGGCCTGGTGGGCCTGGCGACGGACTTCGGCATCTCGGTCGACGAGGACACCGAAGACGCCGCGGACACCGAGGAGCCGGACGCCGGGCCCGGGACGGCCGCCGAGAGCCCCGTGGACCCGCTCGCCGAGACCGCGGCCGTGGACGCCGGAGAGGCGGGTACGGGCTCCGCCGCGCACGGTGACCTCGACGCGACCGTCGTACACGCCCCCGTGCCGCCGGTCCCGCCGGTCCCGCCCATGCCGGACCGGGCGCCCGCCTACGGCTACCCGCAGCCGCAGGTGCCGGGCCCCGGGCCCGCGTACGGCTATCCGCAGCCCGTCCACGCCGGGCACGGCGCGGAGCCGGCGCGGGAGTTCCGGATGCCGCCGATGGGGCCGCAGTTCCAGAACAACCGCTCCTAGCCCCCGCCGGGGGGTCGCGGTCAGGTCTTCGTCTTGTAGCCGCGGCCCCACTGGAGGCCCCAGCCGTACAGGCGGTCCAGCTCGGCCTGGAAGCCGTAGACGAACCGCACCTCGCGCCGGACCAGCAGCTCGCCCTTGCTGTTGTCCACGGAGAAGACGGCGCAGGAGCGGGCCTGCGGGGCGCGCTCGTCGAGCTCGATCTCGATCCGGGGGCCGTTGCTCGGGTAGAGGGTGATCTTGGCGTGCGTGCGGTCGAAGGCCGGCGTCTGGTCGTAGATGTACGCGAAGAAGAGCAGCCGCTTGATCTCGTCCTGGTGGTCGAGGTTGACGAAGATCGTCTCCCCCGAGGGGGCGCCGAACCGGTCGTCGCCGCTGAGCTTCACGTACGGGGCGGCGTTGAGGTCGCCGAAGAAGCCGCCGAGCGGCTGCACCACGCCCTTGCTGCCGTCCTTGAGCTCGTAGAGGCAGCCGAGGTCGAGGTCGACGTTGACCATGCCCTGGGTGTGCGCCTGGACGACCTCGGGCCGGAAGAACTGGGCCGGGTTGCGCAGCAGCCGGCCGCTCTGGCGGGAGCGGCCCTCGATGTCGGAGGTGCGCATCCGCCAGGAGAGGTTGACGCGGAGGTTGCCGGTGGCGCCGCCCTGCTGGGCGAGCGAGACTGTGGGGCGGCGCCTGGTCAGGTCGATGGTGTGGGACGCGCCCACACCCGTGTCGAAGGACGTCGTCCGCCCCGGAATCAGGTTGTCCCAGAAGGCCATCGGGCCCCCACCCCCCACATCGGTCGCTTGCCCGGCCGTCACACGCCCGCGGGGCGACCGGACGGGCCGGTCGCCCCGCAGGGAAGCGTTCCTCATTGTCCCCGGTGTCACACCCCGTGGCGGGGCGCACACCCGGGTGCAGGGTGTCACACCCCGGAGCTCACCTCGGCCTTGTCGCCGGAGGAGCCGGAGCCGCCCTCGGCCGCCGCGAGCGCGCGGTTGCGGCGGACGGAGGACCAGAAGGACCAGCCGATCAGGACGACGCCGATGAGGCCGGTGATGACCTCGTTGATCTCGTACTGGATGGTGATGAGGAGGAGGACGGCGAGGGCGCCGATGGCGTAGTGGGCGCCGTGCTCCAGGTACACGTACTCGTCCAGGGTGCCCTGCTTGACCAGGTAGACCGTGAGGGACCGGACGTACATGGCGCCGACGCCGAGGCCGAGCGCCATCAGGACGATGTCGTTGGTGATGGCGAAGGCGCCGATGACGCCGTCGAAGGAGAAGGAGGCGTCGAGGACCTCCAGGTAGAGGAACATGAAGAAGGCGGCCTTGCCGGCCAGCTGGACGGCGGAGACCTTCTTGCCGCTGCGCCGGGCCGCTTCCTCGGCCTCGTGCTCGCGCTCCTCTTCCTCCTCCAGCTTGTTCTCGAAGAAGCCGGAGAGACCGCCGACGACGAGGTACGTGATGAGGCCGGCGATGCCGGAGATGAGGACCGTCTGCGCCTTGTCGACGTGCGTGCCGCCGTGCTGGTGGGCGTGGGTCGCGAAGGTCATCGAGGTGACGAGCAGGACGATCAGGGCGATGCAGACCGACAGCATGTCGACCTTGCCGAGCTTGGCCAGCGGGCGCTCCAGCCAGCCGAGCCACTTGATGTCACGGTCCTCGAAGATGAAGTCGAGGAAGATCATCAGCAGGAACATACCGCCGAAGGCCGCGATCGAGGGATGCGCGTCGGTGACGAGTTCCTGGTAGCGCTCGGCGTCGTTGAGCGCCAGGTCGACGGCCTCGATCGGGCCGATCTTGGCGCTGACCGCGACGATCACGACGGGGAAGACCAGTCGCATTCCGAAGACGGCGATCAGAATGCCGATGGTGAGGAAGATCTTCTGCCAGAAGGCATTCATCTTCTTCAGGATGCCGGCGTTGACCACCGCGTTGTCGAAGGAGAGCGAGATCTCGAGGACGCAGAGGATCGCGACGATCCCGAACGCCTCCCACCCCCCGTAGAACACCGCGGCGACCAGGCCGAGCGCGGTGATCGCGAACGACCAGCCGAAGGTTTTCAGAACCACTGCCTACCCCATTGTGTGATAACGCGGCTTTACGAAACGTTGACCCCGAAGTCTAGAGCGATGCCCCGCAGCCCGGACGCGTACCCCTGACCGACCGCGCGGAACTTCCATTCGCCGTTGTAGCGGTAGAGCTCGCCGAAGATCATCGCGGTCTCGGTCGAGGCGTCCTCGGAGAGGTCGTAGCGGGCCAGCTCCTGACCGTCCGCCTGGTTCACCACGCGGATGAAGGCGTTGGAGACCTGTCCGAAGGTCTGGCCGCGGTTGTCGGCGTCGTGGATGGAGACCGGGAAGACGATCTTGTCGCACTGGGGCGGGACGCGGGTGAGGTCGACGATCAGCGACTCGTCGTCGCCGTCGCCCTCACCGGTGAGGTTGTCACCCGTGTGCTCGACCGAACCCTCGGGGCTGCGCAGCTGGTTGTAGAAGACGAAGTACTCGTCACCGAGCACCCGGCCGGCCTGACACATCAGCGCGCTGGCGTCGAGGTCGAAGGGGGCTCCGGTGGTGGACCGCGCGTCCCAGCCGAGGCCGACGAGGACCTTGACGAGGTTGGGTGCGGCCTTGGAGAGGGAGACGTTGCCTCCCTTGGCGAGCGTGACGCCCATGGTGTTCGGTTCCTCCCCGGTGGATGCTGCTGCCATGAGGCACGTCCGGCGCCGCACGTGAGGTGCGGCGCCGGACGTCGTCGAGCGGGGTCCGGTCCGGGCCTCGACGGCCCGGACCCGGACGGCCCTGAAGGTGTTCGGCTCAGACGTTGACGCCGAAGTCCTGCGCGATGCCGCGCAGGCCCGAGGCGTAACCCTGGCCGACCGCGCGGAACTTCCACTCCGCGCCGTGGCGGTACAGCTCGCCGAAGACCATGGCGGTCTCGGTCGAGGCGTCCTCGGAGAGGTCGTACCGCGCGATCTCGGCGCCGCCGGCCTGGTTCACGACGCGGATGAACGCGTTGCGCACCTGGCCGAAGGACTGCTGGCGGTTCTCGGCGTCGTAGATGGACACCGGGAAGACGATCTTGGACACGTCGGCCGGCACGCCGGCCAGGTTGACCTTGACCTGCTCGTCGTCGCCCTCGCCCTCACCGGTGAGGTTGTCACCGGTGTGCTCGACGGAACCGTCGGCGCTCTTGAGGTTGTTGAAGAAGACGAAGTCCTGGTCGTTGCGCACCTTGCCGGCCTCGCTCACCAGGATGGCGCTGGCGTCGAGGTCGAAGTCCGTACCGGTGGTGGTGCGGACGTCCCAGCCCAGACCGACGGTCACGGCGGTGAGGCCAGGGGCCTCCTTGGTCAGCGAGACGTTGCCGCCCTTGCTGAGGCTGACTCCCACGAGTCCCTCCATTGGTTTCCAGGGGCAGCGCCCCCAGTCGTGCGTTGGCATCGGATCAACGACTGGATCCTAGTGACGGGTTCCCAGTCGAAACAGGCGATTCGCCCGGGGAATCGGGGGGTGTCGGCCCGAAGCGGCCGAATTCCGGCCCGTCGCGGCGGCTCAGAGGGTTTCGAGGGCCTTCACGTACGCGTCGAGGTCGCGGGCGTCCGGCAGGGCGTTGACGACCGTCCAGCGGACGACGCCCTCCTTGTCGATGATGAAGGTGCCGCGGACGGCGCAGCCCTTGTCCTCGTCGAAGACGCCGTAGGCGCGGGACGCCTCGCCGTGCTTCCAGAAGTCGGAGAGCAGCGGGTACTCCAGGCCCTCCTGCTCGGCGAAGACGCGCAGGGTGTGGATGGAGTCGTTGGAGACGGCGAGGAGCTGGGTGTCGTCGTTGACGAACGTCGGCAGGTTGTCGCGGAGCTCGCACAGCTCGCCGGTGCACACGCCGGTGAAGGCGAACGGGTAGAACAGCAGCACCACGTTCTTCTCGCCGCGGAAGTCGGAGAGCCTCACGGTGCGCCCGTGGTTGTCCTTGAGCTCGAAATCGGGGGCCTTGGTGCCGACCTCGATCGCCATCTCGTACGCGTCCCTTCGACGGGGCCCGGCCTCTGGGCCGAACCGGTGAACCCCACCCTACGGCCTGGCCGGCGAAGGGCCGCGCGCCGCCGGCGGTGGCGCCGGAAGCGCGAAAGCCCCCGCCGTGGCGACGGCGGGGGCTTCGCGCAGCAGGGGATCAGCGCTTGGGAGTGGCCAGGCGGGTGCCCGTCCAGTCCTTGGCGACGCTGATGCTCTTGGTCTGGGAGAGACCAGCGGTCTGCGCGGCATCGTTGATGTCGCTCGGCTCGATGTAGCCGTCGCGGCCGGTCTTGGGGGTCAGCAGCCAGATGTTGCCGCCGTCCTCCAGCAGACCGATGCTGTCCACCAGTGAATCGGTGAGATCACCGTCCTCGTCACGGAACCAGAGGACGACGGCGTCTGCGACGTCGTCGAAGTCCTCGTCCACGAGCTCCTGGCCGATGATGGACTCGATGCCTTCACGGAGATCCTGGTCGACGTCGTCGTCGTAGCCGATCTCCTGGACCACCTGTCCGGGCTCGAACCCCAGCCTCGCCGCCGGGTTGGTCCGCTCCTCCGCGTGGTCCGCGGTCGCGCTCACGGCTTGCCTCCTGATCATGTATCGGAAAATGCTCGGGCCGCGCATGCGCGCGGCGCTGGCCGTAGTCCACACGTGACGGGGCGGATCGCGCAAGTACCCGGCCGTGGAGACCGCCGAAACGGTGACGTTTGGGGCCGTCTCACCGCAACTTCCGGCCGCGGCCGGCAGCGCTCCGTGATCAGGCGTACACGATTCGTCCCGCTTCGCGGGCTTCTGCGGTTTCAGTCTGCCGAACGCTCTACCGAAACGCATGCGCGGATTGGGCGTAAGGTTGCGATTTGACCGTACCTCCTGCGGAGGGAGGACGCAGGGAGGATTACCTCTCGGTAAAGATGACGTGTGCCGCGAGCCGGGTACACGATGGACGTCCCGGCCTCGGACATCCCGGCCTCAACGGGGCTCCCCTCCCTCGTGGGGCTCCCCCCGACCAGCGAAGGAACAGCGTGGCTCCCGGATCCGATCGCAACCCGATCATCATTGGCGGCCTTCCCAGCCAGGTCCCGGATTTCGACCCCGAAGAGACCCAGGAGTGGCTCGACTCCCTCGACGCGGCCGTCGACGAGCGGGGCCGTGAGCGGGCCCGCTACCTGATGCTCCGGCTGATCGAGCGCGCCCGCGAGAAGCGGGTGGCCGTGCCCGAGATGCGCAGCTCGGACTACGTCAACACCATCGCCACCAAGGACGAGCCCTTCTTCCCCGGCAACGAGGAGATCGAGCGCAAGGTCCTCAACGCCACCCGGTGGAACGCGGCCGTGATGGTCTCGCGCGCCCAGCGCCCCGGCATCGGCGTCGGCGGGCACATCGCCACCTTCGCCTCCTCCGCCTCCCTCTACGACGTGGGCTTCAACCACTTCTTCCGGGGCAAGGACGAGGGCGACGGCGGCGACCAGATCTTCTTCCAGGGCCACGCCTCCCCCGGCATCTACGCCCGCGCGTTCCTCCTCGACCGGCTGACCGCGACCCAGCTCGACGGCTTCCGGCAGGAGAAGTCGAAGTACCCGGACGGGCTGTCCTCGTACCCGCACCCGCGGCTGATGCCGGACTTCTGGGAGTTCCCGACGGTGTCGATGGGCCTCGGCCCGCTCGGCGCGATCTACCAGGCGCGGATGAACCGGTACATGGAGGCGCGCGGGATCGCCGACACCTCCAAGTCCCATGTGTGGGCCTTCCTCGGCGACGGCGAGATGGACGAGGTCGAGTCGCTCGGCCAGCTCTCCATCGCGGCCCGCGAGGGGCTCGACAACCTCACCTTCGTCGTCAACTGCAACCTCCAGCGGCTGGACGGCCCGGTCCGCGGCAACGGCAAGATCATCCAGGAGCTGGAGTCGATCTTCCGGGGCAACGGCTGGAACGTCATCAAGCTGATCTGGGACCGCTCCTGGGACCCGCTGCTCGCGCAGGACCGGGACGGCATCCTGGTGAACCGGCTGAACACCACGCCCGACGGGCAGTTCCAGACGTACGCGACGGAGACCGGCGCGTACATCCGCGAGCACTTCTTCGGCGACGACCACCGGCTGCGGGCGATGGTCGAGTCCATGTCGGACCAGCAGATCCTCCACCTGGGCCGCGGCGGCCACGACCACAAGAAGATCTACGCGGCCTACGCGGCGGCCAAGGCCCACAAGGGCCAGCCGACGGTGATCCTGGCGCAGACGGTCAAGGGCTGGACCCTCGGCCCCAACTTCGAGGGCCGCAACGCCACCCACCAGATGAAGAAGCTGACGGTCGACGACCTCAAGCGCTTCCGCGACCGGCTGCACATCCCGGTGACCGACAAGGAGCTGGAGTCCGGCCTGCCGCCGTACTACCACCCGGGCCGGGACTCCGAGGAGATCCAGTACATGCACGACCGCCGCAGCTCGCTCGGCGGGTACGTGCCGACCCGGGTCGTGCGGGCCAAGCCGCTGGCGCTGCCGGAGGACCAGACCTACGCGGCGGTCCGCAAGGGCTCGGGACAGCAGTCGATCGCCACCACCATGGCCTTCGTCCGCCTCCTCAAGGACCTGATGCGGGACAAGGAGATCGGCAAGCGCTTCGTGCTGATCGCGCCGGACGAGTACCGCACGTTCGGCATGGACTCCTTCTTCCCGAGCGCCAAGATCTACAACCCGCTGGGGCAGCAGTACGAGGCGGTGGACCGCGAACTCCTCCTCGCCTACAAGGAGTCCCCGACCGGCCAGATGCTGCACGACGGCATCTCCGAGGCCGGCTGCACGGCCTCGCTGATCGCCGCCGGCTCGGCCTACGCCACCCACGGCGAGCCGCTGATCCCGGTCTACGTCTTCTACTCGATGTTCGGCTTCCAGCGGACCGGCGACCAGTTCTGGCAGATGGCCGACCAGCTGGCGCGCGGCTTCGTCCTGGGCGCCACGGCCGGCCGCACCACGCTGACCGGCGAGGGCCTCCAGCACGCGGACGGTCACTCGCACCTCCTCGCTTCGACGAACCCGGCGTGTATCTCCTACGACCCGGCGTTCGGCTTCGAGATCGCGCACATCGTCAAGGACGGTCTGCGCCGGATGTACGGCCCCCAGGCGGAGGACGTCTTCTACTACCTGACGGTCTACAACGAGCCGATCCAGCACCCGGCCGAGCCGGAGGACGTGGACGTGGAGGGCATCCTCCAGGGCATCCACCTCTTCAAGCGGGCCGGGGCGGGCGCGATCCCGGCGCAGATCATGGCCTCCGGCGTCGCCGTCCCGTGGGCGGTCGAGGCACAGCGGATCCTCGCCGAGGAGTGGAACGTCCGGGCCGACGTCTGGTCCGCGACCTCCTGGAACGAGCTGCGCCGCGAGGCGGTGGCGGTCGAGGAGCACAACCTGCTCCACCCGGACGAGGAGCAGCGCGTCCCGTACGTGACCCGCAAGCTCCAGTCCGCCGAGGGCCCCTTCGTGGCGGTCTCGGACTGGATGCGCTCGGTGCCGGACCAGATCTCCCGCTGGATCCCCGGCCCGTACACCTCGCTCGGCGCCGACGGCTTCGGTTTCGCGGACACCCGGGGCGCCGCCCGCCGGTACTTCCACATCGACGCCCAGTCGGTCGTCCTCGCGGTGCTGACCGAGCTGGCCCGCGAGGGCAAGGTGGACCGCGCGGTCCTGAAGCAGGCGGTGGACCGCTACCAGCTCCTGGACGTCGCGGCCGCCGACCCGGGTCCCGCGGGCGGCGACGCCTGACGGTACCCGGCGGGGAGCAGTTCCTGGTCAGGGGCGGTGGGACCGGCGGTCCCGCCGCCCCTGGCGCGTTCCTTCCCGGCGCGTTCCTTACGATGCCCCGCATGTCCGTGAAGAAGGAGCGCCCCCCGCAGGTCCGCTGGGAAGAGCGCACCCAGACCCCGCTGCTGGTGCTGGCGGTGGCCTTCGGCCTGGCGTACGCCGTGCCGATCGTCGCCCCCGGCGCCGAGCCGTGGGTGCACCGGCTGTGCCACTACGTGGAGTGGGCGGTGTGGGGCGCCTTCGCCCTGGACTACCTGGTCCGGCTCGGTCTCGCCCCGGCCCGCTGGGCCTTCGTCCGCTCCCACCCCCTCGACCTCCTCGCCGTCGCGCTGCCGATGGTGCAGCCGCTGCGGCTGCTGCGGCTGGTCTCCACCCTCCTCCTCGTGGGCCGGCGGGCCCGGATGGCCCCGCAGATCACGCTCACCACCTATGTGGCGGGCGCGGTGGTCGGGCTGATGATGTTCGGCTCGCTCGCGGTGCTGCACGTGGAGCGGGACGCGCCGGACGGCAACATCAGGACCCTGGGCGACGCCGTCTGGTGGTCCTTCACCACGATGACGACGGTCGGCTACGGCGACCACGCGCCGACGACCGGTCTCGGGCGGGTGCTCGCGGTCGGGCTGATGCTCTCGGGCATCGCCCTGCTCGGTGTGGTCACCGCCAACATCGCGGCCTGGTTCATCGCCCGCTTCGAACGGGACGACGCGGTGGAGCGCCGCCAGACGGAGCTCCTGGAGGCCCTGACCCGGGAGGTCCACGAGCTCCGCACCGAGGTGGCCCGCCTCTCGGGCGGCCCCGTACCCCCGCAGGCCACCGCGCCCGGAGCGGTACCGGAGGCGGTACCGGAGGCGAGGCCGGAGACCGCCGCGACCGGAGCCGTACCGGAGGCCGTATCGGACGCCGGACCGACGACCGCCGCGCCCGGAGGCGTACCGGAAGCCGTGCCGGACGGGGGGCCCGGGCCGGCGGCAGGGGCGGCTAGCGCTCCCAGAGCTTGAAGGCTCTGACCTCGTACGGCGTCTGCGGGACCCACGTCCCCCCGGCCCGGGTAGGTCTCGAACTCTCCCGCTTCCTGGCACTCCTCCGACTGGTACGTCGTCACCGGCCGCCCCGTGCGGACGGCCAGCGACTGGGCCGAGGCGCCGGCCGGGAGGGCGACGCAGCTGTCGAGGTCCGTCGTCGCCAGTTCGTACGTCCACGACCGGCCCTTGAAGTCGGGCTTCGGCCAGAGACAGAGCCGTCCGGGGCCGCACTTCCCGAGGGCCGTCCCGGCGGCCGGGGCGGCCGATGCGCCCGGGGCGGCCGAGGCCCCTGGGGCCGCCGTGGCCGGGAGGGTGGCCAGGAGCAGGACGGCCACCCCCGCGAGCACGGTCGTCACCTTCGCGTTCATGCAGATCAACCCCCATGTCGTCACTCTCTGTAATCACGATCATGGGGGAGGTGGCCCGCCGAACGGAAGAGGGGCCGCCCCCGTTCCTTCGAACGGGTGACGGCCCCCTAGGGAACCTCGGGGTCAGATGTGTCCGCCGCCCATGCCGGCCTGCGCGTTCTCGCCGCGCTTGGTCAGGGTGGCGACCAGGGCCGCGACCACGGCGACGACACCGGCGACGGTGAAGGCCAGGCCCATGCCCTGGAGGAAGGTGTCGTGGATGACGTCGGAGATCTTGGCGAAGAGGTCCGGGGTCATGCCGGGCGCCTCCTTCATGGCCTCCGGCGCCATGCCGAACTCGGCGGCCTCCTCCAGACGCGGGTCGACCGGGACCGGGATGCCGGCCTCCTTCCAGTTCTCCTCGAAGGCGCCGGCGACCTTGGAGGACATGACCGCGCCGAGCACCGCGGTGCCCAGCGCGCCGCCGACCTGCATGGCGGCCTGCTGGAGGCCGCCGGCGACGCCGGAGAGCTCCAGCGGCGCGTTGCCGACGATGACCTCGGTGGCGCCGACCATGACCGGGGCCAGGCCCAGGCCGAGGAGGGCGAACCAGAGCGACATCGCCAGCGTGCTCGTACCGGCCGAGAGCGTGATCATGCCGAACATCGCGGCGGCGGTGCAGACCATGCCGCCGACGAGCGGCACCCGCGGGCCGAACTTGGTGATGAGCGCGCCGGCCAGCGGCGAGGAGACGATCATCATCGCGGTCAGCGGGAGGAGCCGCAGACCCGCGTCGATCGGGCCGAGCCCCTTCACGCCCTGGAGGTAGAAGGTCACGAAGAAGAGGCCGCCCATGAAGGCGAAGGCCATCAGGACCATCAGCACCACACCGGCCGAGAGCGGCACGGAGCGGAACATGGCGAGCGGGATGAGCGGCTCCTTGACCTTCGTCTCCCAGACCGCGAAGACGGCGAAGAGGACGATCGAACCGAGCAGGCAGCCCCAGGTGTTGCCGCTGGTCCAGCCCCAGTCCGCGCCCGCCTTGATGAGGCTCCAGACCAGCAGGCCCATCGCGCCGGAGAGCAGCGCGATGCCGAGGACGTCGAAGGAGCGCGGCGCGTTCTCGGCGCGGTGGTCCCTGAGGATGATCAGGCCGAGCGCGAGCGCGAGCACGCCGACCGGCACGTTGATGAAGAACACGGACTGCCAGCTGACGTGCTCGACGAGGAAGCCGCCGAGGATCGGGCCGCCCGCCGTGGAGGCGCCGATGACCATGCCCCAGATGCCGATGGCCATGTTCAGCTTCTCGGCGGGGAAGGTGGCGCGCAGCAGGCCGAGCGCGGCCGGCATCAGCAGGGCGCCGAAGAGGCCCTGGAGCACCCGGAAGGCGATCACGAGGCCGATCGAGTCGGAGAGGCCGATGGCGCCGGAGGCCGCGGCGAAGCCCGCGATGCCTATGAGGAAGGTCTGGCGGTGGCCGAAGCGGTCGCCGAGCTTGCCGGCGGTGATCAGCGCGACGGCGAGCGCGAGCAGGTAGCCGTTGGTGATCCACTGGAGCTGGTCCAGGGTGGCGCCGAGGTCGGCCTGGATGGCGGGGTTGGCGATGGCCACGATCGTGCCGTCGAGCGCCACCATCATGACGCCGGCCGCGACGGCGAACAGGGTCAGCCAGGGGTGGCCGCGCAGGCCCTTCGCCGGGACCGGACCTGGCTCCCCGGCGCCCCCCTGGCCCTGCGGGGCCTTTTCCACGGTGGTCTGACTAGTCATGGGAACGAGGCTAGTGACAGTCACTGACAATTGACAAAGTGATTCACGCGTCGGTAACTGTCACGTAGCTCACAGGTACGCTGAGCAGGAAGAACATCCCCCAATCGACCGAAAAGAGACTCCGTTGACCGTGCCCGCTCCCGGCCTGCGCGAGCGGAAGAAGCAGCGCACCCGCGACGCGCTGGTCCGGGTCGCCCTGGAGCTCTTCACCACCCGGGGGTACGAGCGGACCACCGTCGACGAGATCGTCGACGCGGTCGAGGTGTCCCAGCGGACCTTCTTCCGCTACTTCTCCTCCAAGGAGGAGGTCGCGTTCGCGGTCCAGCGGATCGTGGAGGAGGAGTTCGTCCGGGCCCTGGCCCTGCGCCCGCCCGAGGAGGGCCCCTTCGACGCGATGCGCAACGCCGTGCTCGCCGCGTGGGACGGCGTGGGCGAGACGATCGACCGGATCGTCCCGGTCGAGCTGTACCTGCGGACCTTCTTCATGATCGAGTCGACGCCGGCGCTGCTCGCCGCCCACCTGCGGCGCTCCAGCGAGATGGAGGAGACCATCGCCCGGCTCGTCGCCCGCCGCGAGGGGCTCGACGTGGACGCCGACCCGAGGCCCCGGATCGCGGTCGCCGCCTTCAGCGGCGTGATGCGTGTCACCGGGCAGATGTGGGGCAAGGGGCCGGACCGCAGCCTGGAGGGGATCCGGGCCCTCACCGAGTGGTACCTGGACCACCTGGGCCCGGCGCTCCAACTGCACTGGCGGGAGCCGCGCGCGGGCGGCTGAGGACGCCCGGCGCCCCGGCCGCGACCCGGGCCGGGGGGCCGGTCGGCCGGTCGGCCCGCCGCGCGGAGGGCCGGTCGGGCGGAGGGGCGTGCTCCGGCGGCCGGGACGGTTCCGTCATCTTCGCCGTCTAGGGTGTGCGCCCGTGACCTCCGCCGACGTCCCGCCGTCCCTCGCCGTCCTGCGCACCCTGCTCGTGCTGGGTGTGGTCCTCGTGATGCTGGCCACCACCGGATGGACCGCCATCCGGCACCGGCCGCCCTCCGGGCCCTCCATGGAGGCCGCGCTGGCCGCGTGGGAGCGGGAGCGGATCGGCGACGTCCCGCCGCCCGACCCGGCCACCGCCCCGCCCCGCGCCGTCGCGGACTGGTTCGCCGCGCTCGGACCGGGCCGGGCCGCCGGGCTCGCCGAGCGGCATCCCTTCGTCGTCGGCAACCTCGACGGCGCCCCGCCCGCCCTGCGCTACCGCGCCAACCGGATCGGCCTCACCCGCGCGCTGGCGGCCGAGCGGCCCCGCCTCGACGACCCCCGGCTCTCCGCCGAGGGCCGGCACGAGGCCCGCCGGCGGGTGGACCGTTTCGTCTCCCTGCTCGCGCCGGGGCGCCGGATCCTCGCCTTCGACCCCACCGGCACGGGGCGGGCGGCCGAGGTTCTGGGCGATCTGGAGCGGGCCCGGCGGATATCGGTGATCGTCCCCGGCGTCGACACCCACCTCCTCACCTTCCAGAAGACGCACGGGCGGTACACCGCCCCCGTCGGCATGGCGCAGGCCCTCTACGAGGCCGAGCGGCGCACCGCGCCCGGCTCCCGGGTCGCGGTCATCGCCTGGGCCGGCTACACCGCGCCCGCCCGGGTGGGCGTGGACGCGGCGACCGGCCGGCTCGCCGCGACCGGCGCCGACCGGCTGGTCCGGCTCACCGAGGGCCTGCCGGGGAAGGGCCGGGTGGCGCTCTTCTGCCACAGCTACGGCTCCGTGCTCTGCGGGCTCGCCGCGCCCCGGCTGCCGGAGCGGGTGACCGATCTGGCGGTGGCCGGCAGCCCCGGGATGCGGGCGGAGACGGCCGCGGACCTGGGCACCCCGGCCCGGATATGGGCCATGCGGGACGCCGGCGACTGGATCGCCGACGTCCCCCACCTGGAACTCGGCGGGGTCGGGCACGGGGCGGACCCGGTGGCGCCGGAGTTCGGCGCCCGGCTGGTCTCGGCGGCCGGCGCGGCCGGGCACACCGGCTATTTCGAGCCGGGCACCGAGAGTCTCGGCAACTTCGCGGCGATCGGCGCCGGAGCCTTCGAACGGGTCGTCTGCGCACGTGCCGACCGCGCGTGCCACGGGGGAATCTCCGGCGACACCGGCCTCTGACGCGCGTAGATCACGGAATTTCCTGACAGTTCCGAGGGGCGACGCACGGCCACGCGCCGCATACGATGAGGCGTATGGGTGATGTGCTGGCCGGAATTCATGCCACCTGGGAGCTGGAGAGCGACGCACTTGTCATCCGCTTCGAACGGGGGATCCGTACGCCGAGGCTGTTCCAGGCGCTGCGCGAGCGACGCGTGCCGTACGAGGCGCTGGCCTCGGCGGCGCTCGCTCCGGGCCGGCGCGGGACCGTCGTGCTGCGCGCCGTGCCGCGGCCGGGCGCCGATCCGCTGATGGAGGCGGCGGCGGGGCAGCTGAAGGACACCTGCGACCCGTACCGGCTGGCGCTGCCCGCCGACCGGGAGGAACTCGCCGCGCACTGGCGCGACGCGCTGGCCTCGGCGATCCCCTCGGACCCGGCGGACCGGCTCGACACCGGCTTCCTCGTCGCGGCGCCGCAGGGGCCGCGGTCGTTCAAGGCGTACGACGGGAAGGCGACGTTCGACGGGGCGTCCGAGGTCTCCTTCCGCTGGTCCTCGACGATGGCCACGTCCGAGAAGTGGAAGACGGGCGACCAGTCCTTCCGGGTGCGGGAGCTGAGCGGGGTCGAGTGGCGGACGCCGGCCTCCCCCGGCGGCTTCCTGCGGCTGCTCCCCCGGGGCGGCGGCGCCCGGCCTGAGCGGCCGGACCACGATCCGGCCTCGGTCGTGTTCGGACTCGGCTACGGCCCGGTCCACGACTCCCTCCCCTTCGCGGCGGCCGTCCTCGCGGCGATCCGCGCCAAGGACCGCACCCCCGTCCCGGCGGGGGCGCGCGGCGCGGCGCACGGGGATCCCGGCGCCATCGCTGAAAGGATTCGCCACTTGGGCGAACTGCATCAGGCGGGCCTGGTGACGGACGAGGAATTCGCGGCGAAGAAGACGGAACTCCTCGCCGAGCTGTAGCTGTAGCGGTGGCGGGTGGTGGGGGCGCGCCGCCGGGCTGTGGCGGCGGCGGTACGCCGGGTGTGGCGGGGGTACGCCGGGCGGGGGCGGTACGCCGGACCGCAGCGGCGCCGAACCGTGGCGGTACGCCGAGCCGTAGCGTACGCCGGGGTGCGCCGAACCGTGGCGGTGCGCCGGGCCGTCGCGCCGCCGGGCCGTCGTGGGGGCGCGCGACGAAGGTCGCGCGCCGTCATACCAGGGTCTGATCCGCGATTGTCACCCCTGGTACGACGACGGGGCCGGGCGGCCGACCTAGGCTGACTCGACATGAAAGCGTTCGAGAAGCGGCCGGAGCCACGGCGGGTCGCGGCACGGCTCCAGAGCTGGTCGCGGGTGGCCGTGCAGGCCCTGGAAGCCACCTTCGCCGCCCCCGCCGCGCCGGGCTCCGCGCCCTTCGCGGCCGCCTCGTCCTGGTGGATGCGGCTGCTGCCGTACGCGTTCGGGGTCGCGCTCGTCGCCTCCCTGCTCCCGGTCACCGTCCACCTCCTCATCACCGACTACGACGTCCCGGGCGCGCTGGCCGGAGCGCTCGCCACCGCGCAGACCGCGCCGCTGCTGCTCGCCACCACCCGGCCGCTGCACGCCTGGTGGGTCGTGCTGCCCGCCGGCATCGCCGGGGCGCTCGTCCTGCTGGCCTCCGACGGGCCCCGCGCCCAGGTGTGGCCCTGGACCCCTCCGGTCGTCGTCGGGTACTGCGCGCTGATGCTCGCGCTCGGGCTGCGCGAGCCGCGCCGCACCCTCATCGGGGTGTGGCTCGCCACCGGCGCGGCCGGCTATCTGCTCGAACTCGTGCGGCCGTACGGCGACACCGGCGTCAGCACACTCCTCTTCGTGCTCAGCGGCGTGCTGCTGCTCCTCACCTCGGTGATACGGGCGCGGAGCGAGGCGCAGCGAAGACTCGCCGAGCAGGAGACGATCAGCGAGGCCGAGCGGGCCCACCGGACGCTTCTGGAGGAGCGGGCCCGGATCGCCCGTGAGCTGCACGACGTGGTCGCCCACCACATGTCGGTGATCACCGTGCAGGCGGACTCCGCCCCGTACCGGATACCGGAGCTGCCGGAGGCGGCCCGGGAGGAGTTCGCCTCGATCGCGGGCAGCGCGCGGGAGTCGCTGGCCGAGATGCGGCGGCTGCTCGCGGTGCTCCGCAGCGACGGCAGCGAGGGCGAGCGGGCCCCGCAGCCCGGCCTGGAGCGGCTCCAGCAGCTGGTGGAGGCGACGGTGCGGGCGGGGGTGCCGGCCGAGCTGTCGCTCGCCGCGGAGCTCGCGGACGGGCGGACCGAGGTGCCGCAGGCGGTGGGCCTCTCGGCGTACCGGATCGTGCAGGAGGCGCTGGCCAACGTGGTGCGGCACGCTCCGGGCGCCCCGACGCGGGTGTCGGTGCGCGAGGACGGGTCCGGCCGGCTGACGGTCCTGGTGGTCAACGGCCCGGCGGCGGAGCCGGTCTCACCGCTGGAGAGCACCGGCACCGGGCACGGTCTCGTCGGGATGCGCGAGCGCGTCCGGCTGACCGGCGGCACCCTCGACACCGGACCCCTCCCGGACGGCGGCTTCCGTATCGCGGCCCGGCTGCCGCTCACGCCGCTCACCGCGGACGACCCGGCGGCGGCCTGACGGCGCACCGGCCGCGCGCTCGGCGTCGACGGCCGGCCACCACCGCCTCACGGGCACGCGGGCGCCCGGCCACCACCGCCTCACAGGCAGGCGGCCGCCCCGGCCACCCCGGCGACCCCGGCCTCACCGGC
Organism: Streptomyces sp. NPDC085460; assembly: GCF_044541975.1. NCBI lineage: Bacteria > Bacillati > Actinomycetota > Actinomycetes > Kitasatosporales > Streptomycetaceae > Streptomyces > Streptomyces sp. NPDC085460. The sequence continues at coordinate 96,423 of NZ_JBITTO010000008.1, forward strand.
AAGCGCGCGCTCGGGCACGCGAGCGCTCGGGCACGCGAGCGCTCGGGCACGCGAGCGCTCGGGCAGGCGGGCACGCGGGCAGCCCCGGGGTAGCGGTCCCTGGGGGCTCGCGGGTGCGGGCCGGTGGGTGGGGGATCGCCTAGGGTCGGGCGTTCAGGGGAACGACCGACGAGCAAGGATGCCGTGTGACCATTCGGGTGATCATCGTGGACGACCAGGCGATGGTGCGGGCGGGGTTCGCCGCGTTGCTGGCCGCGCAGAGCGACATCGACGTGGTCGGTGAGGCGCCGGACGGGCGGCAGGGCGTCGAGGTGGCGCGGACCGTCCACCCCGACGTGGTGCTGATGGACGTGCGGATGCCGGAGCTGGACGGGCTGGCGGCGGCCCGGGAGATCCTGCACCCGCCGGCCGGGGTGACCCACCGGCCCAAGGTGCTGATGCTGACCACCTTCGACGTCGACGACTACGTGTACGAGGCGCTGCGGGCCGGGGCCTCCGGGTTCCTGCTCAAGGACGCCCCGCCGGCCGATCTGATCGCCGCCGTACGGGTCGTGGCGGCGGGCGACGCGCTGCTCGCGCCGTCCGTGACGCGCCGGCTCATCGCCGACTTCGCCGCCAACCGCCCCGCCGCCCGCAAGGACGTGACGGCGCTGCGGCTCAACGGACTGACACCGCGTGAGACCGAGGTACTGGAGCTGATCGCCCGGGGCCTGTCCAACCAGGAGATCGCGGAGCAGCTGGTGCTCGCCGAGCAGACCGTGAAGACCCACATCGGACGGGTGCTCGCCAAGCTCGACCTGCGCGATCGCGCCCAAGCGGTGGTCTTCGCCTACGAGTCGGGCCTGGTGACCCCCGGGGGCTAGCCCCACCACCGGCCGGGGGCGGGCGCCTCGTCCACCCCCTACCCCGGTATGGCACGGGAGTTGGCTCCCCGGTGTGACGTGCCGTCACCCACCCTCTTCCTACCTTCCTCTCGCCGACAACCAGTCGCCGGCGCGAGTCGCCGGCACGAGTCGCCGACAGCGAGTCGCCGACAGCGAGAGAGGGAGGGCGGACATGCGCCGCATTACGAGGACCCTGGTGACCGCCGCCATGGTGACGGCGGTCGTCGCGGGGACGGCGGGCTGGGCGTCCGGGACCGCGCAGGAGCCGGTGACCGGGCCGCCGGCCGGGACCGCCGAGTGGCGGGCGGCGGGCCTGCCCGACCCGGAGCGCATGGACCCGGCCGCGGTCGCCCGCTTCTTCGCCGGGCTCCGCCCCGAGGAGCGGCAGCGGCTCGTGAAGGCGCACCCGACGGTCGTCGGCAACCTGGACGGGGCCCCGCTGGACCTGCGCTACCAGGCCAACTCCCTCACCTCGCCCGCGAGATACCAGGACGCTCGGATCCTGGCGCACGACACCCGGGGCCGGGGGCAGACGGTGCTGGCGTACGGGGACCTGGCGACGGCCGAGCGGGTCGCGGTGCTGGTGCCGGGCTCCGACGTCGACGCCGGGCGCATGGACTCCCTCACCCGGAAGGCCACCGCCCTGCGGGCGGCGACCGGCGGCCGTACCGCCGTGATCGCCTGGGCCGGCTACACCACCCCGGTCGGCGTCGGGCTCGACGCGGCCTCGGGCGAGCTGGCGGAGGCGGGCGCCGAGCGGCTCGCCCGCTTCACCGAGGGGCTGCGGGCCGCCGGGGTGCGCCCCGAGCCGTCCGTCTTCTGCCACAGCTACGGCTCCGTGGTCTGCGGTCTCGCCGCGCATCGGCTGAAGGCCAAGGACCTGGTGGTGTTCGGCTCCCCCGGCATGCGGGCGGAGAACGTGGCCGCGCTGCGGACGACGGCCCGGGTGTGGGCGGCGAAGGATCCGACGGACTGGATCGACCGGGTGCCGAACGTGGCCGTCGCCGGCTACGGACACGGCACCGACCCCACGGCGCCCGAGTTCGGGGCCAGGACCGTGCCCGTGCGGGACGCGCGGGGCCACGACGGCTACTTCGCCCCCGGCACCTCCTCGCTGCGCGCCTTCGCCGCGATCGCCGAGGGGGACGTCCGATGAAGACGCTCGTCCGGAAGATCGAGGCCGGCACCCCCGCCCACCGCGACCGCGCCGTCGACGGAATGCGGGCCCTGGCCCTGCTCGCCGTGCCGACCGGGCACTGGCTGCTCGGCGGGTTCACCCTCTCCGGCGACGGCGCGATCCACAACGCCTCGCCGCTCGCCACCTTCGGGGCGCTCGCCCCGGCCAGCTGGATCCTCCAGATGCTGGGGATCTTCTTCCTGGTCGGCGGCTACGCCTCCGTCCTCTCCTACCGCCGCCGCCCCGGCACCACCCGGGAATGGCTCGGCGGGCGCCTCGCCCGGCTCGGCCGGCCGGTGCTCGGAGTGACCGCCGTGTGGGCGGCGCTGCTGCCACTGCTCCACCACGGCCTGGGGGTGCCGGTGGACACCCTGCGGACGGCGTCGACGCTGGTGATCCAGCCGCTGTGGTTCGTCGGGGTCTACACGGTGGTGACGGCGCTGACCCCGCTGTGCGTCCGGGCCGCGCGCCGGCTCGGGGTGTGGGCCGCGGCCCCGCTGCTCGGCTCGGTGGCCGTCGTGGACTTCCTGCGGTACGGCCCGTACGCGGACGCCGTGCCGTCCTGGCTGAGCCTGCTGAACATCCTGCCGGGCTGGCTCTTCGCGTACCAGCTCGGTGTCTCCTGGGGCGAGGGCCGGGTGAACCGCCGGCACGCCTGGGCGCTGCTGGCCGGCGGGGCGGCGCTCTTCGCCGCGCTGCTGCTCGTCTTCGGCTACCCGGCGTCGATGGTCGGCGTCCCCGGCGAGGCCCGCACCAACTCGCACCCGCCGTCGCTGCTGGTCCTGGCGCTCGCCGCCGCCCAGAGCGGGGCCGCGATCCTGCTGCGGGACCGGCTCGGCCGGCTGCTGCGCCGGCCGGCGCTGTGGGCGCCGGTCGTCGTGATCAACCTGTCGGCCATGACGATCCTGTGCTGGCACCAGACGGCGATGCTCGCGGCGGCGGTCCCCGCCTCGTACCTGGGCGAGGTGCCCGGTCTCATCGGGGCGCCGGACTCGGTCGGCTGGATCCTGGCCCGGCTGGCCTGGATGCCGGTCTTCGCCGGACTGCTGGTCGTCATCGGACGGTACGCGCGCGGCTTCGAGTCGCCGTGGACGCGCACCGGCCCGGCCCGCCGGACGCTCGCGGGGCTGCTCGCGGCGGGCTTCGCGGCCTTCGCCCTGGGCCTCGCGTGAGCGCGCCCGGCGCGCGAAGGGGCGGTACGCGAAGGGCCGGTGCGCGGGACAGGTGGCCAGGGCAGGTGGCCAGGGCCCGGTACGCGAAGGGCCGGTGCGCGAAGGGCCAGGACGCGAGGGCCGGGACGCGAAGGCCCCGTGCGCGAAGGGTCGGGACGGGTGGTGCCGGTCCTGCCGGTCACGGGGTGGTGGCCCCGCAGACGGTGCCGTAGTGGTCGATCTTGAGGTCGAGCACGGCGAGGGTGTCCTGGAGCTCGGCGATCCGGGCCAGGACGTCCCGGCGGGTCTCCTCCAGGAGGGCCCGCCGCTCCGCGTGGGTGTGGGGGCCCTCGCGCACCAGCTCCGCGTAGCGGACCATGTCCGCCACCGGCATCCCGGTCAGCCGGAGCTTGCCGACGAACTCCAGCCAGCCGAGGTCCCGTTCGGAGAACCGGCGCTGCCCGGTGTGCGAACGGTCGACGTGCGGCATCAGACCGATCCGCTCGTACCAGCGCAGGGTGTGCGCGGTGAGTCCGGTGAGGGCGGCGACCTCGCTGATCGTGTAGCGGTCCTTGCCCCCGGGCCTGGTCGTGCTCTCGACGCTCTCGATCACGGTCATGCCCCCACGCTAAAAGGTTGGAGCGCACTCCAAGCAAGTAGGCTCGGCCCCATGGAGAGCAGCAGCGTGCCCAGCCTGGCGACGATCGAGAACTGGCCCGTCCCCACCGCGGCGGCGGCCGTGGTCCGCGCGGACGGCACGGTGGCCGGGAGCCACGGGCCGACCGGGCACCGGTTCCCGCTGGCGTCGGTGACCAAGCCGCTGGCGGCGTACGCGGTGCTCGTCGCGTACGAGGAGGGCGCGATCGACCTCGACGAGCCGGCCGGGCCCGAGGGGGCGACCGTGCGGCACCTGCTCGCCCACACCTCGGGGCTCGCCTTCGACGAGAACCGGGTCCAGGCCGCGCCGGGCACCCGCAGGATCTACTCCAACACCGGTTTCGAGGTGCTGGGCGACCTGGTCGCCAAGGCCACCGACATCCCCTTCGCCGACTACCTGCACCAGGCGGTCCTGGAGCCGCTGGGCATGACGGGCACGTCGCTGGACGGCTCCCCCGCCAAGGACGCGGTGTCGACCGTGGACGACCTCGTACGGTTCGCGGCCGAGGTGCAGGCGCCCCGGCTGCTCGACGCCCGCACGGTGCTGGACGCGATGACGGTCACGTACCCCGGGCTCACCGGCATCCTGCCCGGATACGGGCACCAGCGGCCGAACGACTGGGGGCTCGGCTTCGAGATCCGCGGGGCCAAGGCCCCGCACTGGACCGGCACCACGTCCTCGCCGCGCACCTTCGGCCACTTCGGCCAGTCCGGCACCTTCCTGTGGATCGACCCGGACGCGCGGGCCGCCTGCGTGGCGCTCACCGACCGGGCCTTCGGGCCGTGGGCGATCGAGGCGTGGACCCCGTTCACGGACGCGGTCCTCGCGGACCTGCGCCGCTGACGTCAGGATTCCGGGCGCGGGCAGGTGGCCGCCGGGAGGGACCCGTCGGGGCCCGCGACGGTGACGGTGGACGTGCCCTTCCGGTCGACGGCGTGCGCGGCCGTGCACACCAGCTGGGCGACCGCCGCCTCCGACAGCTCCTGGGTCAGGAAGGGCGTCTGGAGGCGGATCCCGTCCGCCCCGTCCGACTCGACCCGGATCAGCTCGGCGCTCTCGGGCAGCTCGGTGGTGAGACCCGCCTCCCGGTCGGCGCCGCCGGGCCCTGAGATCAGCGCGGCGAGCACCTTCACGGCGGCGAGACCGGGGGCGTACGGGTGGCCGGCGTCGACGCCGGAGGCGCTTCCGGGCTCCTCGGACCGCAGGTCGGCCGTACCGCCCCCGGGCTCGGTCCGCACCGGGTCGGGCCTGAACGTGAAGCCGACCTCCCGGGAGACCGGCATCAGCTCCCCGTCGGGGCCGAGGAAGAAGAGCAGCATCCGGTTCTCCGGGTTGGGGCGCACGATCGTGTCCGGCGCTTCGCCCGCCTCCACGACGTCGCTGTCCTGGATGCCGCAGCCGGCGAGCGCGAGGCCGGCGAGGAGCGCCGCCCCGGCCGCCCGGATCAGGCGGCTCACAGCGGGATCCTGACGGTGAAGACGGCCCCGCCGGCCGGGTGGTTGGCGGCCTCCACGGTGCCGCCGTGCAGCCGGACGTTCTCCTGGGTGATCGCGAGGCCGAGCCCGCTGCCGGTCGAGCGGGCGCGGGCCGGGTCGGCCTTGTAGAAGCGCTCGAAGACGTGCGGCAGGACGTCCGGGTGGATGCCGGGCCCGCGGTCGGAGACCTGGGTGACGAGCATGCCGTCGTCGTCGACGTACACCCGGACGGTGACCAGCGGCCGGCCGTGCCGGAGCGCGTTGCCGACCAGGTTGGCGACGACGACGTCGAAGCGGCGGGGGTCGAGCCGGGCCCGGATGCCCTCCCCGAGGGCCGCGTGGACCTGTCCGGGGTCGGTCCAGCGCCGGCTGCTCAGGGTCTTGCGGACGCAGTCGGCGACGTCGACCTCGTCGGTGTGGAGCTCGGCGGCGCGGGCGTCGAAGCGGGAGATCTCCATCAGGTCCTCGACGAGCACGGCGAGCTTGACGGTCTCGGCGCTGATCAGGCGGACCGCGCGGGCCGTGTCGCTGTCCAGGGTGCCGGCGTCCTCGTCGAGCACCTCGGTGACGGCGAGCATCCCGGCGAGCGGGGTGCGCAGTTCGTGCGAGACGTCGGAGGCGAAGCGGCGGGCGCGGGCCTCGGCGCGGCGCAGCTCGGTGACGGAGCGTTCGAGTTCGGCGGCGGACTCGTTGAAGGTGCGGGCCAGGTCGGCGAGTTCGTCGCTGCCCTTGGCGTGGATACGGGTGTCGAGCCGGCCGCGGCCCATGCTCCGGGCGGCGTGGCGGAGTTCGCGGACGGGGCGCAGGACCCCGCGGGCGGCGAGCAGCGCCGGTATGAAGGCGATGGCGAGGGCGGGCAGCGCGCCGTCGCGGGCGGCGGTGACCAGGGCCTCGATGTTGGCCTCGTCCTCGCGGAGTTCCATGACGGCGTAGAGGACGAGGCCGGTGGGCCGGGCCGTCTCCGGGTCGACGTCGGTGCGGAAGAGGGCGGGGACGGCGATCGTCAGATAGGGGACGCCGCCCTTGACCACGCGCTGGAAGCTGGTGTGCGGGGTGTCCCGGGCGTGGGCGCGGGCCCGTAGCTCCGGGGTGAGGACGGAGGAGACGGGGCGGTCGGTGGAGGAGACGCGGAGCGAGCCGTACTCGGCGTAGACCCGCCAGGTGCGGGGCTTGCCCTTCTTCGCGATGTCCTGGAGCTGGTCGCGGAGCATCCCCGTGTCGACGGGCAGCTCGACGTAGAGGTCGTCGACCTGCTGGCGGAAGGTGGAGACGGCGGTGTTCTGGGTCTGTTCCAGGATGGCGCTGCGGGCGGCCCGGTAGGTGAGGGCGGCGGTGGTGCCGCAGCCGACGGCCGCGACGAGGAGGAAGGCGAAGACCATGCGGGTGCGCAGGCCGAAGGGGCGGGGACGGCGGCCCCGGAGCCGGATGCGCGGCCGGCGGGCGCCGCCCTCCTGCCCGGGCGCGGGCGCCTCGTGCCGGTGCGCGGGCCGCTCCGCCGGGTCCGCGCCGGGCTCCTCGCGGGGGTGCACGCAGGCTTTCACAGCGGTCCGAAGCGGTAGCCGAAGCCCCGCAGGGTCTGTATGTAGCGGGGTTCGCCGGGGGTGTCCTCGATCTTGGAGCGGAGCCTTCGCACACAGGCGTCCACGAGGCGGGCGTCGCCGTGGTAGTTGTGCTCCCACACGTGCTCCAGGAGCTGCTGGCGGCTGAAGACCTGCTCGGGGGCGGCGGTGAGGTGGAGCAGGAGTTTGAGCTCGGAGGGGGCGAGGGCGAGGCGTTCGCCGTTCTTGGCGACGGTGAGTCCGGCCCGGTCGACGGCGAGGGCGCCGTGGTGCTCGATGGCGGGCCGGCCGCCGCCGATGTCCTCGATGCGGCGCAGGACGGCCCGGATGCGGGCCTCGATGACCTCGGTGCGGGCCGGTTTGACGATGTAGTCGTCGGCGCCCGCCTCCAGGCCGATGACCACGTCGAAGTCGTCGCCGCGGGCGGTGAGCATGATGATCGGGAGCTGGCTGCTCTCGCGGACGCGGCGGCAGACCTGGACGCCGTTCATGCCGGGCAGCATGAGGTCGAGGAGGAGCAGGTCGGGGCGGAACTCGCCGAGGGCGGCGAGGCCGGCCTCGCCGGTGGCGGCGGCGCGCACCTCGTGGCCGCGGCGCCGGAGCCCGAGCTCGACGCCTTCGCGGACCGAGGGGTCGTCTTCGATGAGGAGCACGCGGGGCATGGGTGGAGTATCCCAGGGTCGGTGGAGGCCCCCGGCTTCGGGAGCCTGCTGGTGGGGGCGGGGGCGGCAAGGCGGGGGTGAGTCGGTGCGGTGGGTCGGTGCCGGGGGTCAGGTGCGGCGGGTGAGACGGCCGGTGGCCTTGGCCAGGAGGGCGGAGACCTCGGTGAGGCGCAGCGGCCGGGCGAGGAGGGCGAAGGCGCCGAGGACGGTGACCGCGCCGGCGAGACCGGAGAGGACGGCGCCGGCGGGGGCGGCGGTGTCGGTGACGAAGAGGCCGTAGCCGGTCGCGGGGATCGCGGCGAGCAGCAGCCGGCCGAGGCCGTCGCCGCCGTCCGGCGACGCGGGCAGGCGCCGCCGGAGGACGTACGCGGTGAGCGCCCAGCCCGCCCAGAGGGCGAGCGAGTAGCCGGCGGCCATGCCGGTGACGGCCCAGTGCGTGGGCAGCCAGTGGTACGCGGCGAGCGAGAGGCCCGCGTTGAGGCCGGCGATCACCAGGTTGAGCAGGAAGGGCGTGCGGGTGTCGCGGAGCGCGTAGAAGGCGCGGGTGCACACGTACTGGCCGGAGAAGGCGATCAGGCCGGGGGCGAAGGCGATCAGCGTCCAGGCCATGGCGCGCACGTCGGCGCCGTCGGTGGCGCCGTGGCCGAAGACGAGGGTCATCAGCGGGGTGGCGAGGGCGAGGAGGGCGCAGGCGGCGGGGACGACGGCGGCGGCCGTGGTGCGCTGGGCGTAGGAGACGTCCCGGCGGACGCCCGCGAGGTCGCCGTCGGCCGCGGCGCCGCTCATCCGGGGCATGAGGGCGGTGACGAGAGAGACGGTGACGATGCCGTGCGGGACGGCCCACAGGAGGTAGGCGTTGTTGTACACGGCGAGTCCCGCGCCGCCGCCGCCGTCCGTGGAGGCGAGGCCGCCGCTGGTCTCCGGGGGGCTGCCCGCGGAGGTGGCGACCCAGGTGGTGACCCAGTAGGCGGCCTGGTTGGTGGCGACCAGGAGGACGAGCCAGCCGGCGGCGCGGAGCGGGGCGGTGAGGCCGCTGCCGCGCCAGTCGAAGCGGGGCCGGAAGCGGAAGCGGGCGGCGCGCAGCGAGGGCAGCAGGGCGAGGGCCTGGGCGGCGATGCCGGCGGTGGTGCCCCAGCCGAGGAGGGCGGTCTCGCCGGGGGTGAGCTCTCCGCCGTCGCTGACCACGAGGAAGAGGCCGAAGACGGCGACGACCACGACGTTGTTGAGGACCGGGGTCCACATCATGGCGCCGAAGCGGCCGCGGGCGTTGAGGACCTGGCCGAGGAGGGTGAAGAGGCCGAGGAAGAGGATCTGCGGGAGGCACGCGCGCGTGAACGCGATCGTGAGGTCCCGCTGGCCGCCCGCGTAGTCGGTGTAGGTGTCGACGATCAGGGGGGCGGCGAGCACGGCGCCGGCGGTGAGGGCGGCGAGGGCGAGGCCGCAGAGGGTGAGGAGCCGGTCGGTGTAGGCGGCGCCGCCGTCCTCGTGCTCCTTGGCCGCCTTGACCAGTTCGGGCACGAAGACGGCGTTGAGGGCGCCGCCGAGGAGCAGCATGTAGACGATGGTGGGGACGGAGTTGCCCACCGCGTAGCCGTCGGCGACCACGCCCGCGCCGAGGGCGGCGGCGACGACGGAGGCGCGGACGAATCCGGTGGCGCGGGAGACCAGCGATCCGGCGGCCATGAGGGCGCCGCTGCGGAGCGCGGAGGCGGGCTTGCGCCGGGTCGGCGCGGGCGGGGCGAGGGTGGTGCCGTTGCTCATCGGCGGTTCATGTATGCCTGGAAGGCGCGGTACAGCGCCTGGTTGGTCGTGCCGTGCATCGGTGTCTCCCACTCCCCCAGCGTCTCGACGACCTGTCCGCCCGTGCCGAGCTTCCAGCGCAGCAGCCCGTGGGCACGGTCGTCCGGATCGAGGGTGGAGGGTACCCCGCGCAGGTCGTAGACGTCCGCCCCGAGGGCCTGGGCGTCGAGGAGCATGCGCCACTGGAGGGCGTTGGAGGGGCGGACCTCGCGGCGGTGGTCGGCGGAGGCGCCGGTCTGGTACCAGACCCGCCGGCCGACGGTGAGCATGGTGTGGGCGGCGAGGATCTCGCCCTCGTGGCGGGCGAGGTAGAGCTTCATCCGGCCGGCGTGCTCGGCGTTGAGGACGGCGTACTGGCGCTCGTAGTAGGCGAGGGAGCGGCCGAGGCGGAAGCCGTCGCGCTCCTCGGTGATCTTCAGGAGGCGGTGGAACTCCGGCAGGTCGGCCGCGGAGCCGACGGTGATCTCGACGCCGGACTTGCGGGCCTTGCGGACGTTGCGCCGCCACTCCTGGTTGAGGCCGGACCACAGGTCGTCGGGGGTGCGGCCGGTGAGCGGGACCTGGAAGACGTGGCGGGGCTGGGCGTCGGCGCCGTCCTCGGAGTCGCCGCCGCACCGCTTCCAGCCGCGGGCGCGGAGCCGTTCGGCGACGGCGGTGCCGAGCGGGTCGACCTCGTCGGCGAGGACGTCGCCGAGCCGGCGGCCGGGCCCGGTGGCGGCCTTGACGGTGGCGGCGGTCCAGCGGCGGTGGGCGGGGGTGGGCCCGATGCGTACGGCGAAGGCGCCGGAGGCCCGCAGATGGGCGAGGAGCGGGTCGAGCCAGCGGTCGATCGCGGGGTCGGCCCAGTCGGCGACGGGCCCTTCCGGGAGGTAGGCGAAGCGCTTGCGGGTGCCGGGGAAGGTCCGCAGCAGGACGAGGGCGACGCCGGTGAGCTCTCCCGACTCGGGGCCCCAGCCTATGAGCTGGTGGCTCCAGCCGTCCTTGACCTGTGCCCAGGCGGGGAGCTGGAGGAAGCTGGGTCCTTCGGGTCCCGTGGCGCGGGAGGCGAGGAAGGCGCGGTAGACCTCGGTGGTCACGGGGCCGAGCCGGACCGGGCCGGCGGGCGGCACGGCGGCGGGACGGCGCTTCACGGGTGCGGGCGTCACGAGCAGCGCTGACACAACGAGAGCCTCCTTGGTTCGTCCGCCCCCCGGTGGCGCGGCGCACAGCAGGCTCACAGCCGGATGAGACGGGTCCGCGCGGCGTGTGTGACGGGACGATGACCGTTTCCCATCAGCCCTCGTCACATGGGCCCCGGGCCGGGCGGAGGCCGGGTGGAGCGGCCTAGAGTCCGGGCATCCCACCCTTTTCTCTCCTCTTCCGGAGGTGCTCCGTGCCGCCGATACGCACGTCCCGCCCCGCTCTGGCCGCCGTCGCCCTGGCGGTCTCCCTCACCGCCTGCACCGCGCAGGCCGCCAGTGGTCCCGGCTCCTCGGCCGGCTCCTCGCCGGGCGCCGCGCAGGACGGGCCGCCCGCGAAGGTGACCGTGGTGGACCGGGCGGCCGGGAAGCCGGTGACGGTGACGGCGGCCGGCGGGACGTTCTCCTCGGTGACGGTCACGGACGCGGAGGGCGGGAAGCTGGCCGGGAAGCCGGCCGCGGGCGGGGCGCGCTGGACCTCGGACCGGAAGGCGGTGCCGGGCGCCTCGTACACGGTCGAGGCGGTGACCCGTACCGCCGGCGGGAAGGAGACCACGACGCGGTCCACCTTCACCACGGCGGAGGCCGGGACGGTCAACAAGCTGACGCTGGCGCCCGGGAAGAACACCACCGTCGGGGTCGGGCAGCCGCTGTCGATCGTCTTCGACCGGCCGGTGACGAAGAAGGCCGACGTGGAGCGGCAGCTGAAGGTCACCACCTCGAACGGCACCGAGGGCTCGTGGGGCTGGGTGACCGACCACTCGGGCCGGGACCGGGTGGACTGGCGGCCCCGGCAGTACTGGAAGCCGGGGACGAAGGTCACGCTCCAGGCGGACCTGAACGGGACGGACTCGGGCGACGGCTGGTTCGTCCGCGACTACCGGACCGGCTTCACCGTCGGCGCCTCGCAGGTGGTGAAGGTGGACCTGGACACGAAGCGGCTGACGCTGGTGAAGGACGGCCGGACGGTCCGGACCATCCCGGTCTCCGGCGGGACGCCCGGCGGCGACAAGCGGTCGTGGCGGGGGACGGCCGTCCTGATGGCGAAGGAGGGGACGATCAACATGAACTCGGAGACGGTCGGCCTCGGCGACGCCTACGACAAGATGGTCGACTACTCGATGCGCCTGACGTGGTCGGGCATGTACGCGCACGCGGCGCCGTGGAACGCGGGGAACTTCGGCCGTGTCAACGCCAGTTCCGGGTGCATCGGGATGAGCACCGAGGACGCGAAGTCGTTCTACGCGAGCGTGAACGTCGGGGACCCGTTCGAGATCAAGGGCGGCGACACGAAGGGCGTCGTCGCCGAGGGCAACGGCTACGGGGCGTGGAACCTGTCCTGGACGGCCTGGAAGGCGAAGAGCGCGCTGGGCTGAAGGGCCGCCTCAGGAGCCGCCCGCCTCCCAGACCAGTGCCTCCGCGGCGGCGGTCGTCGCGCGGAGCGTCAGCCGCGGCGCGTCCGTGGCGCGTGCCGCGTCGCCCGCTCCCAGCTCCTCGCCCGCCAGGGCGACCGTGCCGCGGACCACGTGGACGTAGAGCGTCGGGGCGGGCGGGAGCTCCGCCTCCTCGCCGGGTTCCAGGCGGTGGACGTGGAGGACGGCGTCGGCGGCCGGCAGCTCGTACCGGCCCGGCAGGCCGCGCAGGAGGGTGTACGAGGGCTCCCCGCCGGTCTCGCGCGGGGCCAGCCACATCTGGACGAAGGTCAGCGGCGCGTCGCCGGCGTTGCGCTCGACGTGCCGGACGCCGGCCGCCGAGGAGAGGTGCTGAAGGTCGCCGGGGCGGACGACCGTCTCGTGGCCGGTGGTGTCGCGGTGGGTGAGCTCGCCCTCCACCACCCACGTGACGATCTCCGTGTGGGAGTGCGGGTGCTCGTCGAAACCGGCGCCGGGGGCCAGCCGCTCCTCGTTGACGGCGAGGAGCGGGCCGAAGCGGAGGTTGTCGGGGTCGTAGTACGGCCCGAAGGAGAGGGCGTGCCGGGTCTCGACGCCGGCCTCGGGGTCGCCGCCCGGATACCGGTCGCCGGCGCGCTGGATACGGATCACCCTGCGTACGGTAGCGGCAGCGGCGCGGGCGAAACCGCCCCGACCCCGCACGGCGGTGCCCGGATGAGGCAGTCTTGTCCCCGTGTCTGAACCCACGAACGCCGCTCATCCGCACGCCGCCACCCTGAAGCGCCTCGAACAGTCCTCCGGGCGGCTCGCCGCGAACGCCATCGCCCGCATGGACGAGACGCTGCCGTGGTACCGGGCGATGCCGCCCGAGAACCGCTCGTGGATCGGTCTGGTGGCACAGGCGGGCATCGCCGCGTTCACCGAGTGGTTCCGGCACCCCGAGACCCCGCAGGCGATCTCGACGGACGTCTTCGGCACGGCGCCGCGCGAGCTGACCCGGGCGATCACGCTCCGCCAGACCGTGGAGATGGTCCGGACGACGATCGAGGTCATGGAGGTCGCGATCGAGGAGGTCGCGGCGCCCGGCGACGAGTCGGTGCTGCGCGAGGCGCTCCTCGTCTACGCGCGGGAGATCGCCTTCGCGACCGCCCAGGTGTACGCGCAGGCGGCGGAGGCGCGCGGCGCCTGGGACGCCCGCCTGGAGTCGCTGGTGGTGAACGCGGTCCTGTCCGGCGAGGCCGACGAGGGCGCGGTGTCCCGGGCCGCCGCGCTGGGCTGGAACTCGCCGGACCACGTGTGCGTGGTGCTCGGCACCGCCCCGGACGGCGACAGCGAGCTGACCGTGGAGGCGATCCGGCGGGCCGCCCGGCACGCCAAGCTCCAGGTCCTCACCGGCGTGCTCGGCGACCGGCTCGTGGTGATCGCGGGCGGCTCCGACAATCCGCTCGGGGTGGCGAAGGCGCTGATCGGGCCGTATGCGGCGGGCCCGGTCGTGGCCGGTCCCGTGGTGCCCGACCTGCTGGCGGCGACCCGGTCCGCGCAGGCGGCGGCGGCCGGCCTGAAGGCGTGCACGGCCTGGCAGGACGCGCCCCGGCCGGTGCTCGCGGACGATCTGCTTCCGGAGCGCGCGATCGCCTCCGACCCTTCGGCCCGCGAGCAGTTGGTGGAGGAGATCTACAGACCGCTGGAGGAAGCGGGCTCGGCGCTGCTGGAAACTCTGAGTGTCTATCTGGAACAGGCCAGCAGTCTCGAAGGCGCGGCGAGGATGCTCTTCGTCCACCCGAACACCGTGCGCTACCGGCTCCGACGTGTGACCGACGTCACCGGCTGGTCACCCTCCGACGTCCGATCCGCGTTCACCCTGCGGATCGCCCTGATCCTGGGACGCTTGGCCGACGCGGACGGGCAGTCCTAGACTTTTGTCGAACACCAACAATTACCCCGACGGTTCTTCGTCCTAGTCCCCACGGGCGCCGGACGCCGTCCCCAAGAGAGAGTGTGAGGGTGCTCGTACTCGTCGCTCCCGGCCAAGGCGCCCAGACGCCCGGCTTCCTGACTCCCTGGCTCGAACTCCCCGGTGCCGCCGACCGCCTCGCGGCCTGGTCCGACGCCATCGGGCTCGACCTCGTCCACTACGGCACGAAGGCGGACGCGGACGACATCCGTGACACCGCCGTGGCCCAGCCGCTGCTCGTCGCGGCCGGCCTGCTCTCCGCCGCCGCCCTCGGGCAGACGGCGCCCGGCGCGGTCGCCGGCCACAGCGTCGGCGAGTTCACCGCCGCCGTCTTCGCGGGCGTCCTCGACGACACCGCCGCCCTGAAGCTGGTCCGCGCCCGCGGTCTGGCGATGGCCGACGCCGCCGCGATCGCCCCGACCGGCATGTCCGCCCTGCTCGGCGGCGACCCCGAGGTGACCGTCCCGCACCTGGAGAAGCTCGGCCTGACCCCGGCCAACGTGAACGGCGCGGGCCAGATCGTGGCCGCCGGCACGCTGGAGCAGCTGGCCGCCCTGGAGGCGGACAAGCCCGAGGGCGTCCGCCGGGTCGTCCCGCTCAAGGTCGCCGGCGCCTTCCACACGCACCACATGGCCCCCGCGGTCGCCGCCCTGGAGCAGGCCGCCCAGGAGGTGACCCCGGCCGAGCCGGCCGTGGCGTACGTCTCCAACAAGGACGGGCAGACCGTCGCCACCGGCGCCGAGGTCCTCGCGCGCCTGGTCGGCCAGGTCGCCAACCCGGTCCGCTGGGACCTGTGCATGGAGACCTTCCAGGCCCTCGGAGCGACCGCGCTGATCGAGGTCTGCCCCGGCGGCACCCTCACCGGCATCGCCAAGCGCGCGCTGCCGGGCGTGGCCACGGTGGCCCTGAAGACTCCCGACGACCTGGACGCGGCCCGTACGCTCGTCGCCGAGCACACGGCCGTCTGACGAGGAGTGTCGAGAAGCATGTCGAAGATCAAGCCCAGCAAGGGCGCCCCGTACGCGCGGATCATGGGCGTCGGCGGCTACCGCCCGGCCCGGGTCGTGCCGAACGAGGTGATCCTCGAGAAGATCGACTCGTCCGACGAGTGGATCCGTTCGCGCTCGGGCATCGCCACCCGTCACTGGGCCTCCCCCGAGGAGACCGTCACCGCCATGTCGGTGGAGGCGTCGGGCAAGGCGATCGCCGAGGCCGGGATCACCCCGGAGCAGATCGGCGCCGTCGTCGTCTCGACCGTCTCGCACTTCAAGCAGACCCCGGCCGTCGCCACCGAGATCGCCGACAAGATCGGCGCCGGGAAGCCGGCCGCCTTCGACATCTCCGCCGGCTGCGCGGGCTTCGGCTACGGCCTGACCCTCGCCAAGGGCATGATCGTCGAGGGCTCGGCGGAGTACGTCCTCGTGATCGGCGTCGAGCGGCTGAGCGACCTGACGGACCTGGAGGACCGCGCGACGGCCTTCCTGTTCGGCGACGGCGCCGGCGCGGTCGTGGTCGGCCCCTCCGACGTGCCGCACATCGGCCCCACCGTCTGGGGCTCCGAGGGCGACAAGTCGGAGACGATCAAGCAGACCGTGCCGTGGGACGACTTCGCCGTCGGCGACGTCTCGAACCTGCCGCTCAACGAGGCCGGCGAGATCAAGTTCCCCGCCATCACGCAGGAGGGCCAGGCGGTCTTCCGCTGGGCCGTCTTCGAGATGGCCAAGGTCGCGCAGCAGGCCCTGGACGCCGCCGGCATCTCGGCGGACGACCTGGACGTCTTCATCCCGCACCAGGCCAACATGCGGATCATCGACTCGATGGTGAAGACCCTGAAGCTGCCGGAGCACGTCACGGTCGCCCGTGACGTCGAGACCACCGGCAACACCTCGGCCGCCTCGATCCCGCTCGCGATGGAGCGGCTCCTGGCGACCGGACAGGCGAAGAGCGGCGACACCGCGCTCGTCATCGGCTTCGGGGCGGGTCTCGTGTTCGCCGCGACGGTCGTTACTCTCCCCTAGGCGACCGGGATCTCCCGGACGCCAACCCACCGAAGCAACCACAGAAGGAGCGCCACCATGGCCTTCACCCAGGAGCAGCTCGTCGAAGGTCTCGCCGAGATCGTGAACGAGATCGCCGGCATCCCGGTCGAGGACGTCCAGCTGGACAAGTCCTTCACCGACGACCTGGACGTCGACTCCCTGTCCATGGTCGAGGTCGTCGTCGCCGCCGAGGAGCGCTTCGACGTCAAGATCCCCGACGAGGACGTCAAGAACCTCAAGACCGTGGGCGACGCTGTCGACTACATCCTCAAGCACCAGGCCTGATTCGGCCCTGGTGGACCAGGGCCCTACCGGGCCCGGTCCCCGCTGATTCGGTCCGCCACCCGGCGGTGGCGCCGTCTTTCGACCATCACACACATGGAGAACGAATTCCTGTGAGCTCGACCAATCGCACCGTGGTCGTCACCGGTATCGGCGCAACCACACCGCTGGGTGGCGACTCCGCAACGACCTGGGAAGGTCTTCTTGCGGGACGCTCCGGCGTCAAGCCCCTCGAGGGCGAGCGTTTCGCCGAACTGCCCGTCCAGATCGCCGCGTTCGCCGCGGTCGACCCGGGCGAGGTGCTGCCCCGCCCGCTCGCGCGCAAGCTGGACCGTTCGGCGCAGTTCGCGCTGATCGCGGCCCGTGAGGCGTGGGCCGACGCGGGTTACACCGCTCCGGCCGGCGAGGACGCGGGCATCGCCCCCGAGCGGCTCGGTTCCGTCATCGCCTCGGGCATCGGCGGTGTCACGACCCTGCTCGACCAGTACGACGTGCTGAAGGAGAAGGGCGTCCGCCGCGTCTCCCCGCACACCGTGCCCATGCTGATGCCGAACGGCCCCTCCGCCAACGTGGGTCTGGAGGTGAACGCCCGCGCCGGCGTCCACACCCCGGTCTCCGCCTGCGCGTCGGGCGCCGAGGCGATCGGCTACGCCATCGAGATGATCCGCAGCGGCCGTGCCGACGTGGTCGTCGCCGGTGGCACCGAGGCCGCGATCCACCCGCTGCCGATCGCCGCCTTCGCCAACATGATGGCGATGTCCAAGAACAACGACGAGCCGACGAAGGCTTCGCGCCCCTACGACAAGGGCCGCGACGGCTTCGTGCTCGGCGAGGGCGCCGGCGTCGTGATCCTGGAGTCCGAGGAGCACGCCAGGGCCCGCGGCGCGAAGATCTACTGCGAGGCGATCGGCCAGGGCCTGTCGGCCGACAGCCACCACATCGCGCAGCCCGAGCCGTCCGGCCGGGGCATCGCCTCCGCGCTCCAGCACCTGCTGGACACCACCGACCTGAAGCCGGCCGAGGTCGTGCACCTCAACGCGCACGCCACGTCGACGCCGCAGGGCGACGTCGCCGAGATCAAGGCGCTGCGGAAGGTCTTCGGCGACGACCTCGACCACGTGGCGGTCTCCGCGACGAAGTCGATGACCGGTCACCTCCTGGGCGGCGCGGGCGGCATCGAGACCGTCGCGACGGTCCTGGCGCTCCACCACCGCCTGGCCCCGCCGACCATCAACGTCGACGACCTGGACCCCGAGGTCGAGGCCGACATCGTCCGCGGCGAGCCCCGCGCCCTGCCCCAGGGCACGATCGCCGCGGTCAACAACTCGTTCGGCTTCGGCGGCCACAACGTGGTCCTGGCGTTCCGCACGATCTGACCCGCGTCACACGCGAAAGGCCCGCCCCAGTCGCCCGGGGCGGGCCTTTCGCGCACGGCCGGAGCGGGGCGGGGCCGGAGCGGCGCCGGAGCGGGCCGGAGCAGGGCCGCGCGGGGGTCAGCGGGGGGACGGGGAGGTCACCGCGGGTGGCCGGTGCTCCGGCCGCAGCGCCTCGTACCCGGCGATGCCGAAGGGGCCGCCGGCGATCAGACCGAACAGGACGAGGAAGAAGACGAGGGCGTCGGACCATCCGTCGTCCGCGCCCACGGCCGCCCCGTCAGCCGTCTTGCCGTCCGCCACCGGCGTGGGCGCACCCGGGGCCGTGGCTGCGTCCGAGGGTGCGGCGGCGCCCGGGGCTGTGGGTGCGTCCGTGGCCATGGCCGCGCCCGGGGCCGTGGGCGCGGCCGGGGCCGTGGGCGCGTCCGAGACCGTGGCCGCGCCCGAGACCGTGGCGGCGCCTGAGGCCGTGGCCGCGTCCGAGGCCGTGGGTGCGTCCGAGGCCGTGGGTGCGTCCGAGACCGTGGGCGCGCCCGAGACCGTGGCCGCGTCCGAGGCCGTGGCCGCGCCCGAGACCGTGGCCGCGCCCGAGACCGTGGGTGCGTCCGATGCCGTGGCGGCGCCTGAGACCGTGGCCGGGGCCGGGCCCGGGGGCGAGGTCGGCTGCGAGGTCGTGTGCGGCTCCGGAGTCGGTTTCCGGCCGGGCGTGTCGGAGAGGGCGGCGGCCGCCTCCTCGTCCGGGAGCAGTGAGCCGAAGACGCCGAAGAGGATCAGCGCCAGGAGCAGCAGCCCGAACGCCCACCCCGCCAGGCCCCCGGCCGCGTTCCCGGCCACCAGCTGGTAGACGAAGCCCGCCAGCAGCACGAGGGCGGCGCCCAGCGTCGTCCCTCCCAGTGCCGCGGCGACCGCCCCGACCGTCCTGCGCAAGCCCGTCATCCGCGTCCCCCCGCCCCGCGCGCCCCCTGCGCGCCCAGTGCCGGGAAGCTAGCGGGTCCGGGTGAACGGGCTCAGACGACCTGGTGAAGCCAGCGGACCGGGGCTCCCTCGCCCGCGTAGCGGAAGGGCTCCAGCTCGTCGTCCCAGGGCTTGCCGAGGAGCTTGGCGATCTCGGCCTCCAGTACGGTCTCGCCCTGCGCCGCGCGGGCGAGGGCGGCGCGCAGCCGGTCCTCGGGGACGAGGATGTCGCCGTGCATGCCGGTGACGGCGTGGAAGATGCCCAGGTCGGGGGTGGCGCTGTAGCGCTCGCCCTCGGCGGTCGGGCAGGGCTCCGCGGTCACCTCGAAGCGGAGCATCTGCCAGCCGCGCAGCGCGGAGGCGAGTTTGGAGGCGGTGCCGGTCTCGCCCTGCCAGGAGAACTCGGCTCTCCAGGTGCCGGGCGCCGCGGGCTGGCGGATCCAGTCGAGCTGGACCCGCGCACCGAGGACACCCCCCACCGCCCATTCGACGTGCGGGCAGAGCGCGCGCGGTGCGGAGTGTACGTACAGGACTCCACGTGTCGTCACCGGGACCTCCAGTGTGGGACGAGGTTCGCCTTCCCAGCGGCCTCAGTAAACAGCATCAGGCGAAGAACTCCGCAAACCTTCTGAAAAGGGACAGCATGTGACGTGATGTAATTTACCGGAGCCGGTCGGCGCGGGCGCGCCGCTGGTTCGACGGGGGAAAAGCTACCGTGCCGCACCGTCATCGGGGTGACGTACGGTCGGTCCGGGGGCGGGTGGACACGAAGCTTTCACCCGCCAGGAGGCCCGTAGCGCGAAGGAGGGGCCGTGCCGTACGGCCGACGCCGATTCCGTACCGCCGCCGTGGGCGCCGTGCTCGCGGCGGCCGCGCTCGCGGGGTGCGCGAGCGGCCCGACGGCCGGTCCCGTGGCTCCGGCGACGGCCTCCGCGCCACCCCGGCAGGCGCCGAAGCCCACGCCCCCGCCCACATCCGCGCCGGCCTCGTCCTGGGGCGGCTCCCCCGGCTCCGTCGCCGCCGTCGGCGACTCCCTCACCCGCGCCTTCGACGCCTGCGCGCTGCTCGCGGACTGCCCCGAGGCGTCCTGGGCGACCGGCACGGACCCGGCGGTGAACAGTCTGGCGCTGCGGCTGCTCGGCGCCGGCCGGGTGGCCGGGAACAGCTGGAACCTGGCCCGCAGCGGCGCCCGGGTGGCGGCGCTGCCGGAGCAGATGGCGCGGGCGGCGGCCGAGCGGCCCGGTCTGGTGACGGTGATGATCGGCGCCAACGACGCCTGCCGGCCGACGCCGGCGGGGATGACGCCGGTGGCCGATTTCCGCCGGTCGTTCGAGACGGCGATGGCCCGGCTGCGGAAGGACGCCCCCGAGGCGCGGGTGTACGTGGCGAGCGTGCCGGACCTGCTCCGGCTCTGGTACACCGGCCGGGCGAGCCCGGCGGCGCGGCGGGTCTGGGAGCTGGGCGTCTGCGGGGCCATGCTGGCGGACCCGGAGGACCTCGGCGCGGCGGCCGGGGAGCGGCGGGCGGCGGTGCGCGAGCGGGTGGTGGCGTACAACGAGGTGCTCGCGGAGGTCTGCGCGGCCGACCGGCTCTGCCGGTACGACGGCGGCGCGGTGTTCGGCTTCCGCTTCGACGGGTCGCTGCTGTCCCCCTGGGACTGGTTCCATCCGAGCCGCGACGGCCAGGCGCGCCTGGCGGAGCTGGCGTACCGGAGGATCACGGAGAAGTAGCCCCGGGGCGGGCGTCAGTTCCCGCCCCGGGGCCGGTCCCGGGGTGCCCTACAGCTCGATCTCGGCGGTGAGGCGGGCGTCGGCGAGGGAGTGGGCGGCGTGGAGTTCGTAGCGGCCGGGGACGACGGTCCAGGCGTGCTTCTCCTCGTCCCAGATCTCGAAGGCGCGGCGCGGGAGGGGGATCACCGTCTCGACGGTCTCGCCGGGCGCGGCCTCGACGCCGGCGAAGGCGGCGAGCCAGCGCGCGGGGCGCTCGACGGTGTCCCGGACGGGTGCGAGGTAGAGCTGGACGGTCTCGCGGCCGGGGCGGTCGCCGGTGTTGGTGAGGCGGACGGTGACGGTCTCGGGGGTCGCGGTGAGGGAGTCGTACGACCAGGTGGTGTAGCCGAGGCCGTGGCCGAAGGGGTACGCGGGGGCGGCGCCGGCCTTGTCCCAGGCGCGGTAGCCGATGAACAGGCCCTCGGTGTAGTCGAGTACGCCGTCGGTGGGGGTGACCTCGGTGACGGGCGCGTCGGCGAGGGCGACCGGCCAGGTGGTGGGGAGGCGGCCGCCGGGCTCTTCGGCGCCGGTGAGGACGTCGGCGAGGGCGGCGCCGCCCTCCTGGCCGGGGAACCAGCCGAGCAGGATCGCGGCGACGTCGTCGCGCCAGGGCAGTTCGACCGGTGAGCCGGCGTTGACGACGACGACCGTGTTCGGGTTGGCGGCGGCGACGGCGCGGACGAGGTCGTCCTGGCGGCCGGGGAGGGCGAGGTCCTTGCGGTCGAAGCCCTCGGACTCGACGCGTTCGGTGGTGGCGACGACCACGACGGCGGTGTCGGCGGCGCGGGCCGCCTCGACGGCTTCGGCGATCAGTTCGTCGGGGTCACGGCGGGGACCGAGGTGGACGAAGGAGAACATGACCGCGGGGAGCGGGGCGGCGAACTCCTTGGCGAGGGTGTGCCGGAGGGAGACCCGGACGGTCTCGCCGGCGGTGAGGTCGACGGTGCCGCGCTCGACCGGGGAGCCGAAGAAGGCTTCGAAGGGGTCGGTCTCGGGGCCCATCGCCTGGACGCCGTCGAAGAGTTCGCGGCCGTCGACGGTGAGGGTGAAGGCGCCGAGGCCGCGGGTGCCGAAGGCGTGGGCGCCGCTCTCGCGGGGCGTGAAGGTTCCGGTGACCTCGATGGAGGCGAGGGTGTCGTGGGTGACGCCGGCCGGGAGGTCGTCGCCGATCCACTGGACCTGGCCGTTGGGCAGGCTGCCCTCGCCGAGGACGTTCCCCTCGGCGTCGCGGCAGACCGCGCGGAGGGTGAAGCCCTGGTCGGCGGGGGCGAGTTCGTCGCTGGGGTCGGCGCCGACGGTGTAGGTGAGGCTGCCGTCGGGGAGGGCGGCGGTGAGGCCGTCGAGCGGCGAGACGACGTGCTCGGGGAAGACCTGGGCGGAGCCGCCGCCGAGGACGCGGGCGTCGCGGGCGGCGGCGCCGGAGAGGGCGACGGTGCCGGGCCTCAGCGGGAGCGCGCCGTTCTCGTTCCGCACGAGGACGACGCCGCGCCGGGCGATCTCGCGGGCGAGCGCGTCGCCGTCGATCGCGGCGGGGGGCTCGGGGACGGCGGCGGGGGCGCCTTCGAGGGCGCCGACGCGGGCGGCGAGCCGCAGCACGTTCCGTACGGCGGCGTCGACGGCGGACTCGTCGACCTCGCCGGCCCGGACGGCGGCGGCGAGGTGCTCGCCGTAGACGGTGGCGGGGCCGGGCATGGCCACGTCGAGGCCGCCGAGGATGTCGCCGGTGGTGGAGCGGGCGGCCATCCAGTCGGAGACGTTGACGCCGTCGAAGCCCCACTCGCCGCGCAGGACGTCGTTGACGAGCTGGTGGTGCTCGGTCATGGTCACGCCGTTGACCTGGTTGTAGGCGGTCATGATGCCCCAGGGGCGGGCGTTCTCGACGATCGCCTCGAAGGGGGCGAGGTAGAGCTCGCGGAGCGGGCGCGGGGCGATGTGGTTGTCGACGGTGAAGCGGTCGGTCTCGGCGTCGTTGGCGACGAAGTGCTTGACGGTGGTGCCGACGCCGCCGTCCTGGACGCCCTGGACGTAGCCGGTGCCGATGGCGCCGGTGAGGTACGGGTCCTCGCTGTACGCCTCGAAGTGGCGCCCGCCGAGCGGGGTGCGGTGCAGGTTGACGGTCGGGGCGAGCAGCACGTGGACGCCCTTGCGGCGGGCCTCCTGGGCGAGGAGCCGGCCGGCCCGGCGGGCGAGGGCGGGGTCCCAGGCGGCGGCGAGCGCGGTCGGGGACGGCAGGGCGACGGACGGGTCGTCGGCGGTCCAGCGGACGCCGCGGACGCCGATGGGGCCGTCGGACATCACGAGCGAGGCGAGGCCGATCTCCGGCAGGGCGGGCAGGGACCACATGTCCTGGCCGCCGAGCAGCCGGGCCTTGGCGTCCAGGTCGAGCCGGGCGAGCGCGGCCTCGACGGCTGCCTCGCGCGTGGCGTCCTCGTTCACGTCCGTACCTCCGCGTTGAAGTGCTGGTGCGGTCATCATGAACCCACCTACCTGTAGATCGGTAGGTGATGTGACCTTTTCGTTATCCGGCGACGTCGTGCGGGGCATGCCGTACGGTCCTGGGCGTACGGTCCTGTGGACGGGGACCTGCGGAAAGGGGGCCGGACGATGGCACGGACGGCACGGACCAGGAGCGAGGAGCGCCGCGCGGAGATCCTGCGCGCCGCCCTGGAGGTGATCGCGGAGCGCGGCTACCGGGGCGCCACGCTCGGCTCCGTCGCCGAGCGCGTCGGCCTGACCCAGCAGGGCCTGCTGCACTACTTCCCCACCAAGGAGGCCCTGCTCGTCGCCGTCCTGGAGGAGCGCGACCGCTGGGACACCAGCGGCGGCCGGGACCGGGAGGGCTGGCGGCTCGACCTGCTGGACTCGCTGGTGGAGTACAACGCGATGCGGCCCGGGATCGTGCAGACCTTCTCCGCGCTGCTCGGCGAGAGCGTCACGGACGGGCATCCGGCCCGGGAGTTCTTCACCGAGCGGTACGCGCAGGTGCGCGCCAGCATGGCGGAGGTGCTGCGCCTGGAGTTCGGCGAGCGGCTGCCGGGCGGGCTCACCCCCGAGCGGGCCGCCCCCCTGCTCACGGCCGTGATGGACGGCCTCCAGTACCAGTGGCTCCTGGACCCGTCCGCCGTCGACATGCCGGGCGCCTTCCGGGATTTCCTGCGGCTGCTCGCGGGCTCCGCCGAGCGGTAGCGGGCCCGTACGGGGCGGGTGCCGGCGTACGGGGCGGGTGCGGGGCCGGCGGGATTCGAACCCGCGCGAGCCTGCCGCCAGGTCCGGCGACCGCTCACTCTTCCCGGGTTTCGGGGACCTCCTCCACCCGGGTCCGCAATCGTCCGCTCTGCCACGGCCCCGCGCCCTGCGGCTCCGCGCGCGGAACCGGTGCGGCGAGTCTAGGTCCGGTCGCGGCGCGGGCGCCCGGGGATTTCGGGCCCCGGCCGGTCGCCGGCGCGGGCGCCCGGGATTTCGCCCCGGCCGGTCGCGGTCGGCCGGCGGGGGGCTGCGACCATGGGCGTCATGTTGCTCGCCGCCGCCCAGTTCGCCCCGGTCCCCGGGGACGTCGAGGCCAATGTCCGTACGATCGCCGGTCTGGTCCGGGAGGCCGGGGCCGCCGGCGCCCGGGTCGTCGTCTTCGCGGAGCTGTCGCTCACCGGGTACGACACCGCCCTGATCCGGGAGGACCCGGCCCTGGTCCTCGCCGAGGACGACCCCCGCCTCGAACCCGTCCGGGCGGCGTGCCGGGCGGCCGGGGCGGCCGCGGTCGTCAACGGGCCGGTGCGGGGCGCGGGTCCGCTGCCCGGCCTCGCGACGCTGGTGATCGGCCCGGACGGCTCGACGCTCGCCCGCTACGACAAGCGGCACCTGTACCACGGGGACGAGCGGGACACCTTCGCGGCGGGGACGGCCGACGGGCGGTTCGCGCTCGACGGGCTCCGGTTCGCGCTGGCCACCTGCTACGACAACCGCTTCCCGGAGCTCGCCGAGCGGGCCGCCGCCGACGGCTGCTCGGTGTACCTGGCGAGTTCGATGCTCGACGCCGCGAACGACTCCTTCGAGACCGTCTACCCGGTCCGCGCCCGGGAGTTCGGCCTGTACGTGGCGCTGGGCAACTCGCTGGGGCCGAGCGAGGTCGGCGAGGGCGGCGGCGGGTCCGGGGTCTGGGGTCCCGACGGGGGGCGGCTCGCCGACGCGGGCCCCGAGCGGCCGGGGTTCGTGCTCGCCGAGGTGGGCTGAGGCGCCGGAACGCGGGCGCGGAAGGGCCGGGCCGCCGTGGGACTCCGGCGGCCCGGCCCGGGAGCCGTACGACGGAACCCCCGGTCCGCGGTACGGTCTCCCGCCCCGGCGCGGGGCGTCAGGTGCCCCGCGCCGGGGCGCTCGCGTCGCCCGCTACGGGGCGCTCAGGCCCAGCGTGTAGGCGCCGGAGCCGCTGTAGGCGTGCACGACGTAGCGGTAGTAGCCCGCGGTGCCCTGGTAGCGGGTGTCCTCGTCGGCGCCGGCGGTGCCGCCGACGGCCACGTCCGCCCAGCCCGCGCCGTTCCACTTCTGCAGGTACAGGTCGAAGTCGGTGCCGGCCGGGCCGCGCAGGCAGCCGGTGTGGGTGCCGGGGGTCGCCGCGTAGTAGTACGAGCCGTCCGGCTGGGCGGCGGCCTGACCGGAGGCCAGCGTGCCCCGGTAGGTGTGCTCGGCGGCGTCGCAGCCGGTGGGCGGGGTGCCGGTGCCGACCGTCAGCTGGTAGGTGACGGTGTGGGTGGCGGAGCCCGTGCCGGTGACGGTGATCGGGTAGGTGCCGTTCGGGGTGCCCGCGGCGACCTTCACGGTCATCGTCGAGGAGGTGCCGGAGGTCACCGAGGCGGGGCTGAAGGAGACGCCGACGCCGCTCGGGGCGCCGCTCGCGGAGAGCTGGACGGTCTGCGCGGAGCCGCCGGTGGTGCTGGTGTTCACGGTCGCGGTGACCTGGTCGTCCGGCTGGGCCGAGCCCGAGGACGGGTTCAGGGAGAGCGAGAAGTCCGGGTTCGTGGTGCCGCCGCAGTCGGTCTCGCCGGACTGGGCGGGGACGCCGATCGCGTTCCAGGCCGCCTTCACCGCGTTGCACTCGGTGGCGCCGTAGGTGTTCTTGGCGGTGGTGAGGGTGGCGCGGCGGGCCGCGGGGTGGTTCCAGGAGGAGGTCTTCATCAGCAGGGCGCCCATGAAGATCTTGCCGGCCTTCTGGATGCCGATGCCGGTGACGGAGGACGGGCCGCCGGAACATATCGGGCTGCTGGGCTTGCCGCCGCCCGGGTTGGAGCCCTCGGCGAGCAGGTAGAACCAGTGGTTCTGCGGGCCGGCCGCCGCGTGCACCTCGGTGCCCGAGGTCAGCTGCGGGTAGCAGTTGGGGTCGTTGTTGATGAGCGAGGGGTTGTACATGTTGCGGATGGGCTGGTTGTTGCCGGTGAAGTTGAGCTCCTCGCCGACCGTGTAGTCCGGGGTGTCGTTCGGGTTGTTCGCGTAGTGCTCGGTGAGGGCGCCGAAGATGTCGCCGGTGGACTCGTTCATGCCGCCGTTCTCGTTGGACGAGCCGGCCGAGCCCGGGGTGCGGTCGAAGATCTCGTGGCCGTACTCGTGGGCCACGACGTCGATGCCGGTGAGCTGGTTGGTGCCGTTCTGGTTGCGCCCGTAGGTGGTCTTCGTGCCGTCGTAGTAGGCGTTGACCTGGGAGAGCCCGGCGCGGGCCGGGACCATGCCGCCCTGCCCGTTGATGCCGTTGTAGCCGAACCACTCCTTGAGCATGTCGGACTCGCGCTGGGCCGCGTACATGATGTCGACGCAGGCGGTGACGAGGTCGTTGGCGCCGCCGTTGCCCCACGGCGAGGAGCCGGTGTACGCGCTGCCGTTCTGGCCGCCGCACTTGAAGCCGCCGCGGCTGGTGTCGGTCATGGAGCCGGCGGCGGTGTCGATGGTGACGTTGCCGTTGTGGTGGCCGCGGCCGTCGGCGTGCCGGATCTTGTCGGTGGCCTGGGCGACCTTGCCGGTGCGGGCGTCGACGTAGGTGTCGAGCGAGCTGGGGACGTTCCCGGCGGTGGTGCCGACGACCAGGGTGTGCCAGGCGAGGACGGGCTTGCCGGCCTTGAGGAGCACGGTGAGTTCGGGGGCGCTCGCGCTCTCCACCGCGGCCAGTTGACCGCGCGCGGTGGCGAGGGCCTTCGCGGCGGTCACCCTGGCGCTCGTGGAGACCTCGATGGCCGGGGCGGCGCTGCCGCTCACGTCGCGGACCTTGCCGGAGGAGTCGGAGAGGACGACGCCGTCGCCGCCGCCGTGGACCGGGAGACCCTTGTACGTCCGCTGGTAGGCGGCGTAGTAGAGGCCGTTCGACCACGGGGTGACGGACGTCCGGACGAGGTCCTCGTCGGCTCCGTGCCGCAGCTCGTCGAGGCCGCTGGCGGCGGCGGAGTCCGCTGCCGCGAGCGCCAGGGACTTGCCGTGGCCCGGCGGGACCGGCTGCGCCTGGGGAGCGGCGGAGGCGGTACCGGCGAGGGCGGTCGCGAGGCTCGCCGAGAGGGCCAGGGCGGCCACGGCCGCGGTGAGTCTGGTGGGGTGCAACGTCGTGCTCCGTTCAGGGTGGGGGAGACGGATCGTCGCGCCGAGTATGGGCGTGTACATGGCCGGTTCGGGACATCTCATCCGGCATAAGACGCGGGTTATGGTGCGGTCGCGCGGTGCTGCGTACGCTGCTGCAATGCAGCTGGAGTTGAGGCATCTGGAAGCCGTCTGCCGGATCGCGGAGGCGGGCAGCCTGGGCCGCGCGGCGCAGCTGCTCGGCGTCTCGCAGCCGGCGCTGTCGGCGCAGTTGCGGCGGATCGAGCGGGTCGCGGGCGGGGAGCTGTTCCTGCGCGGCCGGCGCGGGGTGGAGCCCACTCCGCTGGGCGAGTTCGTCCTCTCCAAGGCCCGGCTCGTGCTCGGCGAGATGGACGCGCTCGCCGCCGGGGCGCGGGCCGCCGACCCGGACACCCCGCTGCGGCTCGGCTGCATCCTGCTGGTGCTCGTGGACACGCTGCTCGGCCGGCTCGACCAGGTCGTGGCCGGCCGGGAGATCGCGGTGACGGTGGAGCACTCCGCGACGACGCTGACCCGGCAGCTCGGCGCGGGCCGCTACGACGCGGTGCTGTACGGCGAGGTCAACGACCACGAGGTCCCGCTGCCGCAGGGGACGACGGCCCGGACGGTGGTGCCCAAGGAGCCGTTCTGCGTACGCCTCTCGGCGGAGCACCCGCTGGCCGGGAAGGAGCGGATCCCGCTGGCCGAGCTGGCGGGCGAGTCCTGGATGACGCTGGTCGAGGACGACGACGGCGGCCCGGAGGCGCTGGCCGCGGCCTGCGAGCGGGCCGGCTTCGCGCCGTCCCTGAGGCACCGGGTCTCCGACCGGAAGATCCACTACGACCTGATCGCCTCGGGCCGCGCGATCTCCCTGAGCCAGCCCACCGCGCCACCCACGGAGGGCACGGTCCTGCGCCCCCTGGAGGGTGACCCGGTGACCGGCCGCATCCGCCTCGCCTGGAACCGTTCGACGGTCTCCGCCCGCCACGCGGACCTGCTCCACCGCGCGGCGGTGGAGGCGTATCTGGCGAACGTCCCCAACAACCCCTTCCACCAGGAGTGGTGGTCCGCCCGACCGGAGCTCCACCCCGTCCTGGCGGACCGGGGCGACGCCCGGTCGTAGGCGGCGCCGGAGTCCGCCGGGCGGCGGGCGGCCGGGGCGGGACGGCGGGCGGTGGCCCGCGTCAGGGCCGGGTGGGGTGCGTGGTGCGGTCGGCCCCCGGGGAGGAGAGCCCGCCCGGCGCCTGGTGGTCGTCTTCGTCGTCCCGGTCGTCCCGGTCGCCCCGCTCGTCGCGCAGGTCGCGGACCATGAGGGTGGCGCCGGCGACGGCGCCGGGCATCAGGAAGACGGCCACGAAGGGGACGATGAAGGCGAGGGCGAGCGGGACGCCGAAGCCGAGCACGGCCCCGCGGCGGGAGCGCAGGAGGGTGAGGCGCTCCTTGAGCTCGACGCCCCGGCGCTGGAGGGCGACGGCGGTGAGTTCCTCGGCGAGGAAGAAGCCGGAGACGCAGAAGCCGAGGGCCGGGACGACGGTCTGGCCGACGACGGGGATGAAGCCGCAGGCGAAGAGCAGCACACCGTAGAAGGCGACCCGGAGCACCACCCGGAGGCTGTCGCGGGCCGAGATCAGCAGCTCGCGCCAGAGCGGCAGGCCGGACTCGGGGACGTCCCCGCCCTGGCTGCGGTCGACGTCCTCGGAGAGCTTCTCGTAGAAGGGCTGGCCGATGAGGAGGGTGACGGCGGTGAAGGTGACGACGGCGAGGAAGGCCGCGAAGACGACGAGCAGGCCCGTCATGGCGTCGCGGAAGATCTCGCGCCACAGGGTGGACCAGTCGTCGGCGAAGGGGGTCGCCCAGGCCACCAGGTCGACGGCGTTGAGGGCGAGGCCGATCATCAGGCCGACATAGAGGACGAGCGTCACCAGACCGGGCAGCAGTCCGAAGCCGAACTGCCGGCCGTGCTGTGCCACCCACTTCTGGCCCTGGACCAGATAACCGAAACCCACCCCGAAATCGCGCATGGGCGCAGCCTAGCGGCAGGCGATCACCCGCTCCGCACATGCGTGCGGGCCGCAACCCGGTCGGTCGGGGTGCGGCCCGCACGGGTCCGCGCGCGCGGCGGCCGGTGGCTCAGACGGCGAGCTCGACCGTGATGTTGCCGCGGGTCGCCTTGGAGTACGGGCAGACCTGGTGGGCCTTCTCGATGAGGCTCTTGGCGGTCTCGGCGTCCACGTTCGGGATGGAGGCCGAGATCTTCACGATGAGGCCGAAGCCGTCGTCGTTCTTGCCGATGCCGACCTCGGCGGTGACCGTCGAGCCGGAGATGTCCGCGTTCTCGTTCCGCGCGACGACGCCGAGGGCGCCCTGGAAGCAGGCGCTGTAGCCGGCCGCGAAGAGCTGCTCGGGGTTGGTGCCGGCGCCGGAGCCGCCCATGGCCTTGGGCGGGTTGACGACGACGTCGAGCTGGCCGTCGTCGGTGGCGACGCGGCCGTCACGGCCGTTCTCCGCGGTGGCGACGGCGGTGTAGAGAACGTCGGAGTGCTGGATGGACATGCTGTTTCCTGCCTTCTGTTCCCGCCTCGACTCGCGCCCACGATCGCGACGGCTGAGGGAAGACTACCGGTCCAGCGAGACGATCATCTTTCCGGTGTTGTCGCCGCGGAGCAGACCGAGGAAGGCGTCCACGCCGTTCTCGATGCCGGTGACGAGGGTCTCGCGGTACGTGAGCTCGCCGGAGCGCAGCTTGCCGCCGACCTCCTCGACGAACTTCTGCTGGAGGCCGTAGTGGTCGGCGACCAGCACGCCCTGGAGGCGGAGCCGCTTGCCGATGATCATCGCCATGTTCCGCGGGCCGGGGACCGGCTCGGTGTCGTTGTACTGGGCGATCATGCCGCAGATGGCGGCGCGGCCGTGCACGTTGAGCGAGGAGATCGCGGCCTCCAGGTGATCGCCGCCCACGTTGTCGAAGTAGACGTCGATGCCGTCCGGCGCCGCCTCGCGGAGCTGGTCCCGCACCGGGCCGTTCTTGTAGTTGAAGGCGGCGTCGAAGCCGAGCTCCTCGACGAGCCACTTCACCTTCTCGTCGGAGCCGGCCGAGCCGATGACCCGGGAGGCGCCGGCGAGCTTGGCGAGCTGGCCGACCTGGCTGCCGACGGCGCCGGCCGCGCCGGAGACGAAGACGGCGTCGCCCTCCTTGAAGGAGGCGGTCTCGAAGAGGCCCGCGTAGGCGGTCAGGCCGGGCATGCCGAGCACGCCGAGGTAGGTGGAGAGCGGGGCGAGCTCCGGGTCCACCTTGGTGGCGTGCTGGGCAGGGACACTGGCGTACTCACGCCAGCCGAGGCCGTGCAGGACGTGGTCGCCCTCGGCGAAGCCCTCCGCGCTCGACGCGACGACGACGCCGACCGCGCCGCCGTCCATCGGGTGGTCCAGCTTGAACGGCGGGACGTAGGACTTCACGTCGTTCATCCGGCCGCGCATGTACGGGTCGACCGAGAAGTGGAGGTTCTTCACCAGGATCCGGCCCTCGGCGGGCGCCTCGACGGGGACCTCGCGCAGGGCGAAGTCGGTGGGGGCGGGCCAGCCGTGCGGGCGGGCGACGAGGTGCCATTCACGGCTGGTGGCGGGCAGAGCGGTCATGGTGGGGACCTCCGGGGCAAAAGCTTCACTTGATGAAACAACCATGCGCCTGAATATTTCATGTTGTCAAGCATCGGAGTAGGATGATGCCCATGCCCACCTCACACACCGACCCCGTGACCCTCGAAGTCGTCGAGCTGATCGGCACGGTCGTGGCGCGCTACCACCAGGAGTACGAGGAGGCCGCCGCCGCCCACTCCCTCACCGGCGCGCAGGCGCGCGTCCTCGGGCTGCTCGCCCTGGAGCCCACGCCGATGCGGAAGATCGCCGAGAAGCTCAAGTGCGAGCCGTCCAACGTCACGGGGATCATCGACCGCCTGGAGTCCCGGGGCCTGGTCGAGCGGCGCCCCGACCCGGCCGACCGCCGGGTCAAGCTGGCCGCGCCCACCGACGACGGCCGGGACACCGCGCGCCGGCTCCGCGAGTCGCTGCACTTCGCGCGCGAGCCGCTCGGCGAGCTGACCGGCGTGGAGCGCACCCTCCTCCGCGACCTCCTGCTCCGGATGCTCGGCGAGACCCCGCCTCCCGCGTCCTGACGGAGCGGGGCGGGGCGGGGGGGGCCGGGTCCGGGCCGGCTCCGGGCCGTGGCCGGACAGGGGCCGGGGACGGACCGTGGCCGGGCAGGGCCGAGTCCAGGGCCGTCGCCGGGCCCGGGAAGGGCCGGGTCGGGGCAGGGGCCGGGGCCGGGGAGTGCCTCGGAGTCCTACCAGCACCACCACAGGAAGCGGTCGCAGCTCTCCGAGGGCTCCGGCGTCGGGGCGGGTGTGGCCGTCGCCGGACGGGTGGTGCTCGCGGAGGCGGTCGGCGTCGGACCGCCCGAGGGCGGGGCGGTGGTCGAGCCCGAGGCGCTCGGCGTGGGCCCGGGCCCCTCGCCCTGCGGCCCCCCGGTGACCTCCGGCACGGTCGGCGCCGGAGAGGAGGGCACGGCGGAGGACGGCCGGGCGGACGCGCCACCCGTCCCCGTACCCGAGCCCGGCCCTGAACCGGGGCCCGTACCCGTGCCCGTACCGGAACCGGACCCCGCTCCCGTGCCGGAGCCACCGCCGGTGCCCGTGCCCGCACGGCCGGCCGGGGCGGTGGCCTCGCCGGAGCCGCCGCCCGATCCCGTACTGATCCGGCGCGGGCGCACGCTCGGCGTCGCCGGGCCCGTGGAGCCCTCGGCCGCCTCCTCGCCCTTCCCGTCGTCCTGCCCCGCCCCGTCGTCAGGGGCGCGGGACGGCAGCGCGGGCGGCAGCGGGGCCTCGGTGACCTCCAGCTCCTCCACGGCCGTCGCGGGGCCCTTCTCCTCCGGCTCCTCGAACACCGACTT
The DNA here is from genome assembly GCF_044541975.1 of Streptomyces sp. NPDC085460. NCBI lineage: Bacteria > Bacillati > Actinomycetota > Actinomycetes > Kitasatosporales > Streptomycetaceae > Streptomyces > Streptomyces sp. NPDC085460. The sequence continues at coordinate 128,238 of NZ_JBITTO010000008.1, forward strand.
GGCCAGGCCCAGGGACCCCGCCGCGAGAACGAGCCCCAGCGTGCTCACCGCGACCGTCCGGCCGCGACCGCCGCGACCGCCGCGAGCGCCGCGCCCTTCGCTCCCCCGCTTCCGGCGGCGCGCGGCGGACCGGCCGCCCGCCGCCCGCTCGCCGGACCTCGGCGGCACCACCACGTCCAGCTCGTAGACATGCTCGGGGGCGAGGGGGGCAAGCGGGTCGCCGGCCTCCGGCTCCGGATCCGGCACGGGCGCGTAGGGCTCGTAGGCGTACGGATCCGGCTGGGACGCGTACGGCTGGGACGCGTACGGATCGGAGCCGTACGCCTCCCCCGGATACGACCCCACCGGATGGCCCTGCTGCGGGTACGGCTGCGACGGGTACGGCTCCGGTGTCACGGCGCCCTCGTGAGGCGCGGGGTGAGACAGGGCCTGGGGGGTGTCGTACCGCAGCCGCTCGACGGGAGTTCCGCACCCGGCACAGGCGAGGGCCCCGTTGAGATGCCGCCGGCACGCGTGGCAGTAGTCCATGGGGCTCGCACGCTAGAACGAGCGGCGCGGCCCCGGGGAGGCAAAGAAGTGAGGATCCTGTGAGGAAACCACAGGTGAACGCCGTGGCGCCGTGATTCTCCCGGTTCGCCACCCCCGGCCGCGCGGCCCCGGGCGGCGCAGCCCAACGCGCGCGCCGGGCCCGTCGGTCGCACGATGCCAACAGGAAACCCGAACCGCGACACCTCGCCCGTGTCAGCACCGCACCCCGGAGGATCCGCCGTGACCGTCAGCCTCGATCAGCTGCGCCGTTGCCATGTCGCCGTCGACCTGGGTGCCGCCCGCACCCGGGTCTTCGTCAAGGGAGCCGGGCTCGTCGTCGACGAGCCGAGCGTCGCCGCCGTCAACACCCGTACCGGAGCGCTGATCGCGGTCGGCGCGCTCGCCGAGAAGATGACCGGCCGCACCCCCGACTACATCCGGGTCGTCCGTCCGGTCTCCGGCGGCACGGTCGTCGACATCGAGATGGCCCAGCGGATGCTGCGCCACCTCCTCGGCGAGAAGCTCCGCCGCCAGCTCCGCCGCAAGCCCCGGCTGCGCGCCGCCGCCTGCACCCCGCACGACAGCGACCCGCTCGCCCAGCGGGCGGCCGTGGAGACCCTGGTGGGGCTCGGGGCGCGCCGGGTCGAGCTGGTCGACACGCTGATCGCGGCGGCCGTGGGCTGCGGCCTCCCGGTGGAGCAGCCCACCGCCACCATGATCCTGGTGTGCGGGGCGGCGACGACGCAGGTCGCGGTGCTCTCGCTCGGCGCGATCGTCACGGCCGAGCGGATGCCGGTCGGCGGCGACGCCATCGACCACGCGATCATCCAGCACCTGCGCCACCACCACGAGCTGATGCTGCCGAGCCAGTCGGTGCGCCCGCTCCAGCTCGCGCTGAGCGGCAACGGCCTCACCCCGCACGGCCCGGCGTCCACCGAGATCCACGGCCGGGACGTGGCCACCGGCCTGGCCCGCTCGGTCACCGTCGACACGGCCGCCGTGCGCCAGGCGATCCACACCCCGCTGACGGCGGTCCTCGACGGCATCGGCAAGGTGCTCCGCGACTGCCCGCCGGACCTGGTCGCCGACCTCGCCGACCGGGGGATCATGATGGTCGGCGGCAGCGCGCTGCTCCCGGGCCTGGACCAGATGCTGCGGGACGCCACCGGCATGCCGGTGCACATCGCCGAACGGCCCGACGTCTGCGCCGTGCTGGGCCTCGGCGCCATGCTGGAGGGCAAGGTCCAGCCGATGGTCCTCGACCCGCTGGGCGCCCACCGCGGCCTGACGGACGACCTCGACCGCGACCGCGAGCTCGCCGACGACCTGACGGAGTGACCAATCCCGACATCACCCGATTCGTACGCCGATGAGACCATGGTGATCATGGACGAGGACGCCGGGCAGGGAGTGGAGCAGGAGCGAGGGCGGGAGCGCGGGCGGGAACAGGCCCGGCTGCCGATGCTGCTCGAAGCCGTCCTCGGCGTCGGCACGGACCTCGAACTCCGCGCCACGCTCCAGCACCTCGTGGACTCCGCGGCCGAACTGGTCGGGGCCCGCCGCGGGGCGCTGGGGGTCCTCGACCCCGAGCGCCCCCGGCTCACCGGTCTGTTCACCACCGGGATGACCGAGGAGGAGCGGGCCCGCGCCGCCCGCCTCCCCGCCGGCCCCGACGGCCTCACCGGCCTCGCCGGTCCCGGCGGCCCGACCGGATCCGACCGCCCCGACAGCCCCGACAGCCCCGACAGCCCCGACAGCGGTCTCGGGGTCCCGATCCGCGTGCACACCCAGGTCTTCGGCAACCTCCACCTCGGCGGGAAGCCCGGCGGCTTCACCGAGGAGGACCTGGCGCTGCTGCGGGTCCTCGCCGCCCAGGCGGGGATCGCCATCGGCAACGCCCGGCTCTACGAGACGGCCCGGCAGCGCGAGCGGTGGATCGAGGGCGCGGCGGCCGTCACCACGGCGCTGCTCACCGGCGAGTCCGCCGAGGACGCCCTGATGACCGTCGCCGAACAGGCCAGGATCCTCGCCGACGCGGCGGCGGGCGTGATCCTCCAGCCCACCCCCGAGGGCGGGATGGAGATCGTCACGGCCTCCACCACGGAGGACCCCGGCGACCTGGTCGGCACCACGATCCGGCCCGGCTCGGCCGTCCTCGTCCAGCTCCTCGGCGGGGAGCCGGTCTTCATCGAGGACTCCTCGACCGACCCCCGGATGACCACACCGGTCCGGTCCCGGTTCGGGCCGTCGATGATGCTGCCGCTGCGCAGCGGCGGCAAGCTGATCGGCACGCTCGCCCTCCCCCGCCGCCGGGACGCCGAGCCGTACTCGGCGGTGGACCGGCTGCTCGCCTCCCAGTTCGCCTCGCAGGCGGCGCTCGCGCTGGTCCTGGCGGACGCGCGGCACGACCGGGAGCGCCTCGCGGTCTTCGAGGACCGCGACCGGATCGCCCGTGACCTGCACGACCTCGTCGTCCAGCGGCTGTTCGCCACCGAGATGATGCTGGAATCGACCCGCCGGCGCGCCGAGGGCTCGTCCGAGGAGGACGAGCTGCTCGGGAGGGCGGTGGACGAGCTGGACTCGACGATCCAGGAGGTGCGGACGGCGATCTTCGCCCTCCAGCAGCCGCCCGCCGAGGCGCCGGCGACCTTCCGGGGGCGGGTGCTGCGGGAGACCGGCGGGGCGGGGGTGCTGCTGGGCTTCCAGCCGTCGGTCCGGTTCACCGGGGCGGTGGACACGCTCGTGGACGAACCGGAGGCGCGGAAGCTGCTCGGCGCGCTGCGCGGGGCGCTGGCCGCGGCCCACCGGCGGTCCGGGATCGGCCGGATCCAGGTGGACGTCGGGGTCGGCGAGGAGGGCGCCTGGCTGCGCGTCGAGGACGACGGCACCCCGCCGACGACGGTCACCTGGCCGTAGCCGCGCCGCCGGAGCCGTACGACCGCGAACGTGCGCGCAAGCCCAGGAGCCGCACCGCGACCGCGAGCGTGCGCGCAAGCCCCGGAGCCGTATCGCCTCCCCCGGACGGAGCAGTCCCGCGCGCCGGGGGCCGTGGCCGGATCTTGACTGAGGGGGTGAACTCCGACGCCAAACCCCCGACCGCGGCGGCCTACCGGAACCTGGTGACGGCCACCATCGGCTTCACGCTCACCTTCTGGGCGTGGGACCTGATCGCCCCCCTCGGCAGCTGGTACGGCGAGCGCCTGGACCTGAGCTCGTTCCAGCAGTCCTTCCTCGTGGCCGTGCCGGTGATCGTCGGCTCGCTGGGCCGGATCCCGGCCGGCGCGCTGACCGACAGGTACGGCGCGAAGCTGATGTTCCCGCTGGTCTCCGCGCTGACGATCATCCCGGTGCTGCTGCTGATCGTGGTGAAGGACTCCTACGGTCTGATGATCGTGGTCGGCTTCCTCCTCGGCCTCGGCGGCACGACCTTCGCCATCGGCATCCCGCTGGTCAACTCGTGGTTCCCGCCGGAGAAGCGGGGCCTGGCGCTCGGCGTCTTCGGCATGGGCATGGGCGGGGTGGCGCTCTCCGGCTACTTCACCCCCCGGATCGCCAAGCACGGCGAGAACCTGCCGTTCGTCGTCGTGGCGATCGCGCTCGCCGTGTACGCCGTGCTCGCCGCCGTCCTCATCACCGACCGCCCCGACCGCCCGGTGCCGACCGCCCCGCTGGCGACCCGGCTGGGCTCGGCGGGCCGGCTGCGGGTGACGTGGGAGCTGTCGGCGCTGTACGCGATCGGCTTCGGCGGCATCGTGGCCTTCGGCGTCTACCTGCCGACGTACCTGAAGACCTGGTACGAGCTGGACCCGACCGACGCGGGCACCAAGGCGGCCGGATTCGCCCTGGTCACCGTCGTCTTCCGGCCGATCGGCGGCTGGCTCTCGGACCGGGTCCACCCGGCGATCGTCACCGCGTGGGCGCTCGGCGTCGTCGCCCTCTTCGCGATCGTCCAGGCGTTCGACCCGAAGCTGAACCCGGGCGGGACGATCGCCCTGCTCGTCATGGCGGCCGGCCTCGGCACCGCGAGCGGCTCGGTCTTCGCGCTGGTCTCGCAGGTCACCCCGCAGGCCAAGGTGGGCTCCGTGACCGGCATCGTCGGCGCGATGGGCGGCCTCGGCGGCTTCGTCCCGCCGCTGGTCATGGGCGCGATCTACAGCGCCAAGGACTCGTACTCGATCGGCTTCATGCTCCTCTCCGACCTGGCGCTCGCGGGCTGCGTGTACGCGTACGGGCGGATGCGCGGCATCCGGCCGGGCGGCGACGAGCCGGCGTCCGGGGCGACGAAGGTCACGGCCAAGGCGCCCTGACGGCCCGGCAGAATGCCCCTCGGCAGCGGCGTTCCCGATGCGACCCGAGGAGTACGACCGGTGAGTGCGCTCTTCCCCGCCCTGAGAAGCGGTTCCGACCGGACCGCGCTGCGCTTCGGCGCGGACCCCGCGACGGCGGAGACCCTGACGTACGAGGAACTGGCCCGGGCCGCCGGGGAGCTGGCCGTCCGGCTCTCCGGGGCGGCCCGGGTCGCGGTCTGGGCCACGCCGACCGCCCGGACGGCCGTGGCGGTGGTGGCGGCGCTGCTCGCGGGCGTGCCCGTCGTCCCGCTCAACCCGCGGGTCGGTGAGCGGGAACTGGCCCACATCCTCGCCGACAGCGCGCCCGCGCTCCTCCTGGCGGGCGCGGAGGACGAGCCGCCGGCGGCGCTCGCGGAGCTGCCCCGGATCGACGTGCCGACCCGGGTCGCGCACGTCACCCCTGTCTCGGCCGTGGTCGCGGGCGGCGCCGGGCCGCAGGACCCGGAGTCGACCGCGTTCGTCGTCTACACCTCCGGCACCACCGGCCCCCCGAAGGGCGTGCTGCTCTCCCACCGGGCGGTCACCGCCTCGCTGGACGCGCTCGCGGAGGTCTGGGCCTGGACGGAGGACGACGTCCTCGTGCACGCGCTGCCGCTCTTCCACGTCCACGGCCTGATCCTCGGGATCCTCGGGCCCCTGCGGCGCGGCGGCGAGGTCCGCCACCTGGGCGCCTTCTCGGCCGAGGGGGTCGCCCGCGAACTGGCGGCGGGCGGCACGATGCTGTTCGGCGTCCCCACCATGTACCACCGGCTCGCGGACGCCCTCCCCGGGGACCCGGCCCTGGTGAAGGCGCTGTCCGGGGCGCGGCTGCTGGTCTCGGGGTCGGCGGCGCTGCCGGTGCGCGACCACGAGCGGATCGCGGCGGCGACGGGCCGGACGGTGGTGGAGCGGTACGGGATGAGCGAGACGCTGATGAACACCAGCGTCCGGCCCGGCGGGCCGCCCCGCCCCGGCACGGTCGGGACCCCGCTGCCGGGCGTGGAGGTGCGGCTGGTGGAGGAGGACGGCACGGTGCTCGGCGGGTCCGGCGGGTCCCACGGGTCCCACGGGTCCCACGGGTCCCACGGGTCCGACGGGTCCCGCGGGTCCGACGGGGAGACGGTCGGCGAGGTGCAGGTGCGCGGGCCGAACCTCTTCTCCGGCTATCTGAACCGGCCGGAGGCGACCGAGGCGGCGTTCGACGGCGACTGGTTCCGCACCGGCGACATGGCCGTCCGGGAATCCGACGGAACGATCCGCCTCGTGGGCCGCAAGGCCACCGACCTGATCAAGAGCGGCGGGTACAAGATCGGCGCCGGCGAGATCGAGAACGCGCTGCTCGACCACCCGGGGGTGCGGGAGGCCGCCGTCACCGGCGAGCCCGACCCCGATCTGGGCGAGCGGATCGTGGCCTGGGTGGTGCCGGCCGACCCGGCCGCGCCGCCGGGGGCCGAGGAGCTGGCGGACCACGTGGCCCGGCTGCTCGCCCCGCACAAGCGGCCCAGGACGGTCCGCCTCCTCGACGCCCTCCCCCGCAACGACCTGGGCAAGGTGCTGAAGAAGCGGCTGTCGCGGGGGTGACGGCGAAGGGCCGGGCGCCTGAAACGGAGCCCGGCCCTTCGCCCGACGGTTACTTCACGCCGATCGCGTGGATCAGCTCCTGCGTGACGGAGCCGCCCCGGTCGTCGGTGGCGCCGGCGCGCAGGGAGACGGCCTTGGCTCCGGACGGGACGCGGAGCTCACCGGTCCAGGCGGCGCCCTTCCCGGACTTCCGCAGGTCCACCTTGCGCCAGGTGGCGCCGGAGTCGTAGGAGACCTCCAGGCTGCCGTCGGCGATGGTGCCGGTGCCGGCCGCGCCCTCGACGTACTCGGCGAAGATGCCGACCGGGACCCGGGAGCCGCCCCGGACGTCGCCGTACAGGTCGGTGTCGAGGTCGAAGCCGAGGTTGAGCATCGGCAGGTAGGTGATCCGGTCGGACGGGGTCTCGGCGGAGCGGACCGTCCACTCGCTGTGGCCCTTGGCGCCGAGCCGCCAGCGGGCCGGGTCGAGGGTCGTGTCGGTGACGACCTTGAAGGTGGCCTCCTCCGCCGGGGCGTCCCAGGCGTAGGCGCCGGAGCTCGTCTTGCGGTCGACCCGGACGCCGTTCACGTACACCTCGGTGTACTGGGTCATGGTGTCGTCGCCCCACACGTTGCCGAAGCCGGTGTGGTCGCGGCCGGAGTCGCCCCAGCCGGGGGTGTTGAACCGCAGGTCGTTGCCGGTGCGCTGCTGGCCCCAGCCGAGGCCGGTGCCGAGCCAGGGGTGCCAGACGGGGCCGAACCACTCGCTGCGGGTGACGGAGCCGCCCCGGTAGACCGAGCGGCCGCCGCGCTGCTCCAGGGACTCGCCGAGGTCGACGGACTCGTGCCACTGCTGGCCGGTGCCGGTGGAGACGTACTCGGTGCGCTCGGCCGGGAAGGCGATCCACTCCTTGAAGCCGACCCCGATCGGGAAGGTGTCGGTGATCGAGAAGCGGAACTCGCCGCCCAGCTCCTTCCGCTTGGTCGGCGCGTGGAAGGTGGAGCGGACGGTGGCGAGCTCGCGGTGGCCGGGGCGGTAGGCGAGGTCGGTGCCGATACGGCCGGGGTGCCCCTCGGAGAGGTCGTACACGTACGGGGTGAAGCGGGTGCCGGTGAGGTCGAGGCGCCGGCCGTGGGCGGCTCCTGCGGCGAGCCGGGCGGCGTCGGCGCGGTTCACGGTGACGACGGCGAGCGGGCGGTCCTGGTAGTCGGCGGTGCCGAACCACTTCATCAGCCGGCCGGCGGCGTCGTCGGTGACGAGGAGCGCCGTGGCGCCGGCGTCCTGGGCGGTCTGGGCGACCTGGACCGGGTCCGCGCCCTCGGCGAGGCGGACGAGCACGGCCTTGCCGGTGACGTCCTTGCCCGCGTACGCGGCGGGGGTGCCGGTGCCCGCGTCGGCGAGGCGGAGGCGGTGCCGGCCTTCGAGGAGGGCGCTGCCGTTCTGCGGGCGCAGGTCGGAGAGGCGGACGCCGTCGACGCTCGCCTCCGCCATGGGCTTGCCGAGCCGCCAGACGGTCCGGTACTCGAAGGTGCCGTTCTTCACGGGCGCGGTGGGCGCGGCGAAGAGGGAGTCGTAGGTGAGGGGCACCTGCACGATGTCGGTGTAGCCGGTGCCGTTCGCCTTGCGGTCGTACTCCATGACCAGCTGGCGGGTCTCGGTGCGCTTCTCGACGTCGGCGCGTATCTCGCGCAGCTGCCGGCCGTCGAGGGTGATCTCGCGGTCGCGGTCGAGGACGATCTCGGGGGCGACCATGAAGCCGAGGCCGAGGGAGTCGGAGCCCTTGGCGCCGCGCACGTCGAGGAAGGTGTCGACGGTGTACGTGCCGGGCTTCAGGCGCAGTTCGAGGGTGCCGGACGCGCCGACGGAGGCCGGGAAGGGGTCCTCGCCGGGGGTGAGTTCCTTGATGCCGAGCCCCGCGGCGGCGGGGGCGCCGTCACGGTCCTTGACGTGGACGGTGAGGGTGTAGCGCTCCTCCTCCTTGACCAGGCCGAGGGCGGTGTGGGCGACCGGGGCGCCGCCGGCGGTGGCGGTGATCCGGCCGGAGCTGGTGCCGACCGGGGCGGTGGTGCCGTCGCCGGTGACGGTGGTGGAGGCGGAGCCGTGGGCCGGGACGGTGAGGGTGGTGTCGGCGAGGGCGGCGGTGCCGGCCGGCATGCCCTCGACGGCGAGGTCCAGCTCGACGGGGGCGTCGGAGGAGTTGGTGTAGGTGACGGTCCTGGTGACCGGCTCGTTCTCCTCGTAGGGCCAGGCGTGGAAGCCGAGGTCGGCGGAGCCGGTGGCGGTCACGTCCGCGGCGATGGCGGCGGCGACGTCGACGCGGCCGGCACCGAGGTCGTAGGCGGAGGCGCCGAGGACCTTGGAGCTCGACATGAGGGCGTCCTTGAGCTGGGCGCCGGTCCAGTCGGGGTGCTGCTCGGCGAGCAGGGCGGCGACTCCGGCGACGTGCGGGGTCGCCATGGAGGTGCCGTTCATCGAGGTGTAGAGGCCGGTGCCCTCGGTGAGCTGGGAGCGGGCGGCGAGGATGCCGACGCCGGGCGCGGAGAGGTCCGGCTTGAGGGCCTGGTCGCGGTAGCGGGGGCCCTTGCTGGTGAAGTACGCGGCCTCGTCGGCGGAGTCGACGGCGCCGACGGTGAGGGCGGCGTCGGCGGCGCCGGGCGAGCCGATGGTGCCGGGGGCGCCGGAGTTGCCGGCGGCGATGACGAAGAGGGCGCCGGTCTCGGCGGAGAGGGTGTTGACGGCCTGGGCCATCGGGTCGGTGCCGTCGCTGCCCTCCCGGGAGCCGAGGCTCATCGAGACGATCTTCGCGTCGATGTCCTTGGCGGCCCATTCCATGCCGGCGATGATCTGCGACTCGGTGCCGGAGCCCTCGTCGCTGAGGACCTTGCCGACGGCGAGGGTGGCGCCGGGGGCGACGCCCTTCTCCTTGCCGCCGGAGCCGGCGCCGCTGCCGCCGACGGTGGAGGTGACGTGGGTGCCGTGGCCGTCGCGGTCGGCGACCTCCTGGCCCTCGATGAAGGACTTCGACTCGGCGATCCGGCCGGCGAGGTCGGGGTGGCCGGCGTCGACGCCGGTGTCGAGGACGGCGACCTTGACGCCCTTGCCGGTGAGCCCGGCCTCCCACGCCTCGGGGGTGCCGATCTGGGCATTGGACTCGGCCATGGCGGCCGTCACCCGGGCGTCGAGCCAGACCTTGGCGGGGGCGGCCGCGCGGGACGCGCCGGCCTTCCCGGTGAAGGTCTGCCAGAAGGCGGCCGGATCGGTGGCGGTGACGGCGGCGCCGCCGACGCTGGGCAGGGCGCGGACGGTCTCGGTGCCGCGCGGGGCGCCGTGCGCCGCGCGCGCGTTCTTCCCGCCGTACGTGACGATCAGCGGGAGCGCGTCGGTGACGCCCTGTTCGACGAGGCCGGTGATGTCGAAGAGGCGCGGGTCGAGGGCGCCGGACGCGAGGTGGGGGCGGGCCTCGTCGGGGACGACGGTGACGCGGCCGTCGGTGACCTGGGTGCGGACCGCGCCGGTGGCGCCCTTCGCCCGATCGACGGTGACGGTCTGCCGGCCGCCGTCGAGTCCGGTGAGGGTGACCCGGTCGCCGGTGACGAGCGTGACGGTCGCGGACACGGCCGGGCCGCGGAAGGTGTCGGGCACGTCGGCGGCCGTGGCGCCCGGCGCGGCGGCGGTCTGCCCGGCCGAGAGCATCACGAGGGAGACGCCGGCGGCGATCAGCCCGGCCCTTCCTCTGGACAGCGGTGCGGTCATGGGGGGACTCCTCGCGGACCCGGGGGTTCGGGGGTGGGATTCCGGATCCGCGAGGAGTCTGGTCGCTGGGACGGGAGTTGAGTCCTGTCGCGGCTGGCGGCTATGTGCCGTGGCGGCCAACCGCCAGACGGACGAAGACGGGTCGGTACGGGAGCGTCCGGGATGCTCCGGAACGGCGCCTCAGGGGGTCGGGTCGAGCGCGTCGTACCGGCGGAACCCCCGCGCGTACAGGGCGAACACGCCGACGGCGAGGGCGCAGACGAGACCGCCGCCGGTGATGGCGACGGCGGGCGAGGTGAGGCCGGCGACGGAGCCGGCCACGAAGTCGCCGAGCCGGGGCCCGCCCGCGACGACCACGATGAAGACGCCCTGGAGCCGGCCGCGCATCTCGTCGGGCGCGGCGACCTGCATCATCGTGTTCCGGAAGATCATCGAGGAGGTGTCCGCGTACCCGGCGGCGGCGAGGCAGAGGAGACCGATCCAGAGGTTCCGGCTGAGGCCGAAGGCGGCGATGGCGAGGCCCCAGGCGGCGACGGCGATCAGGATGGCCTGCCCGTGGTGCCGGATCCGGCCCTGCCAGCCGGAGACCACTCCGCCGAGGAGCGCGCCGAACGCCGGTGCGGCGACGAGGAGTCCGGTGGTCTTCGCGTCGCCGCCGAACCAGAGGGCGGCGACGGCCGGGAAGAGCGCCTTGGGCTGGGCGAGGATCATCGCGAAGAGGTCGGAGACGAAGGTCGCGCGCAGGTTGGGGCGGGTGCCGAGGAAGCGCAGCCCGTCGAGGACGGACGCCCTCTTCGCCCCCGTGCGCTCCGGCGGCATGGAGGGCAGCCGCCACATCGCGTACAGGCTCGCGAAGAAGGCGAGCGCGTCGACGAGATAGGCGGTCTGGTAGCCGGCCACGCCCACGATCACGCCGCCGAGGCTGGGGCCGACGAGCGTGCCGAAGGTCACCACCATGGAGTTGAGGGCGTTGGCGGCGCGCAGCTGCTCGGGCGGCAGCAGCCGGGGGATCATCGCGCTGCGGGCGGGCGCGTTGAGGGCGCCGCAGAGGGCCTGGAGGGCGACGATCGCGTAGAGGAACCAGACGTGGTGGAAGCCGGCGAAGGCGGCGCCGGCGAGCGCGGCGGAGAGGACGGCCGAGCCGATGGCGCCGGCGAGTCCGAGGGCGCGCCGGTCGACGGTGTCGGCGATCGCCCCGCCGTACAGGCCGAAGACGACCAGCGGCACGAGGGAGCAGAGGCCGACGAGTCCGACGGAGAAGGTCGAGCCGGTGATGTCGTACACCTGGAGGGAGACGGCGAGGGCGGTCATGCCCTGGCCGACCCAGGAGACGGCGTTCCCGAACCAGAGGCGGCGGTAGTCGGCGGAGGTGCGCAGCGGGGTGAGGTCGGCGAAGACCCTCCGCTTCTCCTCCCGCGGCGACTCGACGGCGGTCACGCCGTGGCCGCGGCGGGGTCGGTGAGGTCGTAGCTCAGCTCGGGGCGCTCCCAGTGGACGCGTCCGGCGGGGGCGACGGTGCCGGTGCGGCGGGCGCCGGTGCGGAGGTAGAACTCCTCGGCGGGCGGGTGGGCGACGACGCGGACGGCGTCGAGCCCGGCGGCGCGGGCCACGCCGGTCATGTGGGCCATCAGCGTGCGCCCGATGCCGAGGCCCTGGGCGGTGTCGGCGACGAAGGCGAGGTCGAGCTCGGCATCGTCGAGGAGGAGGGCGTAGAAGCCGAGGACGCGACCGCCGGCGTCGACGGCGACGTGGACCGGGTGGTGTTCGATGTAGGCCCCGCCGACCTGGTAGCCGTCCACCATGACGGCGTACGGCCCCCGGTAGGCGGCGGAGCCGCGGACGAGCTGGGTCAGGCGCTTGGAGTCGGCGGCCGTGGCGCGGCGGACGGTGATCTCGGACATGCGCCGAGTATAGGAGCGTCTTGGAGTTACGGCCCTTACATTTCGGTGACGGCCGGGCGACTGGGGGCCGAGGCGGGGACGGCCACCCGGCCGGGGTCCGGGCGCGGACAGCCGCCGGCCCGCCGCCGGGGCCGTCGGTCGCAGCAGGCGCGCGGTGCGGCGGGGCCGTCAGGCGCAGGAGGCCCGCGGTGCGCCGGGGCCGTCAGTCGCAGGAGGCGCGCGGTGCGCCGGGGCCGTCGGCCGCAGGAGGCCCGCGGTGCGGCGGGGCCGTCAGTCGCAGGAGGCGCGGAGCTCGGCGGGGTCGAGGGAGTCGAGGCGGGCGGCGAGTGCGGCGAGCCGGTCGCGCAGGTCGCCGATGGACGCGAGGTCGAGACCGGTGGCGGCGGCGATCCGGCGGGGCACACCGAGGGCCCGCTCGCGCAGCGCGGCGCCCGCCGCGGTGGGGCGGACGGTGACGGACCGCTCGTCCTCGGCGCTGCGCCGGCGCTCCACGTATCCGGCCGCCTCCAGCCGCTTGAGCAGCGGCGACAGGGTGCCGGAGTCGAGCCGCAGCCGCTCCCCGATGCCCTTCACGGGCAGCTCCCCGTGCTCCCAGAGCACGAGCATGACGAGGTACTGGGGGTAGGTGAGCCCGAGCTCCTTCAGCGCCTCGCGGTAGACGCCGTTGAACGCGCGGGTCGCCGCGTGCAGCGAGAAGCAGATCTGGTGGTCGAGCCGGAGGAACTCCTCGTCCGGGACCGTGTCGAGCGTCTCCATGACACCAGGGTACGCGAGACCCCTCGCACTATTTAGTTGTGCACAACTGAATAGTGCGCTACAAATGAGGGGCCACCCCTTCCCGAGGAACAGGAACGGACCACCCATGGACGCCATCTACACCGCCGTCGCCACCGCCAACGGGCGCGAGGGCCGCGCCGTCAGCTCCGACGGCCACATCGACCTGCCCCTCGCCCACCCCCAGGCCCTCGGCGGCAACGGCCAGGGCACCAACCCCGAGCAGCTCTTCGCCGCCGGCTACGCCGCCTGCTTCGCCAGCGCCATGGGCGTCGTCGCCCGCCAGGAGAAGATCGACATCTCCGAGGCGTCCGTCACCGCCGAGGTCTCCATCGGCAAGGACGCCACCGACGGCGGGTTCGGCCTCGCCGTCGTCATGCGCGCCGAGTTCCCCGACCACCTCCAGGGCGAGGCCGGCCGCGCCCTGCTGGAGAAGACCCACGCCTTCTGCCCCTACTCCAAGGCCACCCGCGGCAACATCGCCGTGGAGCTGATCGTCGAATAGGCCGAGCGGGCCACGTAGACCGAGCAGGCCGAGCGAGGGGGAGTAATCGGCGCACGGGGTGGCGACGGATCCGGCCCTCGCCCTACCCTGGAGGTCAGGGCGGCGGCGCCCGTACGACCCATGCCCGAGCGGGAGTTGGGAACACCGGAGCCGTGACGAGGGGGACTCTTGTCCGACGAGGGCCACGGCACTCACGCACCGGACCTCCGGCGTGAGCTGGTCGAGCAGCTGTCCGCGGTGCCCGGGCTCGACGTCCCGGGCAGCCGCGACCTCCTGATCAGCATGCTCGCGGAACGGCTGCCCGAGGTGGGCGAGGTCCGGCGGCACGGCAGCACCCGGCTGGACATCCTGGAGATCGTCCGCAGCTGCCTGCGCGAGCCGCACGGCCTGCGCGAACTGGCCGACACCCTCAGCCTCTACGCCCCCGGCTCCACCCCCGTCCACCGGATCCGGGAGCTCGCCGCCACGCCCCCGCCCTCCCCCGCGCCGGACCTCCTCCCGGTCCTGCCCGACGCCGAGTTACGCGAGGCCCGCGCCCTGCTGGCCCGCGTCCGGCACCTCGACGCGCACGGCCTGCTGTACGCGGCGGCCGACGGGCTCGCCCTCCCCCCGCTCCCCGTCGCCGGCCTCGGCGAGGCGTTCGACCTCCTCGCCCGGGCCAACGCCCGGCCCGACGGCCTCCTCCCGGTCACCGTGCTGATCGAGCACGTCAGCACCGCCCTCGACGACTCCGAGGCCCACCGGGCGACCGCCGGCGCCCTGCGCGCCTGGAACGACACCCGGGCCGCCGCCCTCGGCCTCGCCCCGCAGCTCGCCGCCGTCCGCGCGGACCTCGCCCGCGCCGCCGCCGCACAACCCGCACCCGCCTGCCTCGTTGTCCAGTTGTGCAGAAGCGGAATGGACCCGGACCGGTATCTGCTCTCCCACTGGCGCCAGATCCGGCCCGGCCCCTGGCGGCCCGAGCGCGGAGAGGACCGGCTCGTCACCCTGGACGAGGTCCCCGCCGCCGTGGGCGAACTGGTCGACCGGGCGGAGAAGGAATGGGCCGGCCGCCCCGGCCGCCCCGCCCTGGAGTTCGTCCTCCCCTTCCACCTGCTCAACCATCCGATGGAGTGGCTGACCTCCGGCCCGGACCTCACCACCGCCCTCTGCCTCAGCTACCCGGTGGTCCTGCGCAGCCTCGAACGGATGCGGGCCACCCAGCACCACCGCAAGTGGCACAACCGCTGGCAGCGCCTGCTCGACGGGCCCGACACCGCCTGCCACTGGGACACGGCAGGCCGGCGCGGCCACGACGCCGTCCGGTGGAGCAGCACGCTCGTCGCCGACGAACGGCTCGTCTCCGTCGCCCTCGGCACGCCCCCGCTCCGGGGCCCGGCCGGCGGCCGCTCCCCGCTGGAGACCGCGCTGCGCGCCGGCGTACCGCTGGCGGTCTGGGACCGGCGCCCGGAACCACCCGCCGAGTTCCGCCGGCGCGCCAAGCGCCTTCTGAAAGGAAGGGCGACCGAACTCCCGCAACGCGTCAAGCAGTTGCGGAGCGAGGCCGCCACCGCCGCCGCGGGGCAGCGGGACGTCCACGTGGGGCGGCACCTCGCCGTCCTCTTCGACGACCCCAACCGCCTCGTCGACTGGTCCGGATCACCGGGACCGGCCGCCGCGACCGCGCGCGTCGGACACGACGACGAGGGGGAAACATGAGCGGTGTCCATCATCCGGTCGACAGCAGCCGGAACGGAGGGCACGTCTCCAGCCGCAGCTGGTGGATCTACCGGGGCACCGGCCGGCCCCTGGCCGACATCCGCCTCGCCGACATCCTGCCGCCGCCCCCCGGCTGGCGGAACTTCGACGGCGGCCCCGTGCTGCCCCCCGTACCCGCCGAGAGCGCCGAGACCGACCGCCGCCTCGGCGTCATCGGCCGCGCCACCCCCCGGCAGGACCCGCACGACATCGACCTGATCAACACCGCCCTGCTGCTCCGCCGGCCGCTGCTCGTCACCGGCAGGCCCGGCATCGGCAAGTCCACCCTCGCCTACCTGGTCGCCCGCGAGCTGGGCCTGGGCCGCGTCCTGCACTGGGGCATCACCTCCCGCAGCACCCTGCGCTCCGGCCTGTACGAGTACGACGCCATCGGCCGCGCCCAGGCGTCCCTCGGCGCCCGCCACCGGACCGTCGCCCCCGCGCCCGTCCCCGCCCAGCAGACCGGCACCCCGGCCCAGGACCCGGACGGCGGCGACCCCGCGACCGCGCCCCGCATCGGCGACTTCGTCCGGCTCGGCCCGCTGGGCACCGCCCTGCTCCCGTACGAACTGCCCCGCGTCCTGCTCATCGACGAGCTCGACAAGAGCGACATCGACCTGCCCAACGACCTCCTGCACGTCCTGGAGAACGGCTCCTACGACATCCCCGAACTGGTCCGGGCCCGCCACCAGGAGGGCCGGGCCCGGGTGTTCACCGACGACCCCGACGGCACCGCCCCGGTCACCGACGGACTCGTGCGGTGCCGGGCCTTCCCCTTCGTCGTCATCACCAGCAACGGCGAGCGGCAGTTCCCCGCCGCCTTCCTGCGCCGCTGCGTCCGCCTCGACGTCTCCCCGCCCCGCGAGGACCAGCTCGCCGCGATGATCGCCGCCCACTTCCGGGACCAGGACGGCCGGCACGAGGCCATGATCCAGCGGTTCATGGAGCGCAGCCGGGAACACGGCGGACTCGCCGCCGACCAACTCCTGAACGCCGTCTACCTGCGGTCGGCCGGCGTCCGGGACGACGACGAGACCTGGGGCGAACTGCTCGACGCGCTCTGGCGGCGACTGTCGGGAGCACCCTGATGGACGACGACGCCCGCTCGCTCCCGGAGCCGTTCGAGGTCGCCGAGGCGCTGTGGCTGCACGCGTACCAGACGCTCGCGGCCCGGCTGCCCGCGTTCCCCGACGCCCCGCACCCCCGGCCGGTGCCCCCGCCGGGCCTCGCCGGCCCGACCGAACCCCCCAGACCCAGCGGCCCCGTCGGGCCCCCCGGCGACCCGCCGGCCGGCGGCCCCCGCCCCGGCCGGACGCGACCGCCCGGCGGCGCCCCGCCCCCGGCGGACGGCGCCGCCGCCGGGGCGGGCCTCCCCGCCGGGCCACCGGGCCTGCTCGCCCGGCAGTTCGCGCTGGCCCGGGAGTTCCACGAGGCGCGCGTCCGGGCCGAGCCGCTGCCCGACCTGCGCGACGCCCCCGGCATCGCCCGTCGGCTGCGGCCCCTGAAACAGGTCGTCCCCTCCCCCTTCGACGTCGAACTGGACGAGGAGGCCACCGCCGAGCACGCCGCGGAGGACGGCCTCTGGCTGCCCTACACCCGCCCGTCCGACGAGCGCCGCTTCGACCTGGTGCTCGTCGTCGACGACCACGCCACCATGGCGATCTGGGAACAGACGATCACCGAGTTCACCGCCGTGCTCGAACAGCTGGGCGCCTTCCGGGACGTCCGGATCCGGCGGATCGGCGTCCGCGCCGGCCCCGGCGGCGACGAGGCGGTGCTCCGCGGCCCGGCCGCCGCGCGGGGCTCCGGCGGCTCCCCCGCCGAACTCCTCGACCGGACCGGCCGCCGGATCGTGCTCGTCCTCACCGACGCCCTCGGCCCGCTCTGGCGGTCCGGCGCCGGATCCGGGGCGCTGGAGCTGTGGGCGGCGGCGGGACCGACCGCCGTGGTGCATCTGCTCTCCCAGCGGGACTGGCACCGCACCGCCCTCACGCCCCGCCGGGTACGGCTCGGCAGCCCCCGCTCCGGCGCCCCCAACACCGAACTGACCGTCTCCTTCCCGCCGGAGGAGTACGACCCCTTCGATCCGCCGCCCCCCACCTGGACCGCGCCCGTCCCCGTCCTGGAACTGGACGCCGACTGGCTGGGCCGCTGGGCCGCCCTCGTGGCCGGCGGGACGGGCGCCCCGACGGACGCCTCCGCCCTGCTGCTCGGCGCCCCCGCCCCCGCCGCGCCGGACGAGGACGAAGCGCCGGCCGAACCCGCCCCGCCGACCGTGCAGGAGCGCATCCGCCGCTTCCGCAGCCACGCCACCCCGACCGCCTTCCGGCTCGCGACCCACCTGGCCGCCGCCGTCCTCGACCCCCGGCTCGTCCGGGCGGTGCGGAACCGGCTGGTGCCGGAGGCGCAACCGGTGCACGTGGCCGAGCTGTTCCTCAGCGGACTGGTCGAACAGCCCCCGGCGGACGCGCCGACGGGCACCGCCGCGGGCACCCCGCTGGAGTTCGTCGACGGGGCCCGCGAGGCGCTGCTCGCCGGCGCCCTGCGGGGCGACACCGCGCGGGTCGCGCGCTCGGTCTCCGACTTCTTCGGCGACCGCTCCGAGGCGGCCCGCCGGCTCCACGGCGCCCTGCTCGCACCGGAGGACGTACCCGATCCGCCGCTGACGGAGGAGAGCCTGCCGTTCGTCCGCGTCGAACTGGCGATCCTCCGCGCCCTGTCGGGGCCGTACCTGAGCCGGGCCCACCGGATCAGCGCCGCCCTGTCGGGCAGTTCGCCGGGAGAGTCGCTCATGCCCCGCACCGCGCCATTGGTCCACGATATCCGCGATACCCCCGTACATTCCGACACGGACGGCCCTTCCATGACCGAGACCACTGCCAGTCAGCATGAGCGCGAGAACGGGGTCGCCCAGCGGACCCCGGTCCCGCCGCCCTCCGGCGCGCCGACCCCGGCCTCCGGTACCCCGATCCCGGCCTCCGGCACCACCTCGATCCCGGTCCCGGCCCGGCCCCCGCGCCCCTCCGTACCCGCCGTCTGGGGCAACGTCCCGCCGAACAACCCCAACTTCGTCGGCCGGGAGGACCTGCTCGCGCAGATCAGGGAGCAGCTGCTGACCGGCGACACCTCGGCCGTCCTCCCGCACACGCTGCACGGCATGGGCGGCGTCGGGAAGTCGCAGATCGCCATCGAGTACGTCTACCGGTACGCCGCCGAGTACGACGTCGTCTGGTGGATCCCGTCCGAACAGCCCACGATGATCCTCACCGCGCTCACCGAACTCGCCCAGCGGATGGGCCTGAACGTGAGCGACGAGGCCAACCGGGCCGTCCCCGCCGTCCGCGAGGCGCTGCGCCGCGGCGAGCCGTACGACCGCTGGCTGCTGGTCTTCGACAACGCCGAGAACGTGGAGGCCGTGCGCCCCTACTTCCCCACCGGCGGCACCGGGAAGATCCTCATCACCTCGCGGAACCAGGAGTGGGACCGGGTCGCGCGCACCCTCTCCGTGGACGTCTTCACCCGCGAGGAGAGCAAGGCGCTGCTCCGCCGCCGCGCCCGCGACCTCAGCGACGCCGACGCCGACCGGCTCGCCGAGGCCCTCGGCGACCTGCCGCTCGCCATCGAGCAGGCGGCGGCCTGGCAGGCCGTCACCGGCATGGCCGTCCCCGACTACCTGCGGCTGATCAACGAGAAGATCGCCGAGCTGATGCTCGAACTGGTCCCCTCGCCCGACTACCCGATGTCGGTGGCCGCCGCCTGGGACGTCTCGCTGCGCCAGCTCGAACAGCGCAACCCGGCCGCCCTCCAGCTCCTCCAGGTCTGCTCCTTCTTCGCGCCCGAGCCGATCTCCCGCTCGCTCTTCAACAACGCGCGGACCACCACCATCGCCCCCGAGCTGGACGAGGCGCTGCGGCACCCGATCAAGCTGGGCCGCGCCATCCGCGAGATCAACATCTACGCCCTGGCCCGGATCGAGCACCGGCACGACACCATCCAGCTCCACCGCCTGGTCCAGGCGGTGCTCGTCAACCGCATGTCCCCGCAGCAGCAGGCCGACATGCGGCACGGCGCGCACCTCCTGCTCGCCGACGCCAACCCCGGCAGCCCCTCCACGCGGGCGCTCTGGCCCCGCTACCAGGAGCTGCTGCCGCACGTGGTGGTCTCCCGGGCGGTCGAGTGCGAGTCGCCGTGGGCCCGCCGGCTCATCCGGGAGATGGCGGAGTTCCTCTACGCCTGGGGCGACCACGCGGGCTCCGCGAAGATGGCCCGCGAGGCGCTGGAGATCTGGACGGAGAAGTTCGGCGCCGAGGACCAGCTCACGCTGGAGATGGCGAAGTGGCTGGCCTTCATCCTGCGGGTGCTCGGCGAGTACCAGGAGGCCGCCGCGATGATGGAGCACACCGCGGACGTCTACCTGCGGACCGCGGGCGAGGAGGACGAGGGCACCCTCGACGCCCTCATCCAGCTCTGCAGCGGGCTGCGGCTGCGCGCCGAGATGGCGCGCGGCCTGGAGATCAACCGGCAGGTGTACGAGCGCTCCCTGCGGGTCTTCGGCGAGGACGACCCGGCCGCCCTGCGCGCCGCCCACAGCCTCGGCGTCGGCCTGCGCCTGATGGGCCTCTACCAGGAGGCGCGGGCGTACGACACGGAGACCGCCCGGCTGCGGGCGCTCGCCCTGGGCGAGGACCACGTCGAGACCCTCAACACCCTCGTCGGCCTGGCCATCGACATCCGCGAGACGGGCGACTACCTGGAGGCCGCCGCCCACCTGGAGGACGTCTACGCCCGCTACCTCGCCACCTTCGGCGAGGACAACCACGTCACCCTCGGCTGCGCCCGCGTCCTCGCGGTCTGCCGCCGCCGCGCGGGCGACCACGAAGGGGCGCTGGCGCTCAGCGAGATGGCCTGGTCGAAGTTCGCGACCCGGTACGGCGCCGACCACCCGGACGCCGTCGCCTGCGCCGCCAACCTCGTCGTGGACCTGCGCCAGGACGGGCAGCTGCGGCGGTCCAGGGAGCTGGGCGAGGCGACGCTGGAGCGGTACGCGGCGAAGCTCGGCGCCTCCCACCCGTACACGCTGTCCGCCCGGGTCAACCTGGCGATCACCCTGCGCCACCTGGGCGAGCAGGCCGCCGCCGGGGCGCATCTCGACGTGGCGCTCCCGGGGCTGCGCGCCTCGCTGGGCGACGACCACGTCCTCACGCTGACGGCGGCGATCGGCGCCGCCAGCCAGGCCGCCGCGGAGGAGCGGCACGAGGAGGCCCTGGAGCTCGACCGGCGGACCCTGGAGGCCCTGACCCGCGTCTTCGGCGCCGACCACCCGACCACGCTGGCCTGCGCGACCAACGTGGTCCTGGACCTGCGGGCGCTGGACCGCGCCGCGGAGGCCACGGCCCTGCAGACCGAGACGCTGGAGGGATTCCGGCGGCGGCTCGGCGAGGACCACCCGGCGACCGTGTCCTCCACCGCCGGCCGCCGGGCGGACGTCGACATCGCCCCGGTCCCCTTCTAGTGCCGGGCGCCGCCGGGCCCCGGGGTCCTCACGGTCCCGGGGCCGCGTCGGCGGCGACCGGGGGCGAGGTCTCCGGGCCGGTGCGGCCGTCCGGGATCTTGCGCTCGACGGGCGGGCCCTGCGGCGCGTCGGCCGGGCGGCGCAGCAGCCGGATCAGCGGGCCGGTCGCCGCGGTCGTCAGCAGCGCCATCACGACGAGCAGCGCGTAGAGGCGGGGGCCGATCACCCCGGCCCGGAGGCCGACGTCGAGCACGATGAGCTCGGTGAGACCGCGGGTGTTGAGCAGGACGCCGATCAGCAGCGCGTCCCGCCACGGCCTGCGGGCGCCGCGCGCCGACAGCACCCCCGCGCCCACCTTGCCCACCACCGCCGCGGCGACTATCACCCCGAGGATCAGCAGGTCGGAGCCGTGCAGTCCGCCGAGCACGACGGCCATGCCGGAGATCGCGAAGAACACCGGGAGCAGCAGCCCGCCGATGGACTGGAAGGGACCGAGGAGCCGGGCGTCCGGGGTCCCGTCGGGCAGCCGGGGCATGACGACCCCGGCAAGGAGCGCGCCGAAGATGAGGTGCAGGCCGAGCGCGTGGGTGGCCCAGGCGGAGGCGAGGGCGACGGTGGCGACGACCGGCACCGCGTGGGCCGCGCCGCCGCCCGGGCGGCGCGTCCACCGGACCAGCAGGGGCCGTACCGCGAAGACCATCACCAGCAGGTAGCCGGCGAGCAGGACCGCCTTGACGGCCCACTCCCGCGCCGCGCCCTGCGCGCCGCCGACCAGGACGAGGGCGAGGACCGGCCAGCTCAGGGCGTCGATGACGCCGGCCGCGGCCATCGCGATCGTGCCCGGTCCGGTCCGGGCGATCCCCTGGTCCTTGAGGATGCCGGCGAGGACCGGGACGGCCGTGATGGAGAGCGCGACCGCCATGTAGAGGACGAAGGTGGCGTCGACCGGCCGCCCGTCGTTGACCTCCGCGAAGGCGCCGGGCAGGAGCAGGACGATGGCGGCGCCCAGGGCCATGGGGAGGGCGAAGCCGGTCAGCGAGACGGCGGTGACCGTCCTGCGGTGGCGGAGCAGTCCGAGGTCGAGCTCGTAGCCGACGGCGAAGAGGAAGAAGACCAGGGCGACTTGGGCCAGCGAGGCGAGGACGGGCTGGATCTCGTCCGGGAAGAGCCTCTCGTGCACCCCGCCGGGCAGCAGGCCGAGCAGGCTGGGGCCGAGCGCGATCCCCGCGAACAGTTTTCCGATGACCGGGGGTTGGCCGCATTTTCGGGCCAGCGCGCCGGCCGCGTGGGAGGCGGCGATCACCACGGCGAGGGCCGCGACGACGTGCGCGACGACGGAGTCCATGCTCACGGCATTCCCCTTCTTGCGGCCGCGCGACCTGCGCCGGAGCCCCTGCGCAGTGTAGCCGCCCGGAGCGCAAGTGCCTTATCGTGAAAGCCATTTGGCGTACGCCGGGACGGACGGGGGACTGCGGTGACGACGGTGCTGTTCGTACACGGCACGGGGGTGCGCGAGCCCGGCTACTCCGAGAGCCTGGAGCGGGTACGGGAGGGGCTGCGGCCCGTCCGGCCCGACGTCACGGTGACTCCCTGTTACTGGGGCGGCACGGCGGGCTCCGCGCTGCGGTCCGGCGGCCTGTCGGTGCCGGGGTACGGGACCGGGCGCGAGGCGGCGGACCTGGGAGCGCCGGGCGCGCCGGGCTCCGGCGACGACGACGACGTCGAGCTGTGGGGGCTGCTCTACCTCGATCCCCTGCTCGAACTGCGCCTGGCCGCCGCGGGATCCGGCGAGCGCGTCGAACGGGCGCCGGGCGCGGTGCCGCCGGGCGGGGCGCTGTCCGCGGCGGCCCAGGCGCTCGGCGGGGACGACCGGCTGCGGGAGCTGCTCGACGCGGCCGGGATCCGGGCCGAGTTCGCCGCCGCGGTGGCCGCCGTGCTCACCTCGCCGGAGGGCCGCGATCTGCTGCGCTCCCCCGCCGCGGAAGCCGGACCCGACATCCTGGCCAGGGCGTTCGTCGCCGAGGCGGTACGCCGCCGGGCCGGCCTGAGCGGTTCCGGCACCGCTTTCGACGGGACCGCCCGGGACGCGGCGGTCGCCCGGATCACCGGCCTGCTCGCCGAGGCCCTGCCCGCCGGGAGCGGTCCGGGCACGCACCGGGGCCCGGTCGTCCGCGGCGTGAAGCGGCTCGCGGGACGGCTCGCCCTCGGTCTGGCCTCGGCGCAGGCGGTGAAGCGCAGATCGGCGCTGACCGACGCGGCCCACCCGGCGGCCGGGGACGTCCTGCTCTACCTGGCCAGGGGCGGCGCGATCCGCGAGCTCGTCGCCCGGGCGGTGCGGGCCGCCGAGCCTCCGGTGGTGCTGCTGGCCCACAGCCTCGGCGGCATCGCCTCGCTGGACCTGCTGGTCGAGCGGGAACTGCCGGAGGTCGAACTGCTGGTGACGGTCGGCTCGCAGGCCCCGTTCCTGTACGAGCTGGGGGCGCTGCCGAGCCTCGAGCACGGCCGCCCGCTGCCCGCCCGCGTACCGCGCTGGATCAATGTGTACGACCCCCGGGACCTGCTCGGCTACATCGGCTCCGGGGTCTTCCCGGGGCGGGTCGAGGACGTCGCCGTGGACGGCCGGCAGCCGTTCCCGCTCGCGCACAGCGCCTACTGGGGCAATCCGGAGCTGTACCGCCTCCTCGCGGCGGAGCTGCCGTGACCGAGGCCCGCCCGGAGCGGACGCACGCGCTCGTCGTCGGCGCGGAGCGGTACGGGGCGGGACCGTCCTGGGACCTGCCGGGGCCCGCCGCCGACGCCCGCCGCTTCACCGCCTGGCTGCGCGGACGCGGGGTGCCCGCCGCGCACATCTCGCTGCTGCTCGCGCCCCTGCCGGGGACGGGCGGTCCCGAGGTGGACGTACCGGAGGGGACGGCGGGGCGGGAGGCCGTGCAGGAGGTGCTGACCCGGCGGCTGCCGGCCCTGGAGGGCGACCTGCTGTGGGTGTTCTGGGGCGGGCACGGCGTCACCGACCCGCAGGGGCACCGGCGGCTCTTCTACGCCGACGCGGGCCCCGACGACCGGCGCAACCTCGACCTGGACGCCTGGCTGACCGCCTTCACCACCGATCTCGTGCCCGGCTTCCGGCGGCAGATCTGGCTGGTGGACTCCTGCCAGACCTTCGTCGAGGACCTGATGCTCGCCCGCTCGCTGCCCCAGGACCTGCCGCCGGGCGGCGACCGGCTGCCGGGCCGGGAGCAGTTCGTGCTGCTGGCCGCCGCGCCCGGGCAGCGCGCCGCCAACGACCCGGTGGGGCGGACCGGGGCGTTCTCCCGTACCGTGCTGGCGGCGCTGGCCGCCCCGGACGGCACCGGCGCGTGGCCGCCCGACATGGGAGCCCTCGCCGACACCGTGCTGCGGGAGTTCACCGGCGACGGCCAGCGGCCGACCTCGCTCTGGCACCGGTCCTGGGCGGGCGACGAGCACCGCCTCGACGCCTCCGCCGCGTCCCCGGCGCCCGCCCGGCCCGCCGCCGACGCCGCCCCGCCCCAGGCGCCCGCTCCCACCGCAGCCGCCGTGCCCGCCGCCCGGTCCGGGGAGCCGGTGCCCGACGCGGGCCTCGCCGCGCTCATCGGACTGCTGGCCGGCTGGCCCAGCATGACGGACCAGAACCAGCGGCAGCTCGTCCTCGGGATGCTCCCCGCCGACCTGGCCGGCGCCATCCCCCGGCTCGGGGCGGCCCGGCCCGACATCATCAGCATCGTGCGGTCCTGCCGGCGCCACCCCGGCGGCCTCGCCGCCCTCGTCGAGGCGCTCACACTGCTCGAACCGGGGTCGCTGGAGCAGCGCGAGCTGGCCGAGTGGGCAGAGCGCTGGCTGGGACCGCGACCAGGGGGCGTACCCGCCTGATCACGCCCTTCCGGAAGGCTTTCCGCTGCGTCATCATGAAAGGCCGACGGGTTCAGGCACGGCAAGGGGGATGTTCGATGCACACGTCCGACGCCTACACGGGGCCGGAGTACCTGGGATCCGAACTGGTCGATCTCAGCGAGGTGCCGCTGACCGTCCTCAAGGCGCAGCACCCCCGCCTGCACGCGGGCTCGCTGGAGCGGCTGCTCCGTCAGGTCGAGCGCCCCCGGGTCAACTTCGCCAGCGACGGGCCGCCCAAGCGGTTCGACTGAGGTTCCCGGGGAGGGGATCCGTGCAGACCGACGCAGGTCACCAGCCCGCCCGTGCCGCGCACCATCTCGTCCCCTCGGCGCACTTCGACGCCCTCGCCGCCGGCCGGGGCGGCCCCGCCGCCGTCCGCTTCCTGCGCACCACCGAGTACAGCCGGCGGCTCCTGCTGCTGCGGGCCCTGCTCGACACGGCCGGGCGGACGCCCGGCGCGCTCGGGCCGCTGCCGGCCGTGGACAGCGCGTGGTCGGCGCTGACCGCCGCCCAGGCGCGGGCCCCCGAGGAGTTCCGGGAGCTGCTGCTGCTCCCGCAGGTCGGCAGCTGGCTGGGCCACGGGCTGCGCCGGCTGCGGCACACCGCCTGGGGCGACGGCCCGCTCTGGACCGACCTCGGGCACATGTACGCGCTCTGCGCCGTCGCCGCGCTGCGCGCCGGGGTGCCGCTGCGCACCACCGTGCCGCTGCGGGACGGCGCCGTGATGTTCCCCGGCCTGGGCCTCGCGGTGCTGCCGGGGCGGCCGCCGCTCGGCACGGCGGAGGTGGCCGTGGAGGCGGGCCGGCTGACGGTCGAGCCGCACCGGGAGCGCGTCGGCCCGCCCGCGCCGCCGGCCGCTCCGCAGGGCGACGCGCCGGGCTGGCTGGCGCTGCGGGGGCTGCGGGCGCGGGTGGCGGGGCGGCCGGTGGACTGCCGGCTCGACGACGTCGACCCCTACCGGGACCTGGGGGATCCGCGCCCTCCGGACCGGCTCCCGGCCGAGGAGCGGGAGCGCTGGCAGGACGGCTTCGGGCGGGCGCTGGAGGTCCTGGAGGCGTGCGACCCGGAGTCGGCGGAGGCCCTGGTGGCGGGGTTACGGAGCCTGACCCCGGTGGACCCGTCACCGACCGGGGTGGTGCTCAGCGCCTCGTCCGGCGACGCCTTCGGCGGTGTGCTGGCCTCGCTGCCGCCGGACCCGGTGACCTTCGCGGTGACGCTCGTCCACGAGTTCCAGCACACGAAACTGGGCGCGCTGCTGCACCTGCTGACGCTGGAGCGGGACGGCGGCGAGGAACGCCACCACGCCCCCTGGAGGGAGGACCCCCGCCCGCTGAGCGGCCTCCTCCAGGGGGCGTACGCCTTCCTGGGCATCACCGACTTCTGGTCCCGGCACCTGGACCGGGCGCCGCGCGCCGAGCGGGCGACGGCCGAGTTCGAGTTCGCGCTCAGCCGCCGGCAGACGCGGGAGGCCGTCCGGACCCTCGCCGCCGACCCGGCGCTGACGGCGTACGGGCGCCGCTTCGTGGCCGGCATGGCGGCCCGGCTGGACGGCTGGTCGGGCGACCCCCGGGTGCGGCCCGCGATCGACTCCTGGGCGGCCCTCGCGGCCGCCGACCACCGCACCGAATGGCGCATCCGGCACCTGGCCCCGTCGCCCTCCGCCGTACGCGCCCTGGCCGGCGCCTTCCTCTCCTCCACGGCACCGCCCGGAGTCCCGCCCCCGACCCTCGCCCCCGACCTCACCACCCGCTGGACCCACACCCGCGCCCGCCTGATCCGCCACCGCCTGGCCCGGCCCCCCGCCGCCGAACCGCCCGCCCCCGCCGCCGACCACGCCCTCCTCGCCGGCGACCCGGAAGCCGCCACGGCCTACACGCACCTCCTCGCGGAGGACCCCGAATCCCCGGAGGCGTGGACCGGCCTGGCCCTCGCCGTCGCCACCACCCCCACGACCCGCCCCCTCCTGAACCACCCCGAACTCCTCCGCCCCCTCCACCGCGAACTCCGCACCCTGGGCACCCCCACCACCCCCACCACCCTCGCCCACTGGCTCGCCACCCCCCTCCCCACCACCTGAGGGCTCGTCAACGAACGTGTGTCCGAGGCCCCTTGTAGGCTTGTCAGACATCTGTGCCCGGTCACGGATGCAAAGGGGGAAGCATGGATTTCGCGGAGGAATGGAACCAGCTCAAAGCCGACGCGCTGCGCAGGCGCGAGACGAGCATGGCGCTCGCGTCGGCCGACGGAGGCGGGGGCGGGGGCTCCGCCGGCGTCCAGCAGTCCGATCTGGGGCTCCGGGACGCACCGATCCGTTCGAAGGCGTCGGGGTTGGTGGTCGCGAACGGCGAAGCCAAGGGCAAGACCAAGCTGGACGACGCGGCCGCCGTCGGCGGGACGCACGCGGGCTGGGAGGCGGGGGGTGCCAGCAACAGCTGCGTGACCGCGTGGCAGCGGCGGCTGCGCTCCCTCGGCGACCTCGTCGACGACGCCGCCGACGCCCTGACGAAGGGCATGGACGCCCAGATCAGCGAGGACGGATCCGTCGCCGCCCAGCTCCGGGCGGCGGCCGATTGGCTGGAGGACGCCTGATGGTCTCCGTACCCGAACTCACCGGCGCCAGGCCCCAGCAGTGGCGCGAAGCGGCGGACGACGCCGTCGCCGCGGCCAAGCAGTGCGACTCCCTGGCCTCCTACGCGCGCGACGAGGTCGCCGCGACGCTCCGCCAGTGCTGGGTGGGCGACGCCGGCCGGGCCGCCCGCGAGAAGTTCGTCAAGCACGCGGGCGACTACGAGGCCGCGTCGGTCGGCCTCCGCGCCATGGCCCGCACCTACGACGACCTCGCCGAGGCCATCGCCGCCGCGCAGCGCGACCTGTCGAGCGCGCTGGACTACGCACGTCGGCAGGGGTTCACCGTCGACGACAGCGGGCGGGTCAACCTCGCACCGGGCGAAAAGGACGCGGAGGACAAGGAGGCCGAACGGTCCCAGGCCCAGGGCGTCATCACCGACGCGCTGACGCGAGCGAGCCGGGCCGACACGAACGCCGCCCGCTCGCTGCGGACCGTCGAGGGCATGACGGCCCTCGGCGACGCGAAGCTCGCCGAGGCGGCGCTCCAGCCGAACAGCCCCCTCGCCATCGCCCTGCGCCTCACCGGCGGCCTGGACGGACTCCACCCCATCAACGTCCCTCCGAACGTCCTGTCGGCCGTCAACCTCGCGTCTGCCGAGACCGGCATCAGCCGCAAACTGCTCCTCTCGATCCTCTGGCAGGAGCAGCAGTGGTACCAGAACCACAACCCCAGCCTCCGGGGCCCGCTCACCGAGTTCGGCCGCTTCTTCGACTGGAGCCTGACCCTCGGCCCAAAACCGGACAAGTCCCTGGGCATCACCCACATGAAGACGGACACGGCCCGAGAGGTCGTCGAGAACTACCGGGACAAGTTCCGGCTGGAGGACGGCCGGTACCTCGCCGACCTCAGCGACCACGAGCTCGCGGCTCTGATCGAGCACCAGCCCGAGCTGGACGTCCGGCTCAGCGCCTACCACCTGGCCGCCCTCAAGGAGGATGAGCACGGCGCCAAGACCGACAAGCAGCTCTTCACCCTCTACGCCGCCGACACCCCCGACGTACGGGAGAAGAACGAGCAGTACGGTGACGAGTCGGAGCACCGGGGCGGCGACATCAAGGCCCGGGGCAGGAACTGGGACGCGATCGAGCCGCACCTCGACGACGCCATGGCCTGGGGGGCCCTGACCGACGAGGAACGGCTGGAGGCCATCCGGCACCTGGAGTCGCAGACGCCGGCCGGCCACCACGTCTCGCTCGAAACGCTCTACCGCTCCGGCCAGACCACCGGGACGGGAACCGGCGAGCCGGAGCCCGGCACGCCGTCACCCAGCCCCGGCCCCGCTCCGACCCCGCCAGGAAACGACTGACCATGAAGAAGACGCTGCGCGCCCTCGTCCCGGTGCTCCTCCTGCTCGCCGTCACCGGGTGCGCCGGGTTCGAGCCGCGCGGAGGTGAGCCGCTGGTGCCCATGCCGTCCCACGTACCCGAAGGCCCTGTCTACGACTCGGCAGACGACGTCGTGGCGGCGCTGGAGCGGGCGGGGCTCCCGTGCAAGGTGATCCGGCAACCGAGCACGAGTACCGCGGCCTGCACCACCGTGATCGACGGAACGACGGTGGAGAACCAGATCCAGGCGCTGAACACCACCGACTTCACGCGGGACGAGGTCGGTGACTCCATCGACAGCTGGCGGAGCCGCGGCACCACGATCGTGGCGGCGGGCAACTGGTTCGTCCGTGTCCTGCCCAACTGGAACGCCCGCTATTCCGTCCGGATCGCCGAAGCCCTGGACGCCGTCGTCCTCCCGCCCCCCTACCCCCTCCCCGACATCCCGGAGAAGCCCGCCTACGCCACGGTGGGGGCCCTCGCCGACGCGATGGAGAAGGCGGGGTTCTGCCCCGGGCACAAGGAAGCCGGCAAGGAGGAGGCGGCCTGCGGGACCCGGCTGCCGGAGAAGGACGCCCGGACCTGCTCCGGTCGGTCGTACCTGCAGCTGTACGGCAGCGCCAGGGAGCGGGACGACGCCTTGCGGCTGACGATCCGCAACGGCCGGGCGGCCGCGCTGATCGTGACCGCAGGGAACTGGACCGCGAGGTTCTGCGACAGCGCCCAGGCGCAGCGGGTCGCCGACGCGTTCGGTGCCGCCTTCGTCGATCACCGGATCCAGGAGGAGCCGTACGGCTGAGGGCCCGCGCGGGTCACTCCACGAGTCGGATCCGGATGCCCGCGGTGCGGTGTCCGGACCCCCTCAGCCGGCTGCCCAGCAGGCCGAGCCGCGCGACCAGGCCGTACTTGCGCTTCATCAGGTCGAGGTAGTGCGCGGTGTCCTGGTCGGCGGGCAGGTCGGCGATCCCGGGCACGGGCTCGCCCTTCGGGGTTCCCCGCCAGTCGCAGGGGGCGACGGTGACCCGGCCGCCGTTGCGGATCCGTTTGACCTTGCCGGCGTCGGCCGCGCTCCAGAGGGCCAGGCAGTCCCCGTCCCTCATCACCCACACCGGAGTGGGCACGGCCCGCCCGTCCCGGCGGAACGTCGTGAGAAGTACGTACCTGCACGCCGCCAGGCGCTCAACGGAACTGCCCGGTAAGGGCGCTGACGCGGATGAGGAGATGTTCATCCCGCTAGACTAACTGGTTAGTTAGGTAATGTCGCCGCGAAACCGCCGCGGTGTCCGCCCCGACGACGAGGAGTGCCGCGTGCTGAGCTTCGCCTGGGCCGTGCTCGCCGGATTCGCCCTGGGTACACCGGCCGTCCCCTTCGGCCTCTCGATCTCCCTCGCCCCTCCCGTCGCCCTCGTCGCCGTGCTCGTCGGCGCCGCCGGGTGCCTGGTGTCCGCCGTTTTCGCGGCCGGGTGGTTGCGTACCCGATGGCGGGCCCGGCGCCCGGTGCGACGGCCCGTCACCGCCGGCCCGGCGCCCGAACGCCGCCGGAACCGCCTCGACAGCGCCACCGGCCGGCGGGCCCGGCGCGTGGTGGACCGGTACGGCGTGATCGGCTTCGGCATCATCGGGCCGGCGCTCTTCGGCACCTGGGGATCCGCCCTGCTGGGCACGGCGCTGGGTTTGCCCCGGTGGCGGCTGATCGGCTGGCTCATGGCGGGTGTCACGCTCTGGTGCACCGTCATGCTGCTCGCCTCCGAGGCGCTGATCGACGCCCTCGGGCTCGGGTGACGGCACCCGCGCGGACCCGCCCCCCGACCGGCCGCGACCATGATCCCTACGCCCCGGTAAGGCCCTTGGGGCGCCTGTAGCATGGCCTCCATGTCCCGAGCCGAGGCCACCAAGGCGCGCATCCTCCAGGCGGCGACCGAGGAGTTCGCGGCGTACGGGATCGCGGGGGCGCGCGTCGACCGGATCGCCAAGGCCGCCTCGGCGAACAAGAACCTCATCTACGTCTACTTCTGCAACAAGGACGGGCTCTTCGACGCCGTCTTCGACGCCCACGTCGGGCGGGGCCTCGACATGGTGCCCTTCACCCCCGACGACCTGCCGGACTACGCCGGGCGCCTGTTCGACTTCTACCAGGAGCACCCCGAGGTGCTCCGCCTCGCGACCTGGCACCGGCTGGAACGCGGCACCGCCGCGGAACGGGAGCCCGCCGTCGCCCGGCCGGCCCGCGACGCGAAGCTCGCCTCGCTGGAAGCGGCGCAGAAGGCCCGAGGGGGCATACCGCCCTTCACCCCGGCCATGCTCCTCCCCCTCGTCCTGGCCCTCGCCTCGGCCTGGAGCCCCACGAACGCCGCGAGCGCGCCGGCGACGACCGCCCCGGCACCGGACGCCGCGGCATGCCGCGGCGCCGTCGTGGAGGCCGTGCGCCGCCTCCTGTGACAGGCGCGCTTCTGCGCCGGGGGCGTGAACCGTCCAGGTGATACCGGCGTGTCGCCACGGGATCCCGGATCGGGAAGGTGCACCGTGGGAACGAAGAAGCCCGCGGTCGCAGGAAAATCCTTCCTGCGCCCACGGGCCGCGGTGGGGCGGGTGGGACTCGAACCCACGGCCGACGGATTATGAGTCCGCTGCTCTAACCGGCTGAGCTACCGCCCCCGACGTTGACGCGCGTACAAGTGTGCGCGCCGTCCTGCCGCAGCATAGCCGCTCATACGATCTCCTGCTCCGGAAGATCGGCACGAGCGGGTCTGCTCGTCCATGAAGACCACGGGGCGGAACGGATGGTTCCCGGGAACGCGAAAAAGGACCCCTGAGGGTCCTTTTCCGATCTGCTCCCCCGACTGGACTCGAACCAGTAACCCTCCGGTTAACAGCCGAATGCTCTGCCAATTGAGCTACAGGGGATCGCGCTCCCCCGACTGGACTCGAACCAGTAACCTGCCGGTTAACAGCCGGCTGCTCTGCCAATTGAGCTACAGGGGATTGCTGCGGTGCACCGAACGGTCCTGCCCGGGTCCTCCCGGGCGGCGGGCGCTCGCTGCGAGACATACATTAGCGCAAGCAGGGGGGTGCTCCGCCAATCGGTATCGCCGGGACATCCCCAGGGCCCACCAGGGAAGGATCGCAGCGTGCGGTACAAGCTGACGTTCGCCGCGGGTCTCGCGCTCGGTTACGTGATCGGGACGCGCGCCGGGCGCGAGCGGTACGAACGGATGAAGAAGGCAGCCAAGGACTTCGCCCGGAACCCGGCCGTGCGGAACGCCGCCGAGTCCGCCGCCCAGACCGGGCGGCAGTACGCGGGCAAGGCGGCGCACGTGGTCGGCGACAAGGTGGGCGACCGCCTGCCGGCCTCCGTCACCGACCGGGTGTCCGCCCTGCGCGGACGCGTCCACGCCAACGGGCAGGTCACCGAGGACGACGACTGGGGCACCAGCAACACCTGACCCGTAACGGCCCCGCGTGCGGCAGAATCGGGTGTCATGGGGATAGTCGCCGGACTCGACAGTTCTTCGGACGCCACGCGCATCGTCGTCTGTGACACCGACACGGGAGCCGTACTGCGGCAGGGGCATGCCCCGCACCCGGTCGACGCCAAGGCCACCGACGTCGACCCGCAGACCTGGCTGCTCTCGCTCGGGGAGGCCGCGACCGGCGGCCTCCTCGAGGGCGTGGAGGCCATCGGCGTCTCCGCCCAGGCGCACGGCGTCGTGCCGCTCGACGACCGGGGCGGCCTGGTGCGGCCCGCCCTCGTCGGCAACGACAAGCGGGCCCAGGTCGCCGCCGCCGACCTCGTCGAGGCGCTCGGCGGGCGCGACGCCTGGGCCGAGGCCGTCGGCACCGTCCCGCAGGCCGGGCTGCCGATCGCGAAGCTGCGCTGGCTGGCCCGTACCGAACCCGAGCAGGCGCGGCGGATCGCCGCCGTCCTCCAGCCGCACGACTGGCTGGTCTGGCAGCTCCTCGGCCGCCCCGCCCGCCGCACCACCGACCGGGGCGCCGCCTCCGGCACCGGCTACTGGTCCGCCCGCACCGGCGCCTACCGCCCCGACCTCGTCGAGCTGGCGCTCGGGCACTCCGTCGCGCTGCCCGAGGTGCTGGGCCCGGCCGAACCGGCCGGCACCACCCCCGAGGGGCTGCTGATCTCCGCCGGCACCGGCGAGACCATGGCCGCCGCCTTCGGACTCGGGCTCGGCGCCGGCGACGCCGTCGTCTCGCTCGGCGCCTCCGGCTCCGTCATGGCCGTCCACCACGAGGCGCTGGACCGGCCGGGCGCCGCCGTCACCTCGTACGCCGACGCCACCGGCATGCACCTGCCGGTCGTCTCCGTCACCAACGCGGTCAGGACCCTGCGGGGCACCGCCGAGATGCTCGGCGCGGAGTCGCTGGACGAACTGTCCGCGCTGGCCCTGAAGTCCACGCCGGGCTCCTCCGGCCTCGTGTTCCTCCCCTACCTGGAGGGCGAGCGGACCCCGAACCTGCCGCACACCGCCGGCACCCTCACCGGGCTGCGCCGGGAGTCGATGAAGCCCGAACACCTGGCGCGGGCCGCCTTCGAGGGCATGCTGTGCGGGCTCGCCGACGCCCTGGACGTGGTGCGCGGCCGGGGGGTCGAGGTCCGGCGGATCTTCCTGCTCGGCGCGGCGGCCTCGCTGCCCGCCGTCCAGGCCCTGGCGCCCGCGCTGTTCGGCGCGCAGGTCGTCGTCCCCCAGCCGGCCGAGTACGCGGCGCTCGGCGCCGCCCGGCAGGCCGCCTGGGCGCTGGGCGTGGCCCGCGGCACCCTCGGCCCGTCCGCTCCCCCGGCCTGGCAGGGCGCCGCCGCCCAGATCCTGGAGCCGGGCGAGGAACGGCCTGTGGGCCAGGCGGTGCGCCAGCAGTACGCGGCGGCCCGGGAGCAGATCCACCCGGGGGCCTTCGACGCCTGACCGCGGGGCGGGAGGGCCGCGCGCCGGGAGGCCGCGGGGGCGGAAGGGCCGCGGGGCGGTTCGTAAAGTCTTCACCAGGGCTGGGCCGGGGGCCCGAATCCCGGTCGTAACGGTTCGCGTCCTCGGGCGATAGTGGGAACCGTGCTCATAAGACTGCTCCGGACTCATCTGCGGCCCTACCGAAAACCCATCGCCCTGCTCGTCCTG
Organism: Streptomyces sp. NPDC085460; assembly: GCF_044541975.1. Lineage (NCBI taxonomy): Bacteria > Bacillati > Actinomycetota > Actinomycetes > Kitasatosporales > Streptomycetaceae > Streptomyces > Streptomyces sp. NPDC085460. Next base: position 161,826 of record NZ_JBITTO010000008.1, read on the forward strand.
CTCCAGTTCCTGGCGACCTGCGCGAGCCTCTACCTGCCGACCCTGAACGCCGACATCATCGACAAGGGTGTCGTCAACGGGGACACCGGCTACATCCTGCGGTTCGGCGCGCTGATGATCGGCGTCTCCGTGGTCCAGGTGCTGTGCAACGTCGGGGCCGTGTACCACGGCGCGCGGACCGCGTCCGCCGTCGGACGGGACGTGCGCGGTGCCGTGTACGACCGGGTGCAGTCCTTCTCGGCGCGGGAGCTCGGGCAGTTCGGCGCGCCGTCGCTGATCACCCGGACGACCAACGACGTCCAGCAGGTCCAGATGCTGGTGCTGATGGCGTTCACCCTGATGGTCTCCGCGCCCATCATGTGTGTCGGCGGCATCGTGATGGCCCTCGGCCAGGACGTGCCGCTGTCGGGTGTGCTGCTCGCGGTGGTGCCGGTGCTCGGCATCGCGGTGTCGCTGATCGTGAAGCGGATGCGACCGCTCTTCCGGACCATGCAGGAGCGCCTGGACACGGTGAACCGGGTGCTGCGCGAGCAGATCACCGGCAACCGGGTGATCCGCGCGTTCGTGAAGGACGGGTACGAGGAGGAGCGTTTCCGCGGCGCCAACGCCGAGCTGACCGACGTCTCGATGGCGACCGGCCGCCTGATGGCGCTGATGTTCCCGACCGTGATGACGGTCGTGAACGTGTCCAGCGTGGCCGTCGTCTGGTTCGGCGCGCACCGCATCGACAGCGGCGGGATGGAGATCGGCGCGCTGACCGCCTTCCTCGCCTATCTGATGCAGATCGTGATGGCGGTCATGATGGCCACCTTCATGTTCATGATGGTGCCGCGCGCCGAGGTCTGCGCCGAGCGGATCGAGGAGGTCCTGGGGACGTCCACGAGCGTGGTGCCGCCGGCCGAGCCGGTGACGGCGCTGGACCGGCGCGGGCACCTGGAGGTCAGGGCGGCGGACTTCCGCTATCCGGGCGCCGAGGAGTCCGTGCTCCAGGACGTGGAGCTGGTGGCGCGGCCGGGCGAGACCACCGCGGTCATCGGCTCGACCGGCTCCGGCAAGTCGACCCTGCTGGGCCTGGTGCCGCGGCTGTTCGACGTGACCGGCGGCGAGGTGCTGGTCGACGGCGTGGACGTGCGGAGGCTCGACCCGGCGCTGATGGCGCGGACGGTCGGGCTCGTGCCGCAGAAGCCGTACCTGTTCTCGGGGACGGTGGCGTCGAACCTGCGGTACGGCAACCCGGACGCGACCGACGAGGAGCTGTGGCACGCCCTTGAGGTGGCGCAGGCGGCCGACTTCGTCCGGGGCCTGGAGCACGGCCTGGACGCTCCGGTGGCGCAGGGCGGCACCAATGTGTCCGGCGGTCAGCGGCAGCGGCTCGCGATCGCGCGGACGCTGGTCCAGCGGCCGGAGATCTACCTCTTCGACGACTCGTTCTCGGCGCTCGACTACGAGACGGACGCCCGGCTGCGGGCGGCGCTCGCCGAGGAGACCTCGGACGCGACCGTGGTGATCGTCGCCCAGCGGGTGTCGACCATCCGGGACGCCGACCGGATCGTGGTCCTCGACGAGGGCCGGGTCGTCGGCACCGGGCGGCACCACGAGCTGATGGCGGGGAACGAGACGTACCGGGAGATCGTGCTCTCCCAGCTGACCGAGGCGGAGGCGGCCTGATGGCGGGTCCTGGCGGACGCATGATGGCGGGCGGCACCCCCGGTGAGCGGTCCATGGACTTCAAGGGCTCGTCGCAGCGGCTGCTGCGGCAGCTGGCGCCGGAGCGCGGGGCGCTCTGGGTGATGCTGGTCGCCGGCGTGCTGTCGGTGGCCGGCGCGGTGATCGGGCCCAAGGTGCTGGGGATGGCGACCGACCTGGTCTTCGCGGGCGTGGTCGGCCGGCGGATGCCGGAGGGCGTGACGAAGGCCGAGGCGCTGGCGCGGCTGCGGGCGGACGGCGACGGCGGCATGGCCGACATGCTGTCCGGGGTCGACTTCACGCCCGGACGGGGCATCGACTTCGGCGCGGTCGGCGAGGTGCTGCTGGTCGCGCTGGCGGTGTACGTGGTGGCGGGGCTGCTGATGCTGGTCTCCACCCGGATGTCGATCAGGGTGATCAACCGGACCGTGTACCGGATGCGGGAGGACGTACAGACGAAGCTGGCGCGGCTGCCGCTGTCGTACTTCGACAAGGCGAAGCGCGGCGAGGTGCTGTCACGGGCGACCAACGACCTCGACAACGTCGGGCAGACGCTCCAGCAGTCGATGGGCCAGCTCATCAACTCGCTCCTGACGATCGTCGGCGTGCTGGCGATGATGTTCTGGATCTCGCCGCTGCTCGCGCTGGTGGCGCTGGTGACGGTGCCGGTGTCGGTGGTGGTCGCGGCGCGGATCGGGAAGCGCTCGCAGCCGCACTTCGTGCAGCAGTGGAAGTCGACGGGCGCGCTGAACGCGCACGTGGAGGAGATGTACACCGGGCACACCCTGGTGAAGGTCTTCGGGCGGCAGGAGGAGGCCGGGAAGGACTTCCGGGAGCAGAACGAGGCGCTGTACGAGGCCGGGTTCAGGGCGCAGTTCACCAGCGGCCTGATGCAGCCGGTGATGTTCTTCGTCTCGAACATCAACTACGTGCTGGTGGCGGTGGTCGGCGGTCTGCGGGTGGCGAGCGGCACGCTGTCGATCGGTGACGTGCAGGCGTTCATCCAGTACTCGCGCCAGTTCTCGATGCCGCTGACGCAGGTGGCGTCGATGGCGAACCTGGTGCAGTCGGGCGTCGCCTCGGCGGAGCGGATCTTCGAGCTGCTGGACGCCGAGGAGCAGGAGCCGGACGCGCCGGTGTCGGAGAAGCCGCGCGACGTCAAGGGCAAGGTCGCCCTGGAGCACGTGTCCTTCCGCTACGAGGCCGACAAGCCGCTCATCGAGGACCTGTCGCTCACCGTGGAGCCGGGGCAGACGGTCGCGATCGTCGGCCCGACCGGCGCGGGCAAGACGACGCTGGTCAACCTGCTCATGCGGTTCTACGAGGTGACCGGCGGCCGGATCACGCTGGACGGCACGGACATCGCGTCGATGTCCCGGGCGGAGCTGCGCGCCGGGATCGGGATGGTCCTCCAGGACACCTGGCTCTTCGGCGGGACGATCGCGGAGAACATCGCGTACGGCGCCACCCGCGAGGTGACCCGGGCGGAGGTCGAGCGGGCCGCGCGGGCGGCCCACGCCGACCGTTTCGTCCGCACGCTGCCGGAGGGGTACGACACGGTGGTGGACGACGACGGCGCGGGCGTCAGCGCGGGCGAGAAGCAGCTGATCACCATCGCGCGGGCGTTCCTGTCGGATCCGGTGATCCTGGTCCTCGACGAGGCGACCAGCTCGGTCGACACCCGGACCGAGGTGCTGATCCAGAAGGCGATGGCCCGGCTGGCCGAGGGCCGTACGTCCTTCGTGATCGCGCACCGGCTCTCCACCATCCGGGACGCGGACGTGATCCTGGTGATGGAGAACGGCTCGATCGTGGAGCAGGGCACCCACGAGGAGCTGCTGGTCTCGGGCGGCGCCTACGCCCGCCTGTACGCGGCGCAGTTCGCGGCGGCGGTCGCCGAGGTGGACTGAGCGGGATGACCGGGCCGGCGATCGACCCGGTGGTGGCCCGTGCCGCATCATGTGCGGCATGGGTCACGTAACCAACAGTTCCTGGGTGCGTACGGTGCCGGTCCCGCAGGGGCCGCAGGTGCTGCTGTTCAGCGCGGACGGCCGGTGGACCCTGACCGTCAGGGAGGTGGACTAGGGCCTGTCCGGCGGCCATGATCCGCCGGACAGGCCCTAGTCCAGGTAGCCGCGCAGCTGGTCGGCGTAGGTGTGGTCGCGAAGTTTGCCGAGGGTCTTGGACTCGATCTGGCGGATGCGTTCGCGGGTGACGCCGAAGAGCTGCCCTATCTCCTCCAGGGTGCGGGGGCGGCCGTCGTCGAGGCCGTAGCGGAGCTGGACGACCTTGCGCTCGCGCTCGCCGAGGGTGGAGAGGACGTCCTCCAGGTGGCGGCGGAGCAGGAGGAAGGCGGCGGACTCGACGGGCGAGGCGGCGTCGCCGTCCTCGATGAGGTCGCCGAGGTCGACGTCCTCCTCCTCGCCGACGGGGGTGTGCAGCGAGACGGGCTCCTGGGCGAGCCGCAGGACCTCGACGACCCGTTCGGGGGTGAGGTCGAGGTGGGCGGCGACCTCCTCGGGGGTGGGCTCGTAGCCGCGTTCCTGGAGCATGTGGCGCTGGACCCGGATGACCCGGTTGATCAGTTCGACGACGTGGACGGGGACGCGGATGGTCCGGGCCTGGTCGGCGAGGGCCCGGGACATCGCCTGGCGGATCCACCAGGTGGCGTAGGTGGAGAACTTGTAGCCGCGGGCATAGTCGAACTTCTCGACGGCCCTGATGAGGCCGAGGTTGCCCTCCTGGACGAGGTCGAGCATGGTCAGGCCGCGGCCGACGTACCGCTTGGCGACGGAGACGACGAGGCGGAGGTTGGCCTCGATGAGCCTGCGCTTGGCGATCCGGCCGAGGACGACGAGCCGGTCGAGGTCGTACGCGAGCTGCGAGTCGAGGTCGGGGGTGAGGGCCAGTTTCTCCTCGGCGAAGAGGCCGGCCTCGACGCGGCGGGCCAGTTCGACCTCCTCCGCCGCGCTGAGGAGGGGGATGCGGCCGATCTCGCGGAGGTACTGGCGGAAGAGGTCGGCGGAGGGGCCGTTGCCTCCCGGATCACCGGTGCGGCGCCGCTGGGCGGGGACCTCGTGGAGCGGGGGCAGTTCGTCCGGTTCGGTGGTCTGGATCTCGGTCTGCACGGCGGGCGACCTCCAGGAGGGGGCGGAACGGCACCGTCACCCCGCCCAGTGTGGGGTACGACACATCGCCGCCACGAGGGGCGTGCGGTGACTTTTTGGTTCCGCGCGGTGACCGACCGTGCTGTTACAGGGCGGCCGCGCCGTGGTTGCGGAGGGACTGCCCGTACTGGGTGAGGACCCAGAGCTCGTTCTGGACGGCGGCGAGCCGCTCGGCGTCGCCGTGGGCGCCGAGGCGGGCGAGGCTGCCCTGGACGTCGCGGATGCGCCGGTCGACGGCGCGGAGGCGGACCTGGACGAGCTGGGCGCCCGCGTACACCTCGTCGATGGTCTTGGCGAAGATCGTCTCGACGGCGAGTTCGGTGACGAGGGCGCGGACCGTGTCGTTCGGCGCGGCCTCGCGAACGGCGTCGAGGTAGTCGGCGGGGGCCCCGTCGGCGCCGCCGGCGTCCTGGACGCACTGGCGGACGGCGGCGTAGGGCGGGGCGGTGAACTCGTCGATGCCGTAGGCGTCGAAGGCCGGGGAGACGAGGGCCGGGTACTGGAGGGCGAGCTTGAGGAGTTCGCGCTCGGTGCGGTGGGCGGGGCTGCGCAGGTTGAGCGCGGGTCCGGCGGGGCCGCTGGGCGCCTGGACGTCGTCGTACGAGCGCTGCTGCCGGCCGTCGCCGCGCCCGCCGCGCTGCGGGCCGCCGCCCTGCTCCTTGCCGCCGCCGCGCTGCCAGCGGGCGATCTGGGCGACCCGGCGGACGACGAACTGGGTGTCGAGGATGCCGACGAGGCCGGCGAGCTGGACGGCGACCTCGTGCTGCGAGGCCACGTTCTTGATCTTGGCGACGACGGGGGCGGCCTCGTCGAGGGCGGCGGCCCGGCCCGCCGGGGTGTCGAGGTCGTACCGGTTGACGATCTGGCGGAGGGCGAACTCGAAGAGGGGGGTGCGGGGCTCGACGAGGTCGGCGACGGCGTCGTCGCCCTTGGCGAGGCGCAGTTCGCAGGGGTCCATGCCGTCGGGGGCGATGGCGATGTACGTCTCGGCGGCGAACTTCTGGTCGTCCTCGAAGGCGCGCAGGGCGGCCTTCTGGCCGGCCGCGTCGCCGTCGAAGGTGAAGATCACGCGGGCGGAGCCGTTGTCCATGAGGAGCCGGCGGAGGATCTTGATGTGCTCGCCGCCGAAGGCGGTGCCGCAGGTGGCGATGGCGGTGGTGACGCCGGCCAGGTGGCAGGCCATGACGTCGGTGTAGCCCTCGACGACGACGGCCCGGCTGGTCTTGGCGATCTCCTTCTTGGCGAGGTCGATGCCGTAGAGGACCTGGGACTTCTTGTAGACCGGGGTCTCGGGGGTGTTGAGGTACTTGGGGCCGTTGTCGTCCTCGCGCAGGCGGCGGGCGCCGAAGCCGACGATCTCGCCGCCGACGTCCCTGATGGGCCACATGAGGCGGCCGCGGAAGCGGTCGATGGGGCCGCGGCGGCCTTCCTGGGAGAGGCCGGAGACGATCAGTTCCCTGTCGGAGAAGCCCTTGCCGCGGAGGAAGCGGGTGAGGTGGTCCCAGCCGGCCGGGGAGTAGCCGACGCCGAAGTGCTCGGCGGCGGCCTGGTCGAAGCCGCGCTCGGCGAGGAACGCGCGGCCGATCTCGGCCTCGGGGGAGGCGAGTTGGCCGGCGTAGTACTCGGCGGCGATCTTGTGGGCCTCGATCAGGCGGATGCGCTCGCCGCGCTGGTGGCCGGGGTTGTAGCCGCCCTCCTCGTAGCGGAGGGTGATGCCCGCCTTGGCGGCGAGGCGCTCGACCGTCTCCGAGAAGGAGAGGTGGTCGATCTTCATCACGAAGGCGATGGTGTCGCCGCCCTCCTGGCAGCCGAAGCAGTGGAAGAGTCCCTTGCTGGGGCTGACCTGGAAGGAGGGCGACTTCTCGTCGTGGAAGGGGCAGAGACCCTTGAGGTTCCCGCCGCCGGCGTTGCGGAGCTGGAGGTACTCGGACACCACGGAGTCGATCGGGACCGCGTCCCGGACCGCCTTCACGTCGTCATCGTTGATCCTGCCTGCCACGCGTAGAGTCTACGGCTCGTTCGAACGGTTCAGAGCAGGCTCTCCAGGGCCACGGCCGGGTCGCCGAGGGCGTCCGGGTCCACGGTGGCGCGGGAGCGGATGAGCTTCTGGATCGGGTCTGTGACGTCCCACACGTTCACGTTCATGCCGGCGATCACCCGGCCCTCGTGCAGCCAGAAGGCGATGAACTCGCGCTTGCCGGTGTCGCCGCGGACCACGACCTGGTCGTACGAGCCGGGCGGGGCCCAGCCGGAGTACTCCATGCCGAGGTCGTACTGGTCGGTGAAGAAGTACGGGACCCGGTCGTAGGAGACGTCCTGGCCGAGCATGGCGCGGGCGGCGGCGGGGCCGCCGTTGAGGGCGTTGGCCCAGTGCTCGACGCGGATGCGGTGGTGGAGGGCGGGGTGCTCGAAGGCGGCGACGTCGCCGGCGGCGTAGATGTCGGGGTCGGAGGTGCGCAGCGAGGCGTCGACGGCGATGCCGCCGCCGTCGGCGCGGTCGACGAGGGCGAGGCCGGCGTTCTCGGCGAGGACGGCGCGGGGGGCGGCGCCGATGGCGACGAGGACGGCGTGGGCGGGGTGCTCCTCGCCGTCGTCGGTGCGGACGGCGAGGACCATGCCGTCCTGGCCGGTGATCTCGGTGATGCGGGCGCCGAAGTGGAAGCGGACGCCGTGCCCGGTGTGGAGGTCGGCGAAGAGCTGGCCGAGCTCGGGGCCGAGGACGCGGTGGAGCGGGGTGGGGTCGGCCTCGACGACGGTGACCTCGGCGCCGTAGGTGCGGGCGGCGGCGGCGACCTCCAGGCCGATCCAGCCGGCGCCGGCGATCACCAGGTGGCCGTTGTCCCGGCCGAGGGCCTTGAGCTCGTCGCGGAGCCGCTCGGAGTGGGAGAGCCGGCGCAGGTGGTGGACGCCGGCGAGGCCGGTGCCGGGGATGTCGAGGCGGCGGGGCTCGGAGCCGGTGGCCAGGAGCAGCTTGTCGTAGCGGATGACGGTGCCGTCGCCGAGGCGGACGGTGCGGGCGTCCCGGTCGACGGCGGTGACGGTCTGGCCGAGGTGGAGCTCCACGTCGTGGGCGGCGTACCAGGCGGGTTCGTGGACGAGGGTGGAGTCCCGGTCCTTCTTGCCGAGGAGGTAGCCCTTGGAGAGCGGGGGGCGTTCGTAGGGGTGGTCGCGCTCGTCGCCGATGAGGATCACCCGGCCGTTGAAGCCCTCCGCGCGGAGCGTCTCCGCCGCCTTGGCGCCGGCCAGGCCCCCGCCGACGATGACAAAGGTCTGATCTGCGTCGACCACGTTGATTCCTCCTCGTTGCGACCGGTTCTCTACGCTACGCCTCCGGGCCGGGCCCGGGCGGCACCGCCCCTGGACGTGCATGCGAGGGTCCCGCACGGCGCCGGAAGGCGAAAGAGGGCCCGCGATCCCTACGTTCGCGGGGTGCGGAGGTCGCTGTGGAGGGCGCGGGCGGAGGCGTCGGTGAGAGAGGCGATCTGGTCGACGATCACCCGCTTGCGGGAACGGTCGTCGGGCGCGGCGGCGAAGAGGGCGCGGAACTGCGGTTCGAGTCCGTCGGGGGCGCGGGCGACGAGCGCCTCGGCGAGTTCGGCGACGACGATCCGCTGGTCGGCGCGGAGCGCCTCCTGTTCGGCGCGCTGCATGACGTACCGGTCGGCGACGGCCTTGAGGACGGCGCACTCGTTGCGGGTGGCGCGGGGGACGACGAGTTCGGCGCCGTAGCGGGTGAGGCGGCCGGTGCCGTACGCCTGGCGGGTGGCGCCCTCGGCGGCGAGGCAGAAGCGGCCGATGAGCTGGCTGGTGGCGTCCTTGAGGCGGGCCTGGGCGGTGGCGGAGCCGTCGTAGCCGTGCGGCCACCACTCCTGGTCGACGAGCCGGTCGAGGGCTTCGGCGAGTTCGGCGGGGTCGGTGTCCTCGGGGACGTAGCGGCCGATGGCGACGGCGAAGACGTCGGCGCGCTCGGGCTCGGCGTAGAGGAGGTTGGGGTCGATGTGGCCGGCGTGCAGGCCGTCCTCGAAGTCGTGGACGGAGTAGGCGACGTCGTCGGACCAGTCCATGACCTTGGCCTCGAAGCACTTGCGCTGCTCGGGGGCGCCGCGCCGGATCCACGCGAAGACGGGCAGGTCGTCCTCGTACACGCCGAACTTGGGCGAGCCGGGGTCGCTGGGGTGGCCGCCGCGCGGCCAGGGGTACTTGGTGGCGGCGTCGAGGGCGGCGCGGGTGAGGTTGAGGCCGACGCTGACCGGTTCTCCGTCGGGGCCGGTGACGAAGCGCTTGGGCTCGATGCGGGTGAGGAGGCGGAGCGACTGGGCGTTCCCCTCGAAGCCGCCGCAGTCCTTGGCGACGTCGTTGAGCGCCTGCTCGCCGTTGTGCCCGAAGGGCGGGTGGCCCATGTCGTGGGAGAGGCAGGCGGCTTCGACCAGGTCGGGGTCGCAGCCGAGGGCGGCGCCGAGCTCGCGGCCGACCTGGGCGCATTCCAGGGAGTGGGTGAGCCGGGTGCGGGGGCTGGCGTCCCAGGCGTGCCCCCGGGTGCCCGGGGTGACGACCTGGGTCTTCCCGGCGAGCCGGCGCAGGGCGGCGGAGTGCAGCACGCGGGCGCGGTCGCGCTGGAAGGCCGTCCGGCCGGGGCGCTTGTCGGGCTCGGCCGCCCAGCGCTCGGTGGCGGTCGGGTCGTACCCGGGGGTCTCGCTGGTTCCGTCGTAGCCTGCCATGCCTCGACGGTAACCGGAGGGACCGACAAAAGGGTTCAGATGGCCGCGAGTTCCCGCGCGGGGGTGGCGGGGCTGCCGGTGCGGGCCCGGGCGGCACCGTCGTAGCGATGCAGGACGAGGCGGGCGAGGGCCGGGTGGGCGCCGAGCGGGTCGGCGGCGATCCAGGGGGCGTGGGCGGCGGCGCGGGCGGCGAAGAGGCCGGGGGCGGTGAAGCAGGAGGCGACGGCGACCCGGTGGCGGCCGCGGGCGGTGAGGGCGGCGACGGCCTCGGGGACGGTGGGGGCGGCGGCGGAGGCGTAGGCGGCGACGACGGGCACCCCGCCAAGGCGGTCGCCGAGGGCGGCGCCGATCCGGCGGAGGGTGGCGGCGGAGCGGGGGTCGCGGGAGCCGGCGGAGGCGAGGACGACTCCGGTGGCGGCGGAGGCGGAGTCGCCGGGGGTCCAGCCGGCCTCGGCGAGCCGGTCGGCGAGGGCCTCGACGAGGAGGGGGTGCGGGCCGAGCGGCGCGGCGGCGCGGGCGCGCAGGCCGGGGACGGCGGCGAGGGCGGCAGGCAGGTCGTGGGTGACGTGGTACCCGGGGGCCAGGAGGAGCGGTACGAGGACGGCCTCGCGGCCCTCGGCGGCGAGCGCCGTGAGGGTGTCGTCGAGGAGCGGCGCGTTCAGCTCGATGTGGGCGAGGCGGACGTCGAGGCGGGGGCGGAGCTCGCGGACGCGGTCGAGGAGCCGGGCGAGGGTGGCACGCGCGCGGGGGTCGCGGCTGCCGTGCCCGACGGCCACGAGGGCGGGGGCGGGGCGGTGACCGGGGAGCTGCGTGAACGACTGCATGGGCGGCGTACCTCCTGCTCGGGCTTCCCCGCCGGGGCGTCGAACGGACGCACCTGGCGGAGCTGGAGTCCGAGCTGCCGCGCGATCCGCCCCAGCAGGGCGCCGGCGTCCGCGAACATGCTGTCCGGCTCCGTCATGGACCGATCCTGACCCCGGCACGTTGCCTGCCCGTTGCGTGCCGGTCACGGCTGACGTCCATGACGGCCCCCGGTTGTTTCCCGGGCCTCACGCGCGCGTGGCGGGGGGTGTCAGGGGGCGAGCCAGACGCGGAGGGGGCCGAGCTCCGTGAGACCGGCGGCGAGAGCGGCGGTCAGGTCGTCGCCGGACTCGTAGCCGACGACGGGGAGGGCGGGGTCGGCCGCGGCGAGGGCGGCGGCCCAGACGGCGGCCGGGTCGGTGCCGTCGGCGGCGAAGAGGTTGGAGACGCCGGTGGCCCCGGCACCGGTGGAGAGGACGGCTCCGCCGAGGATCCGCCCGCCGGGGCCGGGGACGGTGAGGAGGGTGACGGCCGGGTCGTCCAGGAGGGCCGGGCGGAAGAGCGCCGCCTCGTCGGCGTCGCCGCCGCTCCAGGCGTGCGCCCAGGCGGCGAGGGCCTCGGGGGTGTCGGCGCGGGTCCAGGCGGGGCCGGGGTCGGCCGCGGGTCCGGCCGGGCGGCCGATCCAGGTGGCGTCGAAGAGCTTCCGGAAGCCCTCGGGGGCGAGGTCGAGGCGGGCGTACGAGTCCTTGACGGAGGCGCCGGGCGCGGTCAGGTCGATGACCGTGACGACGTCGGCGGCGGTCGCGTCCGCCGTGAGGGAGACGGCGTCGGGGTAGTAGAGCGGGGTGCGGCGGGGACTGGACCAGGCGCGGGGTCCGGTGGCCGTGGTGAGGCCGTGGGCGCGGCACATGCCCGCGCACCAGGCGGCGTTGTTCCGCACCGCGGCGGTCAGCAGCTCGTCGTTGATCACCGCCGGATCGTACGGAAGGCGCACCCCTCTCCTCCCCCCTTTTTTCATTCCGAATCACGGAATATCTTTTCCACTATGAGAATGTCCCCCGCGTCGCTCCCCCGGCGCGTCGCCGCCGAGTTCACCGGCACCGCCGCCCTCGTCGCCGTGATCGTCGGCTCCGGCATCCGCGCCGACTCCCTCAGCCAGGACATCGGGGTCCGGCTGCTCGCCAACGCCACCGCCTCCGCCCTCGGCCTCGGGCTGCTGATCGCGCTCCTCGGACCGCTCTCCGGCGCCCACTTCAACCCCGTCGTCACCCTCTCCGAGTGGTGGTCGCGCCGCCGCGAACCGCACGGCGGCCGCGAGGTCCTGGCCTATGTCGCCGCCCAGGTCGCCGGCGCCGTCACCGGCGCGCTGCTCGCCGAGGCGATGTTCGGCCGCGCGCCCGGCTCCTGGTCCACCGAACCGCGCGCCGCGCTCCACCTGCTGCTCGGCGAGGCGGTCGCCACCGCCGGGCTCGTCCTCGTCGTCCAGGGCCTGCGCCACATCGGCCGCCCCCAGCTCGCCCCGGTCGCCGTCGCCGGCTACATCGGCGCGGCGATCTGGTTCACCTCCTCCGGCTCCTTCGCCAACCCGGCGGCCACCGTCGGCCGCTCCCTCACCGACTCGTTCACCGGCATCGCCCCCGCCTCCGTGCCCGCCTACGCCGCCGCCCAGCTCCTCGGGATGCTGCTCGGCATGGGCCTGGCGAGTGTGCTGTACGGCACGGATCGGGCGGCGGCCGAACCGAAGGGGGCGACAGCGCGTCGGACGGGGTGACAGACCGTCCCCGTCCCCGCCCCCTGGAGGCACAGCAGATGCAGGTCCGGTTCCCCCGCACCGTCCGGGCCCGCCGCCGGGCCGTCCAGGCCGTGATGGCGGCGGCGGTCCTCGCCCTCCTCCCCGCGACCTGGATGCACACCGCCGCCGCGGGCAGGCTGCGGACGACCGCGGACGTACCGGCCCGGGACGTCGCCGTCGTCTTCGGCGCCGGCCTGTGGAAGGGGCGCCCGACGCCGTACCTCGCCCACCGGCTCGACACCGCCGCCGAGCTGTACCGCACCGGCAAGGTGAAGGTCCTCCTCGTCACCGGCGACAACAGCAGGACCGAGTACGACGAGCCCGGCGCCATGCGCGCCTACCTGGCGGCCCGGGGCGTCCCGGACGAGAAGGTCGTCAGCGACCACGCCGGCTTCGACACCTGGGACAGCTGCGTCCGCGCCCGGAAGGTCTTCGGCGTCGAGCGGGCCGTCCTCGTCACCCAGGACTTCCACATCAAGCGGGCCGTCGCCCTCTGCGAGCGGGCCGGGGTGGCCTCGTACGGCGTCGGGGTCGCCGAACCGCACGACGCCACCTGGTACTACGGCACGACCCGGGAGCTCTTCGCCGCCGGGAAGGCCGCCCTCGACGCGGCCGTCCGCCCCGACCCGCGCTTCCTCGGCCCGCGCGAGCCCGGCGTCACCGAGGCGCTCGCCTCACCCCGCATCACGCCGTGACCTGAGCGGAGAGCACCGCGCCCGTAATACGGAACGCCGCCGCCCGTAACACGCCCGACGCACCCTTGACGGCATGTCCGACGCCACCGCGGTCCCCACCCACTGCCCCTACTGCGCCCTGCAGTGCGGCATGAGGCTCCGCCCGACCGGTACGGCGGAGCTGCCCGCCGAGGTGGTCGAGCGGACCGACTTCCCCGTCAACCGGGGCGCCCTGTGCGGCAAGGGCCGCACCGCCCCCTCCGTACTCTCCTCCCGGGTCAGGCTCACCGAGCCCCTGGTCCGCAGCCCTGACACCGGGGCGCTCGAACCCGCCTCCTGGGAGGAGGCCCTCTCCGCCGTCGCCGAGGGCCTGCGCCGGACCCGCGCCGGCCACGGCCCCGACGCCGTGGGGGTCTTCGGCGGCGGCGGGCTCACCAACGAGAAGGCGTACACGCTCGGCAAGTTCGCCCGGCTCGTCCTCGCCACCTCCCAGATCGACTACAACGGGCGCTTCTGCATGTCCTCGGCCGCCGCCGCCCACCAGCGGGCCTTCGGCCTCGACCGGGGCCTGCCCTTCCCGCTGGAGGACATCCCGAGGACCGGCTGCGTGGTCCTCGTCGGCTCCAACCTGGCCGAGACCATGCCCCCCGCCCTGCGCTACCTCACCGAGCTGAGGGAGAACGGCGGCAAGCTGATCGTCGTCGACCCCCGGCGCACCCGCACCGCCGAGCACGCCGACCTCCACCTCGCCCCCCGCCCCGGCACCGACCTGGCGCTCGCCCTCGGCCTGCTCCACCTCGTCGTCGCCGAGGGCCGCGTCGACGAGGAGTTCGTCGCGGAGCGCACCTCCGGCTGGGAGGGCGCCCGGGCCGGCGCCATGGCCCACTGGCCCGAGCACGTCGAGCGGATCACCGGCGTCCCCGTGCCCGCCCTCCGCGAGGCCGTCGCGCTGTTCTGCGACGCCGAGAACGCCATGGTGCTCACCGCCCGCGGCCCCGAGCAGCAGTCCAAGGGCACCGACACCGTCGGCGCCTGGATCAACCTCTGCCTCGCCACCGGACGGGCCGGCCGGCCGCTCTCCGGCTACGGCTGCCTCACCGGCCAGGGCAACGGCCAGGGCGGCCGCGAGCACGGCCAGAAGGCCGACCAGCTGCCCGGCTACCGCAAACTGGACGACCCCGCGGCCCGCGCCCACGTCGCCGGCGTGTGGGGCGTCGCCCCCGAGACCCTGCCCGGACCCGGGCGGAGCGCGTACGAGCTCCTCGACGCGCTCGGCGGCGACGTGAAGGCGCTGCTCCTCATGGGCTCCAACCCGGTCGTCTCCGCGCCGCACGCCGCCCACGTCGAGGACCGGCTCCGCTCGCTCGACTTCCTCGCCGTCGCCGACGTCGTCCTCTCCGAGACCGCCGCCCTCGCCGACGTCGTCCTGCCGGTGACCCAGTGGGCCGAGGAGACCGGCACCATGACCAACCTGGAGGGGCGGGTGCTGCTGCGCCGGCGCGCCCTCACCCCGCCGCCCGGGGTCCGCACCGACCTGGAGGTGATGCACGCGCTCGCCGCGCTCCTCGGCTGGGAGAAGGGCTTCCCCACCGACCCCGAGGAGGTCTTCGACGAGCTGCGCCGCGCCTCCGCGGGCGGCCCCGCCGACTACTCCGGCATCAGCTACCGGCGGATCGAGGAGGAGCGGGGCGTCTTCTGGCCCTGCCCCGAGACCGCGCCCGGCGAGGACGACCACACGGGCACCCCCCGGCTCTTCCTCGACCGGTTCGCGACCCCCGACGGGCGGGCCCGCTTCGTGCCGGTGACGCACCGGCCGGCCGCGGAGGAGACCGACGCCGAGTACCCGGTGGTGCTCACCACCGGCCGGGTGGTCTCCCAGTACCAGTCCGGGGCGCAGACCCGGCGGGTGCCCGAGCTGAACGCCGCCGCGCCCGGCCCCTTCGTGGAGCTGCACCCGCGGCTCGCGGAGCGGCTCGGGGTCGCGGAGGGCGAGCCGGTGACGGTGGTGTCGCGGCGCGGGCGGGCGGTGGCGCCGGCCCGGATCACCGGCGCGATCCGCCCGGACACCGTCTTCATGCCCTTCCACTGGTACGGGGAGGGCAGGGCGAACGCCCTGGTGAACCCGGCGCTCGACCCGGTCTCCCGGATGCCCGAGTTCAAGGTGTGCGCGGTCCGTCTGGAGCGGGCCGCCGGCTGACCGGCTACGGCCGGTCGAACCAGTCGCCGCTCTCGATGACCGGGCCGAGGGGCGCGTCCGGAGCCGCCACGAACACCCAGGCGGACACCTGCGCCCCGTCCTCCGTCCGGACGACGTCCATGGCGGTCCGCTCGTACCCGACGGGCAGTTCGAGCCGGTCGAGCAGGCCGAACAGGGCGCCGTAGTCGCCGGGCGAGGGCATGAGGAGCGAGCCGATCACCCGGCCGCCGGCCTGCGGGACGACGTACGGGTAGCCGGGCCCGTCGTGCAGGACCGCGCCGGGCAGCACGGCGGCCGCCTCCGTGCCGATCCGGCCGGCCAGGAAGCGGTCGTGGTTGTAGCCGCCCGGGCGGAGCGTCCCGTACACGAAGAACGGCAGCTCGTCCCTGGCCAGGTCCTCCGCCTCCGGGCCGCCCGCCGTCTCCTCCTCGACCCAGCGGGCGTACCGCTCGGACACCCGGGTCACCCGGGTGGCGAGGATCTCCGGCGTCTCGTAGTCGTGGGCGGCGGTGAGGTGCGCCTCCAGGGCCGGGTAGCGGGCCTCGGTGGTCTTGAGGACCACCTCCCACTCCTCGGTCGTCTCGATCGCGCCCCGCCAGTGGTAGACGGAGGTGACGGGCCCCGAGATCTGGGCGCACGCGGCGAGCCGGGCCTCGACGGCGCCGCGCGCCAGGGCGTCGGCCTTGGCGCGGGCGTCGGTGGTGGTGCGGACGGTGACGATCACTCCTCCACCGTACGGGCGAACTGGGCCGCGTGCAGCCGGGCGTACGCCCCTCCGGCGGCGAGGAGTTCCTCGTGGGTGCCCTGCTCGGCGATGGAGCCGCCGTCCATGACGACGATGGTGTCGGCGTCCCGGATCGTGGAGAGCCGGTGGGCGACGACGAAGCTGGTGCGGCCGGCCCGCAGGGCGGACATGGCCCGCTGGACGTGGAGTTCGGTGCGGGTGTCGACGGAGCTGGTGGCCTCGTCGAGGACGAGGACGACCGGCTCGGAGAGGAAGGCGCGGGCCAGGGTGACGAGCTGCCGCTCGCCGGCGCTGAGGCCGCCGCCGTCCTCGTCGAGGACGGTGTCGTAGCCGTCGGGCAGGGTGCGGATGAACCGGTCGGCGTGGACGGCCTCGGCGGCGGCGGTGATCCGCTCGCGGGAGACCTCCCCGGGGACCCCGTAGGCGATGTTGTCGGCGATGGTGCCGCCGAAGAGCCAGGTGTCCTGGAGGACCATGCCGATGCCGGAGCGCAGCTCCTCCCGGTCCATCCGGGCGGTGTCGACGCCGTCGAGGAGGATCCGGCCGCCGGTGGGCTCGTGGAACCGGAGCAGCAGGTTGACCAGGGTGGTCTTGCCGGCGCCCGTGGAGCCGACGAGGGCGACCGTGCGGCCGGGTTCCACGGTGAGGGAGAGGTCCTCGACGAGCGGCCGGCCGGGCTCGTAGCGGAAGGAGACGCGGTCGAAGACGACCCGGCCGCGCCGCTCGGCGGGCTTCTCGGGGGTGGCCGGGTCGGGGCGCTCCTCCTCGGCGTCGAGGAGGTCGAAGACCCGCTCGGCGGAGGCGATCCCGGACTGGAGGAGGCCGGCCATGGCGGCGACCTGGTTGACCGGGCCGTTGAACTCGTAGGAGTACTGGACGAACGCCTGCACGTCACCGACGGTGAGGGTGCCGCTCGCCACCTTCAGGCCGCCGAGGACGGCGATGAGGACGTAGGTGAGGTTGCCGACGAGGGTGACGGCGGGCTGGACGAGGCCGGAGACGACCTGGGCGCGCAGCCCCGCCCGGTACAGCTCCTCGCCGAGCTCGTCGAAGCGGCGGACGGCCTCCTCGCGGCGGCCGAAGGCGACGACCTCGGTGTGGCCGGTGATGGTCTCCTCGGTGTGGCCGCCGAGCTTGCCGGTGACCGCCCACTGCTTGACGAACTGGGGCTGGGCGCGGCGGGCGACGAGGGCGGCGAGGCCGAGCGAGACGGGGACGGTGCCGAGGGCGACGAGGGCGAGCACCGGGGAGATCCAGAGCATCATCGCGAGCACCCCGAGGAGGGTGAGCACGGCCCGCATCATCTGGCTGAGCGCCTGCTGGAGGGTCTGGGTGACGTTGTCGACGTCGTTGGTGGCGCGGGAGAGGACCTCGCCGCGCGGTTGTCCGTCGAGGTAGCCGAGGGGCAGCCGGGCCAGCTTGTGCTGGGCGCTCTCGCGCAGCCGGTGGCCGGCCCGCTGGACGACGTCGGTGACGAGCCGCTGCTGGACCCAGGTGAGCAGGGACGCGCCGGCGACGGCGGTGCCGGCGAGGGCGAGCTGCCGGGCGACGGCGGTGAAGTCGACGCCGTGCGGTCCGGCGGCGCCGGTGAGGACGAGGTCGGTGGCGCGGCCGAGGA
Source organism: Streptomyces sp. NPDC085460 (assembly GCF_044541975.1). Classification (NCBI taxonomy): domain Bacteria; kingdom Bacillati; phylum Actinomycetota; class Actinomycetes; order Kitasatosporales; family Streptomycetaceae; genus Streptomyces; species Streptomyces sp. NPDC085460. The sequence continues at coordinate 179,224 of NZ_JBITTO010000008.1, forward strand.
GGAGCGGTACGAGGACGGTGAGGCCGACGGCGGCGGCGCCGGTGGCGAGGGCGGCGGCGAGCCGGGCCCGGTCGGGGGCGAGGGTGCGCAGCAGGCGGGCGGTGGAGGCGCGGAAGTGGAGGGAGCGTTCCAGGGAGGGGGTGCCGGGGGCGCCGGGGCCGCCGCCCGGCTGGGGGGCGGGGCCGCGGCGGGCGGGCGCGGTGGGGGCGGCGGGCTTGGTGGGCGCGGTGGGCTGGGTGGGGGCGGTGCTCGTGGTGGGGCGGGGTGGGGTCGCGGTGCTCACGCGGCGGCCTCCTCGGTGGGCTGGGAGCGGACGATCTCCCGGTAGGTGGGGTCGGTCGCCAGGAGTTCCTCGTGGGTGCCGGTGGCGACGGCGCGGCCCCGGTCGAGGACGACGATCCGGTCGGCGTGGCGGATGGTGGAGACCCGCTGGGCGACGAGGAGGACGGCGGCGTCGGCGGTCTCGCGGCGCAGGGCGGCGCGCAGCCGGGCGTCGGTGGCGTTGTCGAGGGCGGAGAAGGAGTCGTCGAAGAGGTAGAGGCGGGGGCGGGCGACGAGGACGCGGGCGATGGCGAGGCGCTGCCGCTGGCCGCCGGAGAGGTTGGCGCCGCCCTGGGTGACGGGCGCGTCGAGTCCTTCGCCGAGCTCCCGGACGAAGTCGGCGGCCTGCGCGGTCTCCAGGGCGTGCCACAGCTCCTCGTCGGTGGCGTCGGGCTTCCCGTACCGCAGGTTGGAGGCGACGGTGCCGGCGAAGAGGTACGGCTTCTGGGGGACGAGTCCGACGGTGGCGGCGGTGAGTCCGGGGTCGAGGGCGCGGACGTCGGTGCCGTCGAGGAGGACCCGTCCGGCGGTGGGGTCGAGGAGCCTGGGCACCAGGCCGAGGAGGGTGGACTTGCCGCTGCCGGTGGAGCCGATGATCGCGGTGGTCTCGCCGGGGGCGGCGTGCAGGGAGACGCCGCTGAGGACGGGTTCCTCGGCGCCGGGGTAGCGGAAGGTGACGTCCTCCAGGGCGAGCCGGCCGGAGCCGCCGCCGGGGAGGGCGCGGACGGGCTCGGCGGGCGGGGTGAGGGAGGGGGCGGTGTCGAGGAGTTCGCGGACGCGGACGGCGCCGGCCTCGGCCCGGGGCAGGTGCATGAGGAGGAACAGCGCCATCATCACGGACATGGCGGTCTGGAGGAGGTAGCCGAGGAAGGCGACGAGGGTGCCGGCCTGGACGGCGCCGGAGTCGATCCGGTGGGCGCCGGCCCAGATGAGGACGATGGTGGTGGCCTCCCAGACCAGCAGGACGACCGGGAACATGACGGCCTGGAGCCGGCCGGCCCGCAGGCCGGTGTCGAGGAGGGCCCCGTTGGCGGCGGCGAAGCGGGTGCGCTCGTGGCCGTCGCGGACGAAGGCGCGGACGACCCGGACGCCGGTGATCTGCTCGCGCAGGACGCGGGTGACGCGGTCGAGGTGGGTCTGCATGCCCTGGAAGAGGGGCCGCATGCGGAGCACGACGGCGCCGACGGCGAGGGTCATCACGGGAATGAAGAGCAGCAGGACGAGGGCGAGCGGCACGTCCTGGCGCAGGGCCATCGCGAGTCCGCCGACGCACAGCAGCGGGGCGGCGACCAGCATGGTGAGGACGAGGACGGCGAAGGTCTGCACCTGCTGGACGTCGTTGGTGGCGCGGGTGATGAGGGAGGCGGTGCCGAAGCGGCCGCGTTCCAGGGCGGAGAACTCCTGGATCCGGCGGAAGACCTCGGAGCGCAGGTCCCGGGCGACGGCCAGGGCGATCCGGGCGGCGGTGAAGGTGACGGCGGCGGCCGCGGCGGCCTGGAGGAGGGTGACACCCGCCATGACGGCGCCGCCGGACAGGACGCGGCCGGTGTCGCCGCGCAGGACGCCCTCGTCGATGACGCCGGCGTTGAGGGCGGGCAGGGTGAGGGAGGCGAGGCTCTGGAGGAGCTGGAGGAGGACGAGTAACGTGAGGCGGGCGCGGTGCGGGCGCAGCCGCCCGGCGAGGAGTCTGAGCAGGATCATGACGGCCTCTCAGGCGGCGTACGGGCGGACGGACTTGGCTTCCTTCAGGGCGCGTCCCCACCAGGCGAGCTGGTCGAGCATGAGCTTGGCGCCGCTCTCCGGTCCGGTCGGGTCCTTGAAGTTCCCGTCCTCGTCGAACTGGCCGTGCGCGTTGGGCAGGACGACGCCGTCGCGGACGGTGACGGCGTGCATCTCGGCGTAGATCTGGCGGAGTTGCTCGACGGCGCGGATGCCGCCGGAGATGCCGCCGTAGGAGACGAAGCCGACGGGCTTGGCGCGCCACTCGGTGTAGTGGCGGTCGATGAGGTTCTTCAGGGCGGCGGGGAAGGAGTGGTTGTACTCGGGGGTGAGGACGACGTAGGCGTCGGCGGTCTCCAGGACGGGGGTGACGCGGGCGAGTTCGGCGCGGACGGCGGGGTCGGGGTCGTAGGAGAGGGAGGTGGGGAGCTTCGTCTCGGCGAGGTCGACGACGGTGAGGGTGAAGTCGGCGCGCTCGGCGACGCGGGTGCGGAACCAGTCGGCGATGACGGGGGCGAAGCGGCCTTCGCGGTCGCTGGCGATGACGAGCGCGAGGGTGAGGGGGGCGGTGGCGGCGGCGGTGGCGGTGGCGGCGTCGGCCTGGGCGGAGGAGTTCGTGATGTCCATGTCGAGGATCGTGGTACCTGAAGTTTGGTTGAGGTCAAGCGGGGATTTTCGCGGGCGTTCCGGGAGCGCGCCCGGAGCGGCCCTGGAGCGGCCCCGGGACGCCCCTCGAAGGCCCCCGAGCGGCCCCGGAACGGCCCGGAACGGCCCCGGAGCGGCGCGCGGCTACCGTGAGGCCATGACGACCTCCCCCTCCCCCGCCCCCGCGCACATCGAGATCGACGGGGTTCCGGCCGCCGATCCCGGGGTCCTCGCCGCCGTGCTCGGCGGGTACGGGCACTTCACCGCGATGCAGGTGCGGGACGGGCGGGTGAAGGGCCTCGGGCTGCACCTCGACCGCCTCGACCGGGCCACCCGCGAGCTGTTCGGCGAGCCGCTGCCCGGCGGGCGGGTCCGGGAGCTGCTCGGGCGGGCCGTCCGGGCGTCGGGGCGGCGGGACTCCTCGGCGCGGGTGTACGTGTACGAGGACGGGCCCGGGTTCCTGGTGGTCGTCACCGTCCGGGAGGCCGCGCCCGACGGCCTCGGCGCGCCCGAGCGGCTGCGGTCCGTCGACTACCTGCGCCCGGCGGCGCACCTCAAGCACCTGGGCGGTTTCGCGCAGGGCTACCACGGCGACGCGGCGCGCCGGGCCGGCTTCGACGGGGCCCTGCTGACCTCCCCGGCCGGCGAGGTCGCCGAGGGCGCGGTCTCCAACATCGCCTTCTGGGACGGGACGTCGCTGGTGTGGCCGACCGCCCCGCACCTCACCGGGATCACCATGGCCCTGCTCGCGCCCCGGCTGCCGTCGGTCCACCGCGCGGTCACGCTGTCCGAACTTCCGGACTTCCGGGCCGCGTTCACCGCCAACTCGCGCACGATCGCACCGGTGACGGGCGTCGACGGGGTCACGTACGCGGTGGACGAGGACCTGATGGAACGGGTCCTCGGCGCGTACGCGGACGCCCCGGCCGAGGAGATCGCCCCCGGAGCCGGAGACTAGGCCGGATCCGGCGGCTAGCCTGCGATCATGGTGTTCAAGAGACTTTTCGGCAACGGCGGGATCCCGCTGGAGATCGACACGATCGTCCGCGACGAGCCGGTCCGGCCGGGCGGGCAGCTGTACGGCGAGGTCGTGGTCCGCGCGCCCGAGCGCGACCTGAAGATCGAGTCGATAGGCATGCGGCTGGTCGTCAACGCCTCCCTCACGCACAAGGGCGACGGCGACGGCGAGGACGACGGCAAGACCATCGGCTACCCGAGCGCGAGCGGCTGGTTCGAGCTGAAGAAGGGCGAGGAGAAGCGCATCCCCTTCTCCGAGCGCCTGAAGTGGGAGACCCCGCCGAACGAGACGCGGGGCGAGCGGCTCGGCGTCTCCATCGGCGTGCGGACCGAGGTCGAGGCGGTCGGCGTCAAGGCGGCCACCGACCTGGACCCGGTCCGGGTGGAGACGCTGCCGCTGCACGAGGCGGTGCTCGACGCCTTCGCGGCCGAGGGGTACGCCTTCGAGAGCTCCCGGGTGCACGAGAACGCGATCACCCCCGCCGAGTACCACCTCTACCTGTGGCAGGGCTTCCGGCTCGTCGACGAGCGGGGCGGCGAAGGTCGGCCGCCGCGGGTGGAGCTGACCTTCCACACCAACGCGGTCGGCTGCGAGATCTTCCTGCGCCGGTTCCGGCAGGGCTCCGGCGGCTACTGGAACGACACGCCGAAGACGCTGCGGTTCGTGGCCGCGCACCACGAGGTCGGGAGCCGCGACTTCGGCGCCGACGCCCGGCAGTGGCTGGCGGACCTCGCCGCGGTGGAGCGCGGCACGGGCGAGCGGGACGACGAGGACTGAGCCGCGCCTCGCGGGGCGGCCCGCCGCCACGGGGGTCCCCGCGGGCCCGCTCACCCGTTCGGCACGGTGCGTGAGGGAACGGGCCCACACCCGCTGTGAGCTGCGGAAACGTCCGGATTCCAGTCGACGCGCCGTATCGGACGGCGCAATCCTGATGCCCCATCAGCAGGCGGGGGGCGCGCCGGGGCCGTTACCTCGGTCGTACGGAAGACCGAACGACCGCGCGCCCCGGAGGACCCCACCATGCGCCCCACTGCCCGCCTGCTCACCGGAACCGCGCTGACGGTCGTCGCGCTCGGCGCGTTCGCCGCGCCGTCGGCGTACGCGAACAACGAGGACAACTCCTACGAGGGCAACAGCAACCGGCCCCACACCCTGGAGATCTACCCGTCCTCCGCCTCTCCCGGCACCACCGTCACCGTGAACACCCTCGCCTGCGGCAAGAACGGCCACGGCGTCGGCGACGCGAACTCGGTCGGCGCCGGCGAGTTCCGGCTCAGCCCCAGCACGCACAAGGAGGTCGTGGTCGGGCAGTTCACCCTGCCCCAGCACGCCGAGGCCGGCACCCACTGGATCTCGGTCGCCTGCGACAACGGCCGGACCGCCCGGGGCGAGCTGACCGTGAAGCACCGCGAGCCCAGCGGTCACGTCAAGACCGGTGTCGGCGGCAGCGTCGGCCCCGACACCGCCCAGATCACGGCGGGCGCGGCGGTGCTGGCCGCGGCTGCCGTCGGCGGTGTGTGGCTCATGCGGCGCCGGGCGAGCGGCGCCCAGGGCCACTGAACACACCGCCCCGCCCCGCCCCCGCCCGGCTCCCGCACACGGCCGGCCGGGGGCGGGGCCTTCCCCCCGATCCCGAGGAACCGACGTGAGCAACAGGAGCAAGGGCTGGGGCATAGCGGTGGCCGCCTGCGTCGGCATCTGGCTCGTCCAGAACGGCGCGCAGGACGTCACCCCGCCCGTCCCGTCCGCCGCCCAGGCGTTCGCCGCCGGGCCCAGCGTGCACACCGACGCCGCCGCCGACCCGCTGCCGTCGTCCCCGCCGGTGCGGCTGCGCATCCCGGAGACGGACGTGGACGCCCCGATGACCCGGCTCGGCCTCGCCCCGAACGGCTCCCTGGAGGTGCCGCCGGCCGAGGACCGCAACCTCGCCGGCTGGTACGCGGACGGCGTCACGCCCGGCGCCAAGGGCACCTCGATCGTCGCCGGCCACGTCGACAACGCCGGCGGCCCGGCCGTCTTCTACACGCTGGGCGCCCTAAAGAAGGGCCACCGGATCGAGATCGACCGCGAGGACGGCAGGACCGCCGTCTTCACCGTCGACGCCGTCGAGGTCTACGACAACGACGCCTTCCCCGACGAGAAGGTGTACGGCGCCACCGACCGGGCCGAGCTGCGGGTGATCACCTGCGGCGGCGGCTTCTCCGAGAAGAGCGGCGGCTACCAGGGCAACGTGGTCGCCTTCGGGCACCTCATCGGGGTGCGCTGAGCCCGCTCACGCCCACTGGTCCCAGCCGAGCTTCGCGACCATGCCGAGGACCACGACGAGCAGCACCCCCCGGACGAACCCCGAGCCCTTGCTCAGGGCCATCCGGGCGCCGACCATCCCGCCGGTCAGGTTGAAGGCGGCCATCAGGGCGGCCAGCTGCCAGTAGACGGTGCCCTGGTAGGCGAACATGGCGAGGGCGCCCGCGTTGGTGCAGACGTTGACGATCTTGGCGGTGGCGGAGGCCGTCACCAGGTCGAGGTGGAGGACGGCGGTCAGGGCGAGCACCAGGAAGGTGCCGGTGCCGGGCCCGAACAGCCCGTCGTAGAAGCCGATGCCGCCGCCGACCACCACGATCGCCGTGACGATCCGGGCCCGGGTGATCCGGGCCGGGTCCACGCCTTCGGGCCGCGTCCCGAAGGTCGGCCGGAGGATGACGAAGGCCGCCACGGCGACGAGCACCACCATGATGAGCGGGCGCAGGACCTCCTGGTCGATCATCGTCGCGAAGAGCGCGCCGACCGACGAGCCCGCGAGGGCCGCGAGACCGACCCGTACCGCCGTCCGCACGGGCACCTTCGTCCTGCGGGCGTACGTGACGGCCGCGCCCGTCGTGCCGACGATCGCGACCGCCTTGTTGGTGCCGAGGACATAGCCGTTCGGGGCGCCCGGCACCCCGATCAGCAGCGCCGGCAGGAGCAGCAGTCCCCCGCCTCCGACCACCGCGTCGATCCAGCCGGCGGCGAGCGCGGCCAGACACAGCAGGACGAGGGTGGTCAGGGTGATCTCAGGCATGGCAGGGAGCCTAGGGACGGGATCGTTGCCCCGTCCATCGATCGCGTGATCATTGAGCAAGGTCTGAGCTTGTGTGCCCCGGCTCCCGGTCGGGGGCGGGCGGAGCCGCCGGTTCCACGGCCGTGAGAAGGGTCGCCGCGAGCGCCCCGGCGCCGAGGAGCGCGGCGGCGAGCCGGCGGCGCAGCCGCTCCTCCGAGGGCGGCCGGCGGCGGGCCCGGTGGCGGGCCGTCGGCTGGGTTCCGGTGGTCACGGGGTCGGCTCCTCGAAGTTCTCTGTGTGGACGCGGGCGGCCGGGACGCCTGCCCTGACCAGGGAGGCGGTCGCCGCGCGGGCCATGGCGGGCGGCCCGCAGAGGTAGACGTCGTGGGCGGCGAGGTCGGGGACGAGCGCGCGCAGGGCGCGCGGGGCGAGGGGGTCGTAGGAGGAGTCCGAGGGGCCGAGCAGGTAGTGGAGGGCGGCGCGCCGCTCGCGGGCGATGGCCTCCAGCTCCTCGCGGAGCACGAGCCCGCCCTCGTCGGAGGCGCGGTAGAGGAGGGTGAGGTCGCCGGGGCCGCCGGGCAGGGACTCGAAGAGGGCCCGCAGCGGGGTGATGCCGACCCCGCCGGCGAGCAGCAGGACCTTGCGGCGGGTACGGCGGTGGGCGGTGAGGGCTCCGTAGGGGCCGGAGGCGAGGACGCGGGTGCCGGGGCGGAGCCTGCGGACCCGTCGGGTGTGGTCGCCGCGGACCTTCACGGTGACGCGGAGGGTGTCGTCGCGGACGGGCGCGGAGAGCGAGAAGGGCAGGGCGGTGGCCCACAGGCCCCGGCTGAGGAAGCGCCAGCGGAAGAACTGGCCGGGTTCGGCGCGGAGCCGGGCCACTCCCCTGCCCCGGACCAGCACGGAGACCACGCCGGGCGTCTCGTCGCGGACCTCGGCGACCCGCAGGTCGTGGCGGAGCGCGGCACGTACCGGGACGACGAAGCGGTACCAGAGGAGCAGGACGGCGACGGTGGCGTGCGCCATCGACCAGAGCCAGCGGGTGAGCGGCCCGCCGAGGTCGGGCCCGGCGAGCTGGTGGACGAAGCCGAGGGCGGCGGCCAGCAGGGCGCCGAGGTGGACGGCGTGCCAGGTCTCGTGGCGGAGGCGGCGGCGGACGGCGCGGGCGGAGGTGACGCCGACCGCCGTGAAGAGGAGGGTGCCGGCGCCGGCGGCGGCGATCGCCCCGTAGGAGAGGAGGCCGCCGGTGGCGGTGACCAGGTCGGTACGGGTGTGGACGGCGTAGCCGACGAGGGCGAGGACCGTGTGGGCGGCGATCAGGCCGAGGACGTACCGGCCGCCGCGCGCGTGCCAGCGGGCCAGCCGGTCGGCGCCGACGCCATGCTCGACCGCCGGGACGCGGGCCATGAGGAGGAGCAGCACGAGGACGCCGTACCCGGCGAGGAGGCCGGTGAGGTGGGCGCCGGTGGCGAAGAAGGCGTCGAGGCGGGCGGAGGGCCGGGCCTGCACCCCCCACAGCAGGGCGACCGCCCCGGCACCGCCGACGATCCCGTCCCGCAGCCGATCGGGCGCGAGCCGCGGGGCGGCCGCCTCACCGCGACCCGCGGGCGGGGCCGACGCCTCACCGCGACCCGCCGGCGGGGTCGGCGGGGTCGGCGGGATCGGCGGCGTCGGGTCCGCGGTGGCGTACGGGACGGGGACGCGGGCGTACAGGGGGTGCTGGCGAGCCTCGGTGGTCACCTTCGGCACCCTAGGGCGGCCCGTATACGGGAAGCGGGGTCCTTAAGCCGCCCTTGAGGCGAGGCTGATCACCGCTTAATCCCGGCGGCCCCTCCGCCCTCACAGCGCGCCGGCCCGGTCGCGGAGATCAGCGTTCCGTACGGGAAACAGTCGGGATGCCGCCGGGAAACACCGGCCGCGCACCCTTCCGGGTATGAGTACACGGATCGTGGTGGTCGGAGGCGGAACGGCGGGCCTCCGCCTCGCCCAGCGCCTGCCGGTCACCCTCCTCGGCGAGGAGGCGCACGCCCCGTACAACCGGGTGCTGCTCGCCGACGTCCTCGCCGGACGGTACGCCCCCGAGGTCGTCGCCCTGCCCGAGCCCCGCGAGCCGGCGCGCCGCGGCGTGCGGGTGGTGGGGATCGACCGGGCGGCCCGGACGGTCGAGTGCTCCGACGGCGAGCTCGTCCCCTACGACCGGCTGGTCCTGGCCACCGGCTCCAACCCGGTGCTGCCTCCGCTGCGCGGTCTGCGCGGGGCGGAGCTCCCGGAGGGCGTGCACTCCTTCCGCACCCTCGACGACTGCCTCGCGCTGCGGGCCGCGGTCCGGCCGGGGATGCGGGCGGTCGTCATCGGCGGCGGGCTCCTCGGGGTGTCGGCGGCGCGGGCGCTCGCCGCGCTGGGCGCGGAGGTGGTCCTCACCCAGCAGGGCGAGGGGCTCATGGAGCGCCATCTGGACCCGCAGGCTTCCGCGCTGCTGCGGGAGCACCTGGACGGGCTCGGCGTCGAGACGCACACCGAGTGCCGGGTCAGCGGACTGCGGCAGCGGGACGGGGCGGTGACGGCGGTCGAGCTGGCCGACGGCTTCGTCCTGGACGCCCAGGTCGTGGTCCTGGCCTGCGGGGTGCGCCCCCGGGTCGCGCTGGCCCGCGAGGCCGGTCTCGACGTGCGGGGCGGCGTCGTCGTCGACGACGAGCTGCGGACCTCGGACCCGTACATCCACGCGATCGGCGACTGCGCCGAGCACGACGGGCGGGTCTACGGCCTGGCGGGCCCGGCGCTCGAACAGGCGGACGTCCTCGCGGACGTGCTGTCCGGCGCCCCCGGGGCCCGCTACACCGGCACCCGGGCGCTCACCCGGCTCACCCTCGGCGGGGCGCGGCCGCTGGACCTCGCCGCCTTCGGCGAGGCCACCGCGCGGCCGGGGGACGACGTCGTCCAGCTGGCCGACGCGACCAAGGGCGCCTACCGCAAGGTCGTCGTCCGCGACAACCGGCTCGTCGGGGGCGTCCTCCTCGGCGATCTGGCCGCGGTCGGCGCGCTCGCCCGGGCCTGGGAGGGCGACGAAGCCCTCCCCGAGGCCCCCCTGCTGCACCTGCTCACCCACGACGGAGGCTCCTCATGACCACTCCCACCATCGTCCTGGTCGGCCACGGAATGGTCGGCCAGCGGTTCCTGGAGGCGCTCGCCGACCGGGGCGTCACCGAGCGGGCCCGGATCGTGGTCCTCTGCGAGGAGCCGCGCCCGGCGTACGACCGGGTCCAGCTGACCTCGTACTTCTCCGGGAAGACGCCCGACGACCTGTCGATGGTCGAGGACGGCTTCATGGAGAAGCACGGCATCGAGCTGTACACGGACGAGCCCGTCGTGGGCATCGACCGGGCGGCGCGGACGGTGACCGCCCGGTCGGGCCGGGTCGTCGCCTACGACCACCTGGTGCTCGCCACCGGCTCGTACCCCTTCGTGCCGCCGGTGCCCGGCAAGGACGCCACCGGCTGCTTCGTGTACCGGACGATCGAGGACCTCCTCGCCATCGAGGAGTACGCGAAGACGGCGACGACCGGTGCCGTGGTCGGCGGCGGTCTGCTCGGTCTGGAGGCGGCCGGCGCGCTGAAGGGCCTCGGACTCGACACGCACATCGTGGAGTTCGCGCCCCGGCTGATGCCGGTCCAGGTCGACGAGGGCGGCGGCGCCGCGCTGCTGCGGACGATCGAGCAGATGGGGCTGACCGTGCACACCGGCACGGGCACCCAGGAGGTCGTGACGGCCGACGGGTCCGTGACCGGCATGAAGCTGTCGGACGGCACCGAACTCGCCACCGACCTGGTGGTCTTCTCGGCGGGCGTACGGCCCCGGGACCAGCTGGCGCGGGAGTGCGGACTCGACGTGGGCGAGCGCGGCGGCATCGCCGTGGACGAGCTGTGCCGCACCTCCGACCCGGCGGTGTTCGCGATCGGCGAGTGCGCGCTCGCCTCCGACGGGCGGGTCTACGGCCTGGTGGCGCCCGGCTACGAGATGGCCCTGACGGTGGCCTCGGTCCTCGCCGAGGAGGCGGGCGAGGACACCGGGTTCACCGGCGCCGACCTGTCGACCAAGCTGAAGCTGCTCGGTGTGGACGTGGCCTCCTTCGGCGACGCGCACGGCACCGCCGAGGGCTGCCTGGACGTCGTCTACTCGGACTCCCGGTCGGGCGTCTACAAGAAGCTGGTGGTGGACGCCGAGGGCCGGCTGCTCGGCGGCGTGCTGGTCGGCGACGCCGAGTCGTACGGGCTGCTGCGCCCGCTGACCGGGACGAAGCCGCCGGTCTCCCCCGAGCAGCTGGTCCTCCCGGCGGGGGCCGGGGCGCCGGTGGCGCTGGGCCCCTCGGCGCTGCCGGACGACGCCGTCATCTGCTCCTGCCACAACGTGACCAAGCACGCGATCACCCAGTGCACCTCGCTGCCCGAGGTGAAGAAGTGCACCAAGGCCGGTACGGGCTGCGGCAGTTGCGTGAAGGTGATCGAGAAGCTGCTGCCGAAGGCGGCCGACAAAGGGCTCTGCGGCTGCTTCTCCTACACCCGCAGCGAGCTCTACGAGATCGCCCGCACGCTGCGGGTGACCTCCTTCGCCGCGCTGCTCGACTCGCACGGGCGGGACGGCGCGAAGGGCGGCGAGGGCTGCGAGGTGTGCAAGCCCACCGTCGGCTCGATCCTCGCCTCGCTCAACAACGGCTACATCCTCGACGGCGAGCAGGCCGCGCTCCAGGACACCAACGACCACCACCTGGCCAACCTCCAGCGCAACGGCTCCTATTCGGTGGTGCCGCGCATCCCCGGCGGCGAGATCACCCCGGAGAAGCTGATCGTGATCGGCGAGGTGGCCCGCGACTACGGCCTCTACACGAAGATCACCGGCGGCCAGCGGATCGACCTCTTCGGCGCCCGCGTCGACCAGCTCCCGGCGATCTGGACCCGGCTCGTGGACGCCGGCTTCGAGTCCGGGCACGCGTACGGCAAGGCGCTGCGCACGGTGAAGTCCTGTGTGGGGCAGACCTGGTGCCGCTACGGCGTGCAGGACTCGGTGAAGATGGCGATCCAGCTGGAGCTGCGCTACCGGGGCCTGCGCGCCCCGCACAAGCTGAAGTCGGCGGTCTCCGGCTGCGCCCGCGAGTGCGCCGAGGCCCAGTCGAAGGACTTCGGCGTGATCGCGACGGCGAACGGCTGGAACCTGTACGTCGGCGGCAACGGCGGCGCGACCCCGCGCCACGCGGACCTGCTCGCCCAGGACCTGTCGGACGCCGAACTGATCCGGCTCATCGACCGGTTCCTGATGTTCTACATCCGGACGGCGGACCGCCTGGAGCGGACGTCGGTGTGGCTGGAGCGCCTGGAGGGCGGCCTCGACCACCTCCGGGACGTGATCGTGAAGGACTCGCTGGGCCTCTGCGACGAGCTGGAGGCACTGATGGCGGCGCACGTCTCCGACTACCAGGACGAGTGGGCGCAGACCCTGGACGACCCGGAGCGGCTGCGCCGGTTCGTCTCCTTCGTCAACGCGCCGGAGACCCCGGACCCGACGGTGCGGTTCGTGCCGGAGCGGGACCAGATCAAGCCGGACCTCACGATCCTGACGATCGGCACCCTGGAAGGAGCCTCCCGATGACAAGCGTGGAACTCAGCCACTCCCCCGACGCCTGGATGGCGGTCTGCGAGGAGGCCCGGCTGACCCCGGGCCGCGGCCTGGCGGCGCTGCTGCCGGACGGCCGGCAGGCGGCGGTCTTCCGGGACCGCGCGGGGCGGGCGTACGCGATCGACAACCGCGACCCTTTCACCGGGGCGCAGGTGCTCTCCCGGGGGCTGATCGGTACGGCGGACGGCCGCCCGTTCGTGGCCTCGCCGCTCCTCAAGCAGCGCTTCGACCTGGAGACGGGCCGGTGCCTGGACGACGACGAGGTGACGGTGGCGGTCTATCCGGTCCGCACGGTCTAGCTTGACCGATCGTTCCAGAAAGGCGTACTGTCCACGACGTGGCCAGGACCAAGGAATTCGATCCCGAGGCCGCGCTCCAGGCGGCACTCGACCTGTTCTGGGCGCGCGGCTACGAGGCGACGTCGATGGCGGACCTCGTGGAGCACCTCGGGATCGGCCGGGCCAGCATCTACGCGACCTTCGGCAACAAGCACGAGCTGTACCTGAAGGCGCTGGACCGCTACCTGGAGTCCCGGGACCCGGGGCTCGTCGAGGAGCTGTCCGCGCCGGGCCCGGCCCTGCCGGCCGTGCGGACGCTGGTCCGCCGCTTCGCCGCCGAGGCGACGACGGAGGGCCTGCGCCTGACCGGCTGTTTCGTCACCAACTCGGCGACGGAACTGGCCCCGCGCGATCCGGTGGTGGCCCGCCGGGTCGAGCTGAGCTGGGAGCAGATCGAGACCCTGCTGCACTCGGCGCTCACCCGGGCCCGCGCCCAGGGCGAGCTGCCGGAGGACCGCGACCCGCGCGCCCTCGCCCGGATGCTGCTGGTCCTGCTCCAGGGGATCCGGGTGGTCGGCAAGGCGTCGACGGACCCGGCCAGGGTCCGGGACGCGGCGGAGCAGGCACTGCGCCTGCTCGACTGAGCGGGCCGCGAGAAACGGGCGCCCTCACGGGGGCGCCTTTTCCCGGGCTCGATTCCGGAATGTACGGTCAAGTACAGATCAAGGGGGACGGCATGACGACGTACGAGGGGACCGCGGCGCCCGGAGCGCCGGTGGACCACGGGGGTGCCCGCCGGGGCTTCGCGCTGCTCGGGACCGTGCAGGCGACGCTCATCTTCACGCTCGCCTCGCTCGCCGTGCCGCTCCCCCTGATCGGCGCCGAGTTCGGCCTCGACCAGGGCGAGCTGATCCTGCTCAGCGCCGCCTATGGACTGACCTTCGCCGGGCTCCTGCTGCTCGGCGGACGGCTCACCGACCGGTACGGCGCGCGGTCGACGCTCACCGCCGGACTGCTGCTCTTCGCCGCCGCCTCCGCCCTCGCCCCGCTCGCCACCGGGTACGGCCCGCTGCTCGGCGCCCGCTTCGCCCAGGGCGCCGGCGCCGCGCTCGTCGCCCCGGCCGCGATGGGCGCGCTGCGCGCCCTGTACCCCGAACCCGCCGCGTACGGACGGGCGATGGGCACCTGGGGCGGCCTGTCCGTGCTCGGCGCCACCGCCGGGAACCTGCTCTCCGGCGTCCTCACCGCCGCCGCCTCCTGGCGCGCCTCCTTCGCCGTGCCGGTCGCCGTCGCGCTCGCCGCCCTGCTCCTCGCGCCCCGGCTGCTGCCCGCCACCCCGCCCGGCGCCCGCCGCGCCCTCGACCTGCCGGGCGCCCTGCTGGCCACCGCCGGGATCGTCCTGGCCAGCACCGGGCTCGTGCTGACCGACGCGCACCCGTGGGGCTCCGCGCCCGTCCTCGTACCGCTGCTCACCGGCCTCGCCCTGCTCGCCGGCTTCGCCCGCGCCGAGCGCCGGGCCGCCGACCCGCTGCTCCCGCCGGACTTCCTGCGCGACCGGCGGCGGCTCCTCGGGCTCACCGCCATCGCGCTCACCGCCGCCGGCACGGCCACCGTCTTCGTCCTGCTGTCGCTCGGCCTCCAGCGGGAGCGCGGCTGGTCGGCGCTGCTCACCTCGGCCGCCTTCGTGCCCTTCGCCGCCGCGCTGCTCGGCGCGGGCCGGCTCGCGGGACCGCTGCTCGGACGGTACGGACCCGGCAGGGTCACCGCCGCCGGACTCGGCACCGCCGGCGCCGGTCTCGCGCTGCTCGCCGCGGGCGCGGGCGACCCCGCCGTCCCGTACGCCTACGGGCTGCTGCCCGGCCTTCTGCTGCTGCCCGCCGGCGGGGCGCTCTCCTTCGCGGGCGCCGCCGTCCTCGCCACCGAACACGTACCGGCCGACCGGGCCGGACTCGCCGGCGGCGTCCTCAACACGGCGATGGAGCTCGGACCGACCGTGCTCTTCGCCGCCCTGCTCACCCTCGGCGGCTCCGCCGCGCCGCTCGCCGCGGCGGCCGGGCTCTTCGCCGCCCTGGCCTTCCTCACCTTCCGTCTCGCCAAGTGACCACAGCATCCAGGGGAGTTCCCATGTCCGCACGTTTCACCGGCCGCGTCGTCCTCGTCACCGGCGCCGGCTCCGGCCTCGGCCGTGAGATCGCCCGCGCCTTCGCCGCCGAGGGCGGAAGGGTGGTGGCCGCCGGGCGCACCGCCGCGGCCCTCGACGCCACCGTGGCCCTGATCGAGGCCGAAGGCGGTACCGCGACCGCCGTCACCGCCGACATCACGAACCCCGACTCCACCCGCGAGCTGGTCCGCCGCACCGTGGAGACGTACGGCGGGCTCGACGTCGCCGTGAACAACGCGGGGATCTTCCGGGGCGGCCACAGCGCCGCCGACTTCCCCCTCGACGACTGGCAGGCGCTGCTCGACACCAACGTCACCGGTGTCCTCAACGCCCTCCAGGCCGAGGTGGCGCACATGCGGGCGCACGGCGGCGGCGCGATCGTCAACATCTCGTCCAACCTGGGCCCGCACGTCCGGATCCCCGGCGTCTTCGGCTACCAGGTCTCCAAGGCGGCCGTCTCGGCGCTCACCCGGGCCGCGGCCCGCGACCACATCGCCGACGGGGTCCGCATCAACGCGGTCAGCCCCGGCGCCTCGGAGTCCTCGATGTCGCTGCTGCCCGGCGAGACGGAGGCCGGGCGGGAGGTCCGGATGAAGGAGCAGTCGCCGCTCGGCCGGATCTCCTCGGCCGCCGAGATCGCGGCGGCCGTCCTCTACCTCGCGTCGGACGCGGCGGGCTCGGCCGTCGGCACGGACCTGGTGGTCGACGGCGGCGTCTCCGCCTGAGCCCGCCCGCGAGGACGGTCAGCCCTCCATCCCGGTGGGGTCCATCCAGAAGACCTCCCAGTGGTGGCCGTCCGGGTCGGCGAAGGAGCGCCCGTACATGAAGCCCATGTCCATCGGCTCCTTCGCCGGGCTGCCGCCCACCTCCAGGGCCCGGTCGGCCAGCTCGTCGGCCTTCTCGCGGCTCTCGGCGTTGAGCGTGAGCAGCACCTGGGTGGTGGCGGAGGCGTCGGCGGTCGCCTTGCCGGGGGCGGTGAAGGTGCCGAACTTCTCCTCGGTGAGCAGCATGACGAAGATCGTGTCGCTGATCACCACACAGGCGGTGCTGTCGTCGCTGAACTGCGGGTTGATCGCGTACCCGAGCTTCTCGTAGAAGGCGCGGCTGGTGGCGAGGTCCTTCACGGGCAGGTTCACGAAGATCATCTGCTGTGCCATGGTGTGCTCTCTCTTCTCCGTCGTACGGGTCCGCCGTGCGGTGCTGTCGAGAGGTAAGACGGACCGGCCAGCCCGAACTCATCGCTCCCGGAGAAGTTTTTTCGCTCAGGCCGCCGCGCGCAGCGTGAGCGCCGCCAGCGGGACGAAACCGCCGGTCCCGCCGGTGGCCGCCTCGGCCTCCGCGCCGGGGCCGCCCAGCCGCTTCATCATCGAGACGGCGATCCGCTCCCCCATCGCCTTGGCCCGGTCCGCGAGCGGCCCCCGGTGGAGCCCGTCGACGGTGGCGTGCCAGAGCTGCACCCAGCGCCCGAAGTGGGCGGGGGTGAGCGGGCGGGCGGAGTGCAGGGCCGCGTGCGGCCCGAAGGCGTCCCGGCCGTACGCGGCGGTACGGAAGAGGGCCCGCTCCCAGAAGTCGGTGATGCGCGGCAGATGGACCTCCAGATCGGTCCCGGCGACCTCGGTGAAGAAGGGCCCGATGAGGGGGTCGGCGAAGGCGGCCGTGTAGAAGCGGCGCAGCAGCACGTCGAGGTCGTCGCGGCCGGCGATGTCGGTGGGCTCCCGGGTTTCGCGCATGCCCCCAGTCTGCCGGGCGGGGCACGGCGCCCCCAGTGCCGAAGGTCCCGGCCCGCCCCGCAGTCGCCCCTTCCCCGTCATCGGTTGTTGATGCTCAGTCAACTCCGGGCTCCTAGGTTCACTCTCCGCGCGGCCCCGCCGCTGACCGTGCGGCGGGCGGTCACCACACCCCTGGAGAGAACACGTGGAGCGACGCAGTTTCCTGCGTGGAGCGGTCATCGGCACGTCGGCGGCCGCCTTCGGCGGCACCCTGATGGCGGGGGCCGCCTACGCGGCGCCCGCCCAGCCCGGCACCGGCCCCTACGGGGCCCTCGGCGCGGCGAACGCGAACGGCATCATGCTGCCGGCCGGGTTCACCAGCCGGATCGTGGCCCGCTCGGGACAGACCGTCCCCGGCACCTCGTACACCTGGCACAACGCCCCTGACGGGGGTGCCTGCTACACGGACGGCAGCGGCTGGATATATGTCTCGAACTCGGAGATCAACCCGAGCGGTGGCGCGAGCGCGCTGCGGTTCAACTCGTCCGGCACCGTCACCGGCGCCTACCGCATCCTGTCCAACACCCGGCAGAACTGCGCCGGCGGCAAGACCCCGTGGAACACCTGGCTGTCCTGCGAGGAGGTCAGCCTCGGGTACGTCTACGAGACCGACCCGTACGGCGTGAACGCGGCGGTCCGCCGGGACGCCATGGGCCGCTTCAAGCACGAGGCCGCCGCCGCCGACCCGGTCCGCAGGGTGATCTACCTGACCGAGGACGAGTCCAGCGGCTGCTTCTACCGCTTCGTCCCCACCACCTGGGGCAACCTCGCCTCCGGCACCCTCCAGGTCCTCGTCGCGGGCAGCGCCACCTCCGGCTCCTTCACCTGGCAGAACGTGCCGGACCCGGACGGCTCGCCGACCACCACCCGCACCCAGGTCTCCGGCGCGAAGAAGTTCAACGGCGGCGAGGGCTGCCACTACGCCGACGACAAGGTCTGGTTCACCACCAAGGGCGACAACCGCCTCTGGCAGCTGAACCTCACCAACAACACCTACGAGCTCGCCTACGACGACTCGCTGGTGCCCGGCGGCGCCGCCCCGCTCACCGGCGTGGACAACGTCACCGGAAGCTCCTCAGGCGACCTGTACATCGCCGAGGACGGCGGCAACATGGAGATCTGCCTGATCACGCCGGACGACGTCGTGTCGCCGTTCCTGCGGATCACCGGCCAGTCCGGTTCCGAGATCTGCGGACCGGCCTTCTCCCCCGACGGCACCCGGCTGTACTTCTCCAGCCAGCGCGGCACCACCGGCAGCTCCTCGGGCGGCATCACCTACGAGGTGACCGGCCCGTTCCGGGCGTAACAGCGCACCTCACCGCGCCGCTGGGCCCCGCCTCCGCCGAGGAGCGCGGCGCCCAGCGGCGTCAGCGTGTGCAGCACCGCGTTCCCGTGCCGCAGCGTGGCGATCAGACCGGCCTCCCGCAGCACGCCCGCGTGCTGGCTGGCCGAGGCGAGCGACACCCCGGCCCGCCGGGCCAGCTCGCTCGTCGTCCCGCCGTCCCCGATGGCCTGGAGGACCTCCGCGCGGGTCTGGCCGACCAGCTTCGCCAGCGAGGAGGCGCCGGGCGGGCGGACCGTCGGCGACTCCCCGTGCGTCACCGGGTAGACGAGCACCGGCGGCAGCGCCGGGTCCCGCAGCATCACCGGCGTCCCCCGGCAGAAGTACGAGGGCTGGAGCAGCAGCCCCCGCCCGTCCAGGTGCACGTCCCGGTCGACCGGATAGGCCGCCTCCAGGACCGGCGCCCGCCAGGTCAGCATCGGCGGCAGCGAGTCGAGCAGCTCCTCCGCGCCGCCGTCCAGGACGGCCCGGCCCCGGCACGCCCGGTCCGCCTCCACCCGGGCCTGGATGTGCGGCCAGTACGGCTCCACCGCCGCCCGGTGGTAGCTGCGCAGCGCCCCGAGGAGCCGGTCGAAGGGCTCCGGGCCGCCGTCGGCGAGGGCCCGCAGCGAGTGCGGCACCGTGCGGCCGCCCGTCCGGTCCGCGGCCAGCAGGGAGAGCTCCGAGCGCAGCCGGCCGGGAGCGGTCGCACGGACCGCCTGGAGGCCGTCGTCGAGGCCGTGCAGGCCCTCCGCCGGGGTGAGGAAATCGGGGAAATAGCCGCGGCTCGGGACGAGGGCGGCGAGGAGCCGGGTCTCCCCGCCGAGCCGCGCCCGCGTATCCGCGCGCCATCCGCCGAACACCACCGGGCCGCGCCGGTCCCTTAAACGGTGAAAGCTGAGAATCGTTTCCCACAGGACGTCAGGACGGGCGGCGATCCGCACCCCCGCCAGATCGCCCGCGGTGAAATGAATACGAAGCATGAAGTCCCCACCTGTGCACTCGCAACCACCCCGCGGTCGAGTATGCACACCATCACTGCACGTTACCAGGGTGTTTCAGCCACAGTTGAAAAGCATCGCGGCGAACACGGCCCAACGGAAATGCTGTGCGGGTCGGGCAGGAAACCTTCAGGACCGAGGTGACGTGGTGAAGACCGTGGGGGGCTTTGCCCGTCCGGCGGCGGTCGGCGAGGGTTGCGGCTCACCTGCCCGACACCATGAAAAAGGGTGCGGCCCCCGGGTGGGGATCCGGGGGCCGCAGCCGAAACACCCGCAAACACAGACGTTCAATTTCCAATAATTCAATGCGGACGTAATTGCGCATGAATCTGACGTGAAAACGACGGGACGGACACCTCCGCACAAGGTGTCCGTCCCGTCTCTTTCGGATCCGGGACCGCCGCCCGTCGGTGAGGGTTCGGAAGGGATGACCGACGGCGGTCCCGGGGGCTTCGCGGGGCCGGGGCCCCTCGGGTCAGCGGCTGTCGCTGCCCTTCGACTCGGCGGCCGCGCGGCCCGCCTCCAGACGCGCCACCGGGATCCGGAAGGGCGAGCAGGAGACGTAGTCGAGGCCGACCTCGTGGAAGAAGTGCACCGACTCCGGGTCGCCGCCGTGCTCGCCGCAGACGCCGAGCTTGATGTCCGGGCGGGTGGCCCGGCCGGCCTGGACCGCGGAGCGGACCAGCGCGCCGACGCCGTCCTTGTCGATGGTCTCGAAGGGGCTGACGCCGAAGATGCCCTTCTCCAGGTACGCGGTGAAGAAGCTGGCCTCCACGTCGTCGCGGGAGAAGCCCCAGACCGTCTGGGTGAGGTCGTTGGTGCCGAAGGAGAAGAACTCGGCGGCCTCGGCGATCTGGCCGGCGGTGACGGCCGCGCGGGGCAGCTCGATCATGGTGCCGAGCGCGAGCTTCAGCTCCACGCCGGTCTCCGCCCGGACCTCGGCGATGACCTTCTCGGCGTCCTCGCGGACGATCTCCAGCTCCTGGACGGTGCCGACGAGCGGGATCATGATCTCGACGCGCGGGTCGCCCTTGGCGTCGATCCGCTGGGCCGCGGCCTCGGCGATCGCCCGGACCTGCATGGTGAACAGACCGGGGATGACCAGACCGAGACGGACACCGCGCAGACCCAGCATCGGGTTCTGCTCGTGCAGCCGGTGCACGGCCTGGAGCAGCCGCAGGTCGTTCTCGTGCGGCTCCTTGCGGGACTCGGCGAGGGCGACGCGCACCGACAGCTCGGTGATGTCGGGCAGGAACTCGTGGAGCGGCGGGTCGAGCAGGCGGACCGTGACCGGCAGCCCGTCCATCGCCTCGAAGAGCTCGACGAAGTCGGTCTTCTGGAGCGGCAGCAGCGCCTTGAGGGCGTCGTCGCGCTCGGCGTCGGTGTCGGCCAGGATCAGCCGCTCGACGTACTGGCGGCGCTCGCCGAGGAACATGTGCTCGGTGCGGCACAGGCCGATGCCCTGGGCGCCGAAGCGGCGGGCGCGGGAGGCGTCCTCGGCGTTGTCGGCGTTGGCGCGGACCCGCAGGCGGCGGACGCGGTCGGCGTAGGCCATGATCCGGTGCACGGCGGCGACGAGCTCGTCGGCGTCGTCGGCGCCGGCGTGCATGCGGCCCTCGAAGTACTCGACGACCGGGGACGGTACGACGGGTACCTCGCCGAGGTAGACCTTGCCGGTGGAGCCGTCGATGGAGACGACGTCGCCCTCCTCGACGACCGCGCCCGAGGCGGTGGTCATCCGGCGGCGCTTGGTGTCGACCTCCAGCTCCTCGGCGCCGCAGACACAGGTCTTGCCCATGCCGCGGGCGACGACGGCGGCGTGCGAGGTCTTGCCGCCGCGCGAGGTCAGGATGCCCTCAGCGGCGATCATGCCGTCCAGGTCGTCCGGGTTGGTCTCGCGGCGGATCAGGATGACCTTCTCGCCGGAGCGCGACCACTTGACGGCCGTGTACGAGTCGAAGACGGCCTTGCCGACGGCCGCGCCCGGGGAGGCGGCGATGCCGCGGCCGATCTGCTCGACCTTCGCGTCCTCGTCGAACTTCGGGAACATCAGCTGGGCGAGCTGGGCGCCGGTGACGCGCTGGAGCGCCTCGGCCTCGTCGATCAGGCCCTGGTCCACGAGCTGGGTGGCGATGCGGAAGGCGGCACCGGCGGTGCGCTTGCCGACCCGGGTCTGGAGCATCCAGAGCTGGCCGCGCTCGATGGTGAACTCGATGTCGCAGAGATCCTTGTAGTGGGTCTCCAGCGTCTCCATGATCTGCATGAGCTGGTCGTACGACGCCTTGTCGATCGACTCCAGGTCGGCGAGCGGCACCGTGTTGCGGATGCCGGCGACGACGTCCTCGCCCTGCGCGTTCTGGAGGTAGTCGCCGTAGACGCCGGCGTGGCCGGAGGCGGGGTCGCGGGTGAAGGCGACGCCGGTGCCGGAGTCCGGGCCGAGGTTGCCGAAGACCATCGAGCAGACGTTGACGGCCGTGCCGAGGTCGTGCGGGATGCGCTCCTGGCGGCGGTACAGCTTGGCGCGGTCCGTGTTCCACGAGTTGAAGACGGCCTCGATGGCGAGGTCCATCTGCTCCCGCGCGTCCTGCGGGAAGTCGCGGCCGGTGTCGGCCTTCACGATCTTCTTGAACTGCTTGACGAGCTTCTTCAGGTCGCCGGCGTCCAGGTCGGTGTCGCTGGCGACCTTCTTGGCGGCCTTGGCCTCGTCGAGGGCGTCCTCGAAGTGCTCGCCCTCGACGCCCAGCACGGTCTTGCCGAACATCTGGATGAGGCGGCGGTACGAGTCCCAGGCGAAGCGCTCGTTGTCGGCCTGGCGGGCGAGGCCCTCGACGGAGGCGTCCGAGAGACCGATGTTGAGGACCGTGTCCATCATGCCCGGCATGGAGAACTTGGCGCCCGAGCGGACCGAGACGAGCAGCGGGTCGTCGGCCTGGCCGAGCTTCTTGCCCATCCGCTTCTCGAGGGCGTCGAGGTGGGCGGAGACCTCGTCGCGCAGGGCGACGGGCTCCGAGCCGGACTCGAGGTAGACCTTGCACGCCTCGGTGGTGATCGTGAAGCCCGGAGGGACCGGGAGGCCGAGGTTGGTCATCTCGGCGAGGTTGGCCCCCTTGCCACCGAGCAGGTCCTTCAGGTCCCTGTTGCCCTCGGTGAAGTCGTACACGAACTTCTGATCATTGTTTTCCGACACGGGTCTCGACTCCTCGACGACTCGGTTGGCTGCCCTGACGGCGAGGAACATACCCAGATCGAAGGCTTCTGGGGAGGTACGCCTACCGGTCACACGGGCGTAACCACCCGTCCGCCCCCACTTCGAAAGTTACCGAGGCGAAGCTTCCGCTTTCACGCCCCGAAGCCCGCTTGACCCAATCCAGGGAATAAACGCTCACATGAGCGCCCTCGGCGCCCATTTGCGTTCAACTCTTGAACGCAAAAGGGGTGGCACCCAGTGCCACCCCTTCAGGCAGTGCAGCTGCCCGTAACCTGCTCATCTGAGCACCACCCCCCTCAGGGGTGGCGAGGATCACTCCCTCGAAAGGCCGAAAATCTCAGCCGCCGGACGTGTCCAGCTCGGCGTCCTCGCTCACCCCGGCGCAGTCGTAGGGGTCCTTCAGCCAGCCGTCCGGCAGGACGACCCGGTTGTTTCCGGACGTACGCCCCCGAGGACCGTCCGCACCCGCCGGCCACGGCTGATCCAGATCCAGCTCGCTCAACTGAGCGCGCAGCTCGTCCAGGGACGAGGTGATCGCCAGCCGCTTGCGCATCTCCGAACCGACCGCGAACCCCTTCAGGTACCAGGCCACGTGCTTGCGGAAGTCGATGACACCGCGCGACTCGTCGCCGATCCACTCCCCGAGGAGCGTGGCGTGCCGCACCATCACGTCGGCGACCTCCCGCAGCCCCGGCGTCCGGTACCCGCCGGTGCCCTCCATGCCCGCCACCAGGTCCGCGAAGAGCCACGGGCGGCCCAGGCAGCCGCGGCCCACCACCACGCCGTCGCAGCCGGTCTCGCGCATCATCCGCAGCGCGTCGTCCGCCGACCAGATGTCGCCGTTGCCGAGCACGGGGATCTCCGGCACGTGCTCCTTGAGCCGCGCGATCGCGTCCCAGTCGGCCGTACCGCCGTAGTGCTGCGCCGCCGTCCGCCCGTGCAGGGCGATCGCCGTGACGCCCTCCTCGACGGCGATCCGGCCCGCGTCGAGGTAGGTGATGTGGTCGTCGTCGATGCCCTTGCGCATCTTCATGGTGACCGGCAGGTCGCCGGCGTTCGACACGGCCTCGTGGAGGATCGCGCGCAGCAGCGGGCGCTTGTACGGCAGCGCCGAGCCGCCGCCCTTGCGGGTCACCTTGGGCACCGGGCAGCCGAAGTTCAGGTCGATGTGGTCGGCGAGGTCCTCGTCGACGATCATCCGCACCGCCTTGCCGACGGTGACCGGGTCCACCCCGTACAGCTGGATCGAGCGCGGCTGCTCCGTCGCGTCGAAGTGGATGAGCTGCATGGTCTTCTCGTTGCGCTCCACCAGCGCCCGGGTCGTGATCATCTCGCTCACGAAGAGGCCCTTGCCGCCGCTGAACTCGCGGCAGAGGGTCCGGAAGGGGGCGTTGGTGATGCCGGCCATGGGCGCGAGCACCACCGGCGGCTGCACGACGTGCGGGCCGATGGAGAGGGGGGAGAACGCGGTCATGGACCCCATTGTCCCGCACCGCCGAACGGGTCCGGCGGGCGCGCGGTCACGGCGGCCCGGCCGGGCCCTAGGCGGCGGCGAGCGGACGCCCGGCCCGCTCGCCGGCCACCAGGGCGAGCAGCCGCGCGCACCCCTCCCGGGTCTCCTCGTCGAGCGGCACGTAGGTGACGAGGACGGGTCCCGCGGAGGGGCCGAGCCAGAGGTTGGTGTGGTCGAAGCGGAGCGGGCCGACCAGGGCGTTGCGGATCACCTTGGTCCGGCCGCCGGGGGCGACCACGTCGTGCCGGGCCCAGACCTCGCGGAACTCGGGCGAGGCCGCTTCGAGCCGGTGCACCAGACGCTTCCAGGCGGGTTCGGCGAGGTGCTCGGCCATCTGGGCCCGGAGCTTGCCCGCGAGCAGCGCGATCAGCTCCGGCAGGTCGGTGACGGCGGCCCGGAACTCCGGGTCGGTGCAGGCCAGCCAGAGCGTGTTGCGGTCCTCGGGCGGCAGCGCGTCGAGGTCGCGGAAGAGCCGGCCGAAGACGCGGTTGTGGGCGAGGAGGTCGAAGCGGCTGTTCTGGACGGCGGCGGGCACCGGCTCCAGCTGGTCGAGCAGGGCGCGCACGGCGGGGGTGACGGCGGGGCTGGGGGTGCCGTGCCGGGGGTCGGGCTGCCCGGCGAGGGCGAAGAGGTGGGCGCGCTCGGTGGGGTCGAGGAGCAGGGCGCCGGCGAGGGCGTCGAGGATCTGCGGGGAGACCTGGATGTCCCTGGCCTGTTCGATCCAGGTGTACCAGGTGACGCCGACGGCGGAGAGCTGGGCGACCTCCTCGCGGCGCAGCCCCGGGGTGCGGCGCCTGCGGCCCCGGACCAGGCCGACCTGTTCGGGGGTGATGCGCTCGCGCCGGCTGCGCAGGAAGGCGGCGAGCTCGCGCCTGCGGGCGTCGGGTCCGGTGGTCCCTGCGGTGCTCATGGTCCCAGCCTGCCCGTCCGGGGAGCCGGGTGCCAGGCACTCGTGGTACCAGGATGAGGAGGCTCTGGTACCAGGGAGGCGGGCCGCCGATCGTCGAGGCGTGACCACGACATCGCCCCCGCTCGCCCGTCCGCCCGCCCCGGCCCTCGGCCCGCTCGGCCTCTTCACCGTGCTGCTGGGGGCGGCGCTCCCCCTGGTGGACTTCTTCGTCGTGAACGTCGCCCTGCCGTCGATCGGTCACGACCTCGGCGCGGACGAGGCCCTGCTCGAGCTGGTGGTCGCCGGGTACGGCCTGTCGTACGCGGTGCTGCTGGTGCTCGGCGGCCGGCTCGGCGACCTCTACGGGCGGCGCCGGCTCTTCCTGGCGGGCCTGGTGGCCTTCGGCGTGACGTCGCTGCTCTGCGGGGCGGCCCCGACCGCCTGGAGCCTGGTGGCGGCCCGGGTGGCACAGGGTGCCGCGGCGGCGCTGCTGCTGCCGCAGGTCCTCGCGACCCTTCACTCCTCGACGGCGGGCGCCCGCCGGGCGAAAGCGCTCGGTCTGTACGGGGCCACCAACGGGCTCGCGTTCGTCTCGGGCCAGATCCTGGGCGGTCTGCTGGTCGCGGCGGACGTGGCGGGCCTGGGCTGGCGGGCGTCCTTCCTGGTGAACGTGCCGGTGGTGCTCCTCGCGCTGCCGCTCGCGCTCCGCGCGGTGCCGGAGACCCGGGCGGCGGCCCCGGCGCCGCTGGACGTCCGGGGCACGGTGCTGCTCGGGCTGGCGCTCACCGCGCTGCTCGCCCCGCTGACGGAGGGCAGGGCGGCGGGGTGGCCGCTGTGGACGTGGGGCGCGCTGGCGGCGTTCCCGGTGGTGGCGGCGGTCTTCTGGCGGACGGAGCGGCACGCGGAGCGCCGGGGCGGCACCCCGCTGGTCCCGCCGTCCCTGCTGCGGCTCGCGCCGCTGCGCCGGGGGCTGGTCCTGGTGCTGCCGCTCTCGGGCGGCTTCGGCGGCTTCATGCTGGTGGTGGCGGTGGCGCTCCAGCAGGGTCTGGCGCTGGGCCCGGTGGCCTCGGGCGCGGCCCTCGCCCCGATGGCGCTGGCCTTCTTCGCCGCCTCGCTGGCCGGTCCTCGGCTGGTGGCCCGCTGGGGCACCCGGGTGATCCCGGTGGGCGCGGTGGTCCAGGCGGCCGGTCTGGGGATGCTGGCGTGGACCGCCTGGCACTCCTGGCCGGACGTGTCCCCCTGGACGCTCGCTCCGGGAATGGCGGTGGCGGGCCTGGGCCAGGGGCTCCAGCTGCCGGTGCTGTTCCGCGTGGTGCTCGCCGAGGTGCCGGCGGAGCGGGCGGGGGTGGGCAGCGGCGTGATGGTGACGACCCAGCAGGCGGCGCTGGCCCTGGGCGTGGCGACGCTGGGCTCGCTCTTCCTGTCCCTGGCGGCGACGGGCTCCATGGGCACGGCGCTTGCGGCGACCCTGCTGGTCCAGCTGGTGCTGGCCCTGCTGACGGGCCTGTACGCCCTGCGGCTGCCGAGGACGGCGGTCTGAGCCGAGGGGGTACGGCGAAGGGCCCGGGCCGCGGGCGGCGGTCCGGGCCCTCCGTGGGGGCACTACTCGGTGGCGGCGTCCTGGGTGCGCTCGCGCATCTTCTTCAGGAGGTCCTGCTTCTTCTCCTCCGCGGAGCGGCGGTCGGCGGCGCGGCTCTGCGCGCCGCCCTGCTGGTCGGCGCGGGACAGCTTCTTGCGCTGTCCTCCGACGCCGAGGAGGTTGTTGCGGCTCTTCGCCATGGGGGGCTCCCCTTCGATGAGGTGGGCGGTGGTCGGTGGATCGGCCTGCGCGCCGCTCTCACTCGTAGATCGGGAGGTGAGCAAACATGCCCGCACGGTATCGGGGCGGCGGGGGGCGGCGCATCCGGTTTTCCGGTGCGCCCTCACCCCGCACGGAATGACAAATATTGAAATCTGTCATCGCACATGTCATGGTTGAGGAGCACCTACCCCTCCTCCCCCCAGGAGACCGTCATGCTTCCCACCCGCACCCTCGGCACCACCGGCCCCACCGTCTCCGCGCTCGGTCTCGGCTGCATGGGGATGTCCGCGCTGTACGGCGAGGCCGACCGGGCCGAGTCGATCGCGACGATCCACGCCGCCCTGGAGGCCGGCGTCACCCTGCTCGACACCGGCGACTTCTACGGCATGGGCCACAACGAGCTGCTGATCGCCGAGGCCCTGCGCACCGCGCCCGCCGGGCGGCGCGAGCAGGCGCTGACGAGCGTGAAGTTCGGCGCGCTGCGCACCGTCGAGGGCGGCTTCACCGGCTACGACGGCCGGCCGGCGGCGGTGCGCAACTTCGCCGCGTACTCGCTCCAGCGGCTCGGCACCGACCACATCGACGTCTACCGGATCGCCCGCGTCGACCCCGACGTCCCGATCGAGGAGACCGTCGGCGCCATCGCCGAGCTGGTCGAGGCCGGGCACGTCCGGCACATCGGCCTCTCCGAAGTGGGCGCGGACACCCTGCGCCGGGCCGCGGTCACGGCCCCGATCGCGGACCTCCAGATCGAGTACTCGCTGGTCTCCCGGGACATCGAGGAGAAGATCCTGCCGACCGCCCGCGAGCTGGGCATCGGCGTCACCGCGTACGGCGTCCTCTCGCGCGGTCTGATCAGCGGCCACTTCACCCGCGACCGGGCGCTCGCCCCGGACGACTTCCGCGGCATGAGCCCCCGCTTCCAGGGCGAGAACCTGCACCGCAACCTCGATCTGGTGGACCGGCTGCGGGCCGTCGCCGAGGCCAAGGGCGTCTCCGTCGCCCAGACGGCGATCGCCTGGGCCCTGTCCCGGGGCGAGGACATCGTGCCGCTGGTCGGCGCCCGCACCCGCGCCCGGCTCGCCGAGGCACTGGGCGCGCTCGACGTGGTGCTGGACGCGGCCGACCTCGCGGCGATCGAGCGGGCCGTCCCGGCGGGCGCCGCCGCCGGCGAGCGCTACCCGCTGGCGCAGATGGCCCACCTGGACAGCGCGCACTGACGGGTACTGTCGGTCCATGGCCGCCACCGAAACCCTCACCGCCGAGCGCATCCTCGAAGCCACCGAGGAGGTGCTGCGGCGGTACGGCCCCGCGAAGGCGACGGTCGTGGACGTGGCCCGGGCGCTCGGCGTGAGCCACGGCAGCGTCTACCGCCACTTCCGCACCAAGGCGGCCCTGCGCGAGGCGGTCACCGAGCGGTGGCTGGAGCGGAACGTGACCGAGCTCCGCCCGTACGCCGAGGGCTCCGGCCCCGCCGACGAGCGGCTGAGCGGCTGGCTGCACCGCCTCTTCGCGCTCAAGCGGCGCAAGGCGGGCGACGACCCGGAGCTGATGGCGACGTTCATGGTCCTGATCGGCGAGAACAGCGCGGTGGTCGACCGGCACGTGGACCACCTCGTGGCCCAGATCGCCGCCATCCTCGCGGACGGGATCCGGGACGGGGCCTTCGCCGCCGCGGACCCCGACGTCACCACCACCGCCCGCGCGGTCTTCGACGCCACCGACCGCTTCCACGACCCGGCGCACGCCGCCGACTGGTCCGCGCCGGACATCGAGACCGCCTTCGGCGCCGTCCTCTCGCTCGTCCTCAGGGCGCTCCGCCGCCCCTGAGACACCGAGCCCGAACAGACGGGAAGCCCCCGGTCCGAACTTCGGACCGGGGGCTTCGCGCGTACGTGCGGTGGGTCAGCAGCCGATCAGGCGGCTGGCCAGGTAACCCTGGATCTGGTCGAGGGAGACGCGCTCCTGCTTCATGGTGTCGCGCTCGCGCACGGTCACCGCGTCGTCCTCGAGGGTGTCGAAGTCGACGGTGATGCAGAACGGGGTGCCGATCTCGTCCTGGCGGCGGTAGCGGCGGCCGATGGCGCCGGCGTCGTCGAACTCGATGTTCCAGTTCTGGCGCAGGTCCGCCGCGAGGCCCTTGGCCTTCGGGGAGAGCTGCGCGTTGCGGGAGAGCGGCAGGACGGCGGCCTTGACCGGGGCCAGACGGTGGTCGAGGCGCAGCACGACGCGCTTCTCCATGACGCCCTTGGCGTTGGGCGCCTCGTCCTCGGTGTACGCGTCGAGGAGGAAGGCGAGCATGGTGCGGCCGACACCGGCGGCGGGCTCGATGACGTACGGCGTGTAGCGCTCGCCCGTCTCCTGGTTCAGGTACGTCAGGTTGGCGCCGGACGCCTTGGAGTGGGCGCTCAGGTCGTAGTCGGTGCGGTTGGCGACGCCCTCCAGCTCGCCCCACTCGCTGCCGCCGAAGGAGAACCGGTACTCGATGTCGGCGGTGCGCTTCGAGTAGTGGGAGAGCTTCTCCTGCGGGTGCTCGAACCAGCGCATGTTCTCCTCGCGCAGGCCGAGGTTGGTGTACCAGTTCCAGCGCTGCTGCATCCAGTACTCCTGCCACTCCTCGTCCTCGCCCGGCTTGACGAAGAACTCCATCTCCATCTGCTCGAACTCGCGGGTCCGGAAGATGAAGTTGCCCGGAGTGATCTCGTTCCGGAAGGACTTGCCCATCTGCGCGATGCCGAACGGGGGCTTCTTGCGGGCGGTCAGCTGGACCTGGGCGTAGTTGGTGAAGATGCCCTGGGCGGTCTCGGGACGCAGGTACGCGACGGAGCCGGAGTCCTGGGTCGGGCCGAGGTGGGTGGAGAGCAGGCCCGAGAAGTTCTTGGGCTCGGTGAAGGTGCCCTTGTTGCCGCAGTTCGGGCAGTTGAGGTCGGTGAGGCCGTTCTCGGGGAGGCGGCCGTGCTTCTCCTCGTACGCCTCCTCCAGGTGGTCGGCGCGGAAGCGCTTGTGACAGGAGGTGCACTCGGTCAGGGGATCGGTGAAGGTGGCGACGTGACCGGACGCCTCCCAGACCTCGGTCGCCAGGATGACCGACGAGTCGATGCCGACGACGTCCTCGCGCGCGGTGACCATGTAACGCCACCACTGGCGCTTGATGTTCTCCTTGAGCTCGACACCCAGCGGTCCGTAGTCCCAGGCGGCACGCTGACCGCCGTAGATCTCGCTGCACGGGTAGACGAAGCCACGGCGCTTGCTCAGGCTGACGATGGTGTCGATCTTGTCGGCGGCCACGGTGCTCTCTTCATTACGACGACGAAGTGCGAATGCCACAGGTTACCGGCGCCCGCACCCCCTGTATCAAATCGGTTCGGCGGCCGGCGGCCCCACGGGCCGCGTGGCCGGGACCACAGCTCCGGCAATTGACAACCGTTTCCAATTTTGTTGAAAATGAGTGTCATGAACGTACGCCGTCTGATACCCACCACCGCCGTCGCCGGAGCCGTCGCCCTCGGACTCGTCACCCTCTCCGCCTGCGGCGGAAGCTCCTCGGCCGCCGACAAGGGGACGGACGGCAAGCTGGACGTCGTCGCGTCGTTCTACCCCGTGCAGTACCTCGCCGAGCAGATAGGCGGCGGCCACGTGGCCGTCCAGACCCTGACCGAGCCCGGCGTCGAGCCGCACGACCTGGAGCTCAAGCCCCGGCAGATCGGCGAGCTCTCCGACGCCGACGTCCTCCTCTACCTCAAGGGCGTCCAGCCCGCCGTCGACAAGGCCATCGACCAGGCGGGCGTGGAGCACACGGTCGACGCCGCCACCCTCACCACCCTCGAGGCCCACGGCACCTCGGCCGGCCACGCCCACGAGGGCGAGGAGTCCCACGACCACGCCCACGAGGGCGAAGAGTCCCACGAGGGCCACGACCACGGCTCCGAGGGCGGCCTCGACCCGCACGTCTGGCTCGACCCCGTGAAGTACGCCGAGGTCGCCAAGGGCGTCGGCGCCGCCTTCGCGAAGGCCGACCCCGACCACGCCGCCGACTACGAGAAGAACACCGCCGCCCTGGTGAAGAAGCTCGGCGACCTGGACACCGCCTTCGAGACGGGCCTGAAGAACACCGAGACCCGCACCTTCATCACCACCCACTCCGCCTTCGGCTACCTCGCCGAGCGCTACCACCTGGAGCAGGAGGGCATCACCGGCGTCGACCCCGAGTCCGAGCCGAGCCCCGCCCGCGTCAAGGAACTCCAGGACATCGCGAAGGCCGACAAGGTCTCCACCGTCTTCTTCGAGACCCTCGCCAGCGACAAGACCGCGAAGACCCTCGCGCAGGACACCGGCCTGAAGACCGACGTCCTCGACCCGCTGGAGGGAATCACGGACAAGTCCAAGGGCGATGACTACGTCGAGGTCATGCAGGCCAACCTCGCCGCGCTGAAGAAGGCCCTCGGCGCGAAGTGACCACAGCACAGCAGGAGGCACCCGTGAGCGACGAGCCCGTCATCTCCGTCCGTGGCGCCACGGCGACCCTCGGCGCCCGCCCCGTCCTCCGGGGTGTCGACCTCACCGTACGGCGCGGTGAGGTCGTCGCCCTGCTCGGCGCCAACGGCTCCGGCAAGTCCACCGCCGTCCGCGCGGTCATCGGCCAGGTCCCGCTGACCGGCGGCGCCATCGAGCTCTTCGGCACCGACCGGAAGCGCTTCCGCGACTGGGCCCGCGTCGGCTACGTGCCCCAGCGCACCACCGCCGCCTCCGGCGTCCCCGCCACCATCCGCGAGGTCGTCGCCTCCGGCCGGCTCGCCCGCCGCAGGTTCGGCTTCGCCACCAGGGCCGACAAGGCCGCCGTCGACCGGGCCATCGAGCTCGTCGGCCTCGCCGACCGGGCCGGGGACTCCGTCTCCGCGCTCTCCGGCGGCCAGCACCAGCGGGTCCTCATCGCCCGCGCGCTCGCCTCCGAGCCCGAACTCCTGATCATGGACGAGCCGATGGCCGGCGTGGACCTCGCGAGCCAGGACGTGCTCGCCACGACCCTGCGCGAGCAGGTCGCCGGCGGCACCACCGTCCTCCTCGTCCTGCACGAGCTGGGCCCGCTGGAGCCCCTCATCGACCGCGCGGTCGTCCTGCGCGACGGCTGCGTCGTCCACGACGGCCCGCCGCCCGAGGGCGTCGGCCAGCACGCGCTGCCCGGCCACGACCACGTACATCCGCACGCGGCCGGCGAGCCGCTCCGCACGGGACTGCTGACCTGACCATGGACTTCCTCGAACCCGCCTTCATGCAGCGGGCGCTGCTCGCGGCCGTGCTCGTCGGCATCACCGCGCCCGCCGTCGGCATCTACCTCGTCCAGCGCCGCCAGGCCCTGATGGGCGACGGCATCGGGCACGTCGCCATGACCGGTGTCGGCCTCGGCTTCCTCATGTCGGCCAACCCGGTCTGGATGGCGACCCTGGTCGCCGTCGCGGGCGCCGTGGTGATGGAGCTGATCCGGGCGTACGGCAAGACCCGCGGCGACCTCGCGCTCGCCCTGCTCTTCTACGGCGGCATGGCCGGCGGAGTCATGCTGATCCAGGTCGGCGGCGGTTCCAACGCGAACCTGCTCTCGTACCTCTTCGGCTCGCTCTCCACCGTCTCCGCCGAGGACGTCACCGCGATCAGCGTCCTGGCCGCCTTCGTGGTCCTCGTCACCGTCGGGCTGCGCAAGCAGCTCTTCGCGGTCAGCCAGGACGAGGAGTTCGCCCGCGTCACCGGACTGCCGGTGCGCCTGCTCAACCTGCTGATCGCGGTCACCGCCGCGGTCACGGTCACGGTCGCCATGCGGGTCGTCGGCCTGCTGCTCGTCAGCGCGCTCATGGTGGTGCCCGTCGCCGCCGCCCAGCAGCTGACGAAGTCCTTCCGGGCCACGTTCGTCCTGTCCGTCGTGACGGGCATCACGGTGACGCTGGCGGGCACCATCACCACCTACTACGCCGACGCACCGCCCGGCGCGACGATCGTCCTGTACGCGATCGGGGTCTTCGTCCTGTTGACGCTGCTCGCCACACCGCTCGCCAAACGGCGGGCCCGCGCCGCCGCGGCGGCCGCCGTGGAGGGGTGCGACACCGCCCTTCCGGGCGGCCGGAAGCCGGCCGACGACGTCAAGGTCTGAGCCGGGAGGTACCGGGACCGCCCTCGGGGCCGAGGGGGACTGGCAGAATGAGGGGGGCAACGGAATCATCTAGGAGGCCCCCGTGGCGACGGCAGGACCCCCCGTACGCGGTCGCTCCACCAGGCAGCGCGCCGCCGTGGCGGCAGCACTGAGCGAGGTGGACGAGTTCCGCAGCGCCCAGGAGCTGCACGACATGCTCAAGCACCGCGGCGACTCCGTCGGCCTCACCACCGTCTACCGCACCCTCCAGTCCCTGGCGGACGCGGGCGAGGTCGACGCGCTGCGCACCAGCGACGGCGAGACCGTCTACCGCCGCTGCTCCTCGGACGACCACCACCACCACCTGGTCTGCCGCGCCTGCGGCAAGGCCGTCGAGGTCGAGGGCCCGATGGTCGAGCAGTGGGCCGAGGCGGTCGCCGCCGAGCACGGCTTCGTGAACGTGGCGCACACCGTCGAGATCTTCGGCACCTGCGCGGAGTGCGCGGCGAAGTGACGTGACCTGACATACGGGCGGGCCCGCACCGGAGCGATCCGGTGCGGGCCCGCCCGTACGGCGTCACGCCTTGTCGAGGACGGCCAGGTCGGCCGGGTCCACGCCGCCGAAGCGGCGGTCGCGCTGGGCGAACTCGACGCAGGCGCGCCACAGGTCGCGGCGGTCGAAGTCGGGCCACAGCACGTCCTGGAAGACCATCTCGGCGTACGCGCTCTGCCAGATCAGGTAGTTGGAGGTGCGCTGCTCGCCGCTGGGGCGCAGGAAGAGGTCCACGTCCGGCATGTCCGGGTAGTAGAGGTACTTCTGGATCGTCTTCTCGCTGATCTTCGACGGGTCGAGCCGGCCGGCCTTCACGTCCTCGGCGAGCGCCTGCGCGGCGTCCGTGAGCTCCGCGCGGCCGCCGTAGTTCATGCAGAAGTACAGCGTGAGCCGGGTGTTGTCCTTGGTCTGCTCCTGCGCGATCTGGAGCTCCTTGGCGACCGACTTCCACAGCTTGGGCATCCGGCCGACCCAGCGCACCCGGACGCCGAGCTCGTCGAGCTGGTCGCGGGTCTTGCGGATGAAGTCGCGGTTGAAGTTCATCAGGAAGCGCACCTCCTCGGGCGAGCGCTTCCAGTTCTCGGTGGAGAAGGCGTACAGCGAGATCGAGCCGACGCCCATCTCGATGGCGCCCTGGAGGACGTCGAGGACCTGCTCGGCGCCGACCTTGTGGCCCTCGGTGCGGGGCAGTCCGCGCTCCTTGGCCCAGCGGCCGTTGCCGTCCATGACGATCGCGACGTGTTCCGGCACGAGCTCGGTCTGGAGCTTCGGCGGGCGGGCGCCTGACGGGTGCGGTTCGGGGGTCCGGTACTCCCGACGCTGGCGCCCGAGGAGTCGTGCGATGGCCATGGCGTGGTCTCTCCTAGCTCTTTTCCACATAACGCAGGGAGCGCAGGCCGCGCTCCAGGTGCCAGTGCAGATAGGCGGACACGAGTCCGCTGCCCTCCCTGACGTGACGCGGCTCGCACGCGTCCGCGGTCGCCCAGTCGCCGGTGAGCAGCGCGCTGAGCAGGCCGATGGCCTCCGCTGAGGGTACGACGCTTCCGGGCACCCGGCAGTCGCCGCATATCACTCCGCCCGCCGCGACCGAGAAGAACCGGTTCGGCCCGTCGAGGCCGCATTTGGCACAGTCCGAGAAGGAGGGCGCGTAGCCGTTCACGGCGAGGGAGCGGAGCAGGAAGGCGTCGAGGATGAGGTGGGGGGCGTGCTCGCCCCGGGCGAGGGTCCGCAGGCCGCCGACGAGCAGCAGGTACTGCTGCACGGCCGGTTCGCCCTCGTGGTCGGTGAAGCGCTCCGCGGTCTCCAGCATGGCGGTGCCGGCGGTGTAGCGGGCGTAGTCGGTGACGATGCCGCCGCCGTACGCGGCGATGGTCTCGCTCTGGGTGCAGAGCGGCAGCCCGCGTCCGACCAGATCGCTCCCGCGGGCGAAGAACTGCACGTCCACATGGGAGAAGGGTTCGAGGCGCGCGCCGAACTTGGACTTGGTCCGCCGGACCCCGCGCGCGACGGCGCGCACGCGGCCGTGCCCGCGCGTGAGGATCGTGATGATGCGATCCGCTTCGCCCAGCTTCTGGGTGCGCAGCACGATGCCGTCGTCGCGGAACAGACTCATGAGGCCATTCTCCCGTACGCCGGGGCGCTCCCGGCCGCCCGTGCGGATCCGGGCCGCCGGAGCGGGGGGTGGGCCTGGTCACGCGGGGCGCGGGGCGGGGGCGGAGGTGGGGGCCGGGGGGTTCAGGGGACCTCTCCGCGGCTGCGGGCGTTGGCGTGGGCGGTGGCGGCACTGAGGCGCTCCGCCGAGGTGGCCTCGCGGACCTCCTCGGGGGCCACGTCCCACTCGCGTCCGCCGCCGAGCGGGCGGATCTGGACGTAGGGGCCCTCGTGGCCCATCACTCTCGCGACCCGCCCGGTGCGGATCTCCACGACGTACGCCCCGATCGGCAGTGCCATGACCGGCCCTCCTCCCCGGCGGTCCGGGCCCGGCGGTGGCCGGGCCGGGTCCGCCGTGCGGTGTCCCTTGCGAACGAGCGGCCGCGGGGACGGCGGGGCCGCGGGCCGGACGCCGGGACCGGCGGGGGGATTGCCTCCGTGCCGTTCCCGCGCCTTTCCTGCTCCGCGCGCCGCGCCGCTCCGACTTCCCCCGTGGTCGTTCTCTCCTGGTGTCTTCCTTCACCAACGTATGCCTTTCTGAATCCATTTCCCGCTTCACCGCTCCCGGCCGGCCGGTGATCCGTAGAATCGTCGGACGCGCCAAGGGAGTTCGGGACGTTCCCGCACGCCACCGGGGCGGGATGTTCGAGCGGAGAATTCGATTCGCGGCCGTCGGGTCGGGCGTGGAATCGACGAAGTCCCGTAAATCCGGGGGATTCTCGAACGACCGTCCCGGTGTGCCGGGGAATTGTTCTCCGGGGTCCCCCGTTTTCGCTCCGGCGCACGCCGGGGCGTGCGAAGGGGGCGCGCGGAGCGGCCCTTCCGGGGCCCGCCGCGGACCCCGGACGTGGTGCGGGGCGGGCCGGTGCCCCTACGATCGGCGCGGGAGCGTCACCCTGTCGCCCGGAGGCGCCCCGGGACCGACCGACGGCGGCGGAGGAAGACGGACGATGACGGCCACCCCTTCTCTGGTCCTACACGGTGGCGAATCGGTTCTCCGCTTCGCGGGCGGACCCGTGACCCTGCATCGCCCGGACAAGGAGCACCACATACCGCTGGCGGCGATCTCCTTCGTGCACGCCGAGGGCCGCTCCGTCGCCATCGTCCTGACGGCGTCGGGGGCGAACGAGCCGACCATCTACCGGGTCACCGACGTGAGCGAGACCGACGCGCTCGCCTTCGCGGACGCCGTCACCGCCGCCCTGCCCGAGGTCCCGGCCCCCGACGGCGCCGCACTCGTCACCACCCGCGCGCCCCGCCCCCAGCCCCCGCGCACCCGCCGTCCGGCGGTGGCGGCGGCCGTCGCCCTGCCGCTCGTCGCGCTGGGCGCGTTCCTCGCGCTGAACGCCCCCCGGGGCGCGTACGCGGCGGCGCTCTGGCTCCTGGCCCTGGCCGCCGCCGGCGGCGGCTTCCTGGCGTACCGGGCGCGGCGGAGGTCCTGACGCGGTCCGGCCGGGCCCGGGGCGAGCCCGGCGAAGGAGGCTGACGCGGCGAGCGGCCGGCCTTACGATCATGGCCATGCCGAGACCTCTCGCCTCCTTCCCCGTGCTCCGCGGCCGTGACGGCGCCGTCCTGACCGTCGAGGACCTCGGCCTGGTCCTCGACCTGCCCCGCGAGCAGATCACCTTCACCCCCGACGGCCTCGGCAGGCTGCGCGCGGAAGGGCGTACGGTCCTCATCGAGCTGCGGGCGAGGAAGGGGGCGACCCCGGTCGTCCACCGGATCGACGACGTGGACGAGGCGGACGCCCGCGTCTTCGCCGACGACCTGAACGAGCTGCTGGCGAAGCGGGTGGACGACGACGACGTCGACGGGGCCCCGTTCGCCGTGATCCGCCACCTGGGGCCCACCTGGCGGAAGCGCTTCCACCGCCGGCTCCTGCGGGGCCTGCTCGGCTACCTGCTGGCGCTGGCCGTCCTGGCGGTGGTCGCCGTCGCCCTGGGCCACGGGAGCCTGCTGTTCATGGAGATCCCGCTGGGCGGCCTCGCGTGGCTGTGTCTCGGCGCCGGCTGGCACGGGGTCGGGCGCGGCCGGCGTGAGCGGTGGCTGCGCCGGCACGGTGTCGTGGCCACCGCCCGCCGGGCCACGACCCGGGGCGCGTACATCTACCCCGACGGGACCGGCGCCTACCGCGGCTTCGCGCACGGCGAGGACGACCCGACCCTCACGGTGGCCTTCACGGCGGACGCCCCGGGGGACGTGCTCGTGCTGTCCAAGCCGTTCCAGGACATGCTGAACACGTTCCTCGCCCCCGTCGTCCTCTTCGGCTGGGGCGCGCTGACGATCGTCATCGGCCTGGCCGCGGCGGGCTTCTTCACAGGCCGGCTTTGAGAAGTCATAAGCGCGCCTTATGAGGGCATAGACCGGGGTCGGGTACCACTCTTCGCCGAATGTTAATTAGGGTGGCCTAAGTGTCGGCGGCTCCGCCGCACGCCGTATGCGAAGGGAACCCAGTCATGCCCCGCCCCCTCCGGGTCGCGATCGTCGGCGCCGGCCCCGCCGGCATCTACGCCGCCGACGCGCTGCTGAAGTCCGACACGGCCACCGAGCCGGGCGTGTCCATCGACATCTTCGAGCGGATGCCGGCCCCCTTCGGCCTCATCCGGTACGGCGTCGCCCCCGACCACCCGCGGATCAAGGGCATCATCACCGCCCTCCACCAGGTCCTCGACAAGCCGCAGGTCCGCCTCTTCGGCAACGTGAACTACGGCACCGACATCCACCTCGACGACCTGCGCTCCTTCTACGACGCCGTGGTCTTCTCGACCGGCGCCATGTTCAACCGCGAGCTGAGGATCCCCGGCGTCGACCTGGACGGCTCCTTCGGCGCCGCCGACTTCGCCTCCTGGTACGACGGCCACCCCGACGTCCCGCGCACCTGGGACCTGTCCGCCGAGAAGGTCGCCGTCCTCGGCGTCGGCAACGTGGCCCTCGACGTCGCCCGCATCCTCGCCAAGACCGCCGAGGAGCTGCTGCCGACCGAGATCCCGGCCAACGTCCACGAGGGCCTGAAGGCCAACAAGGCCGTCGAGATCCACGTCTTCGGCCGCCGCGGCCCCGCCCAGGCCAAGTTCAGCCCCATGGAGCTGCGCGAGCTGGACCACTCGCCGAACATCGAGGTCATCGTCAACCCCGAGGACATCGACTACGACGAGGGCTCCATCGCCGAGCGCCGCAAGAACAAGCAGACCGACATGGTCGCCAAGACCCTGGAGAACTGGGCGATCCGCGACGTCGGCGACCGCCCGCACAAGCTCTTCCTGCACTTCTTCGAGTCGCCCGTCGAGATCCTCGGCGAGGACGGCCGGGTCGTCGGCCTGCGCACCGAGCGCACCGAGCTCGACGGCACCGGGAACGTGAAGGGCACCGGCGTCACCACCGACTGGGACGTGAAGTCCGTCTACCGCGCCGTCGGCTACCTCTCCGACGAGCTGCCCAAGCTCCCCTGGGACACCGTCAGCGGCACCGTCCCGGACGAGGGCGGCCGGGTGATGGAGGGCGAGGAGCACATGGCCTCCACCTACGTCACCGGCTGGATCCGCCGCGGCCCGGTCGGCCTCATCGGCCACACCAAGGGCGACGCCAACGAGACCGTCGCGAACCTCCTGGAGGACTTCGCCGCCGGCCGGCTCCTCACCCCCGCCAGCCCGGAGACCGACGCGGTCGTCGGCTTCCTGGAGGGCAAGGGCCTCACCTACACGACGTGGGAGGGCTGGTACGCCCTCGACGCCGCCGAGAAGGCGCTGGGCGAGCCGCACGGCCGCGAGCGCGTGAAGATCGTCGAGCGCGAGGACATGCTCCGCGCGAGCGGCGCCATCGACTGACCCGGCACGACACCGCCGGGAGCGCGACGGGAAGGGGGCATCCACCGGGTGCCCCCTTCCCGCGTCCGGTCCTACGCTGGAGGGACCGGAAGGGGTGAGACCCGTGTCCGCACCCGTGATCGACCGCGCCGGCCGGGCCCGGGACGCGGTGGCCCACGAGCGGTGGGCCGAGGCGTACACCCTGCTGCACGCCCGCGACCGGCACCCGGACGAGGCGCTGACCCCCGACGACCTCGGCGCGCTCTCCGACGCCGCCTGGTGGTCCGGGCACCTCGACGAGTCCGTCGCGGCCCGGCTGCGGGCGCACTCCGCCCATGTGGCGGCCGGTGACCACCGGGGCGCGGGGCTGGCCGCCTGGTGGCTCCACGACGAGTACGCCGGGCTCGGCAGGCCCGCCGTCGCGGCCGGCTGGCTGCACCGCGCCCACCACCACCTCGACGGCCTGCCGCCCTGCCCCGAGCAGTCCCTCCTCGCCGGGACCGACAGCGAGGAGGCCACCGCCCGGGGCGACGGACCGGGCGCCCTGGCCGCCGCCGCCCGGATGACCCGCCTCGCCGAGGACTCCGCCGACCCCGGCCTGGCGGCCCTGAGCCGCCAGGCGTCCTCCGCCGCCCTGCTCGCCCAGGGCCGCCGCGCCGAAGGACTCGCCCTCCTCGACGAGGCGGTGTCCGCGGCCGCCGCCGGCGAGCTGAGCGCCCTCTGCACCGGCCGGCTGTACTGCCAGGCCCTCGCCCGGTGCCTGGAGGCGGCCGACCTCGGGCGGGCCGTGGAGTGGACCCGTACCGCCATGGAGTGGTGCGCCGGCACCGACGACGGCGGGAACCCCTTCCGCGGGGTGTGCCGGGCCCACCGGGCCGAGGTCCTGGACCTCCTCGGGGAGTGGCCCGCGGCCGAGGACGAGGCCCGGCGGGCCTGCCGGGAGGTGCCGGTGGACCGCCTGGAGGCGGCGGCCGCCGCGTACCGCGCCGCCGGGGACGTGCAGCGCCGGCAGGGCCGCCCGGACGAGGCCGCCCGCTCCTACGCCCACGCCCACGAACTGGGCCGGCTCCCCCAGCCGGGCCTCGCCCTGCTGCGGCTCGCGCAGGGCCGCGCCGACGCGGCGGCGGCCGGGCTGCGGCTCGCCCTGGCCTGCCAGGACGTCCGCCACGGCCCGCTGGCCCGGGCCAGGCTCCTCGCCGCCGTCACCGAGGTCGCGCTCGCCCGCGGGGCCGTACGGGAGGCGGCGGACGCGGCGGCGGAGCTGGACGCCCTCGCGGGCGAGGTGCCGCTGCTGCGCGCCCTCGCCGACACGGCGGCCGGCGCGGTGGCCCTGGCGGAGCGCCCCGGGGCGGCGCCGCCCCCGCTGCGAAGGGCGCTGGACGGCTGGCTGCGCCTGCGGGTGCCGTACGAGGCGGCGCGGACGCGCACGCTGCTCGCGGCGGCCGACCGGGCCGCCGGGGACCAGGAGGCGGCCCGGCACGAACTGGCCCTCGCCCGGGACGGCTTCGAACGGCTCGGCGCCGCGCCGGACGCCCACCGGGCCGCCGCGCTCCTGGCCTCGGCGTCCCGGCGCCGGCTGCCGGGCGGACACGGCCTGCTCTGACCGGCCCGTGCTGCGGGTTTCCGGCGCGTCTCCGGCGCGTGAGGGCGGTCAGGAGACCGTGCGGGCGGAGGCCGGCAGTCGCAGTACGTCCTCGGTCAGGAGACCGTGCGGGCGGAGGCCAGCAGTCGCAGTACGTCCTCGGGCGGGAGGCCGAGCGCCGTCCCGACGGTGCCCAGGACCTCCTGCTCGGCCGGGCTGTAGCAGCCGTCGGCCAGGGCGATCCGGGCCGCCTGGAGCAGCAGCGCCTCGCGCCCCGCGGGCTCCAGGTGCGGGGTGAGCGGGGCGACGGCCTCGTGGATCTCGATGGCGAGGAGGGCGCCCTCGGGGTTGATCTCCGGCATGAAGCGGCCGGTGTCGGCCTCCAGCGCCTCGACCAGGTCGACGAGCTGGACGGCCGTGCAGTCGGCGTAGCCGGCGGACCGGACGGCGTGCACGGCCCGGTCGAGGACCTCGCGGGAGCCGGTGCCGCCGGCCGCGAGCACGGCGAGGGCGACGGTGTGGACGGCGTCCCGCAGCATCGCGGAGAAGCGGCCGGTGGTGGGCCGCTCCAGGACCTCGGTGCCGAAGTGGGTGTGGCAGGCGGCGCACTCCACGACCGGCCCGGTACAGCCCCGGGGCAGCAGCGGGACGCCGAGGACGGCGAACCGGCGGCGGCCGGTGCGCCGCCGGTAGCCGCGGTCGCCGCCGCACTCCTCGCAGAAGAACTCGCCGTCGCCGATGGTGTTCCAGGAGGTGCGGATCCCGCAGACGGTCAGCTTCCCACCACGTGTTTTCCTGGCAGAACGCACGCGCACCTCCTCAACGGCCCGGCTGCACTGCCGGTGCGTTGGCGTGATGTTAGCCACATCCATGAGGAGACGTCAGCACCTCGTCCGTACTTCGCACCGGAGTTGGCCGAGACACGACACCGGCGTTTCAGGCCCGGCGGCGGCGCTTCGCGAAGGCCAGGAACCCTCCGCCGAGCAGCAGGGCGCCGACGGCCGCCCCGATGACACCGGGCCCGATGGCCGAACCGGTCGTCGCGAGATCACCCTCCGGGGTGGTCGCGGAGGGGGCCGGCGTGGGCCCGGTCTCCTCGGGGGTCCCGGCCGGGGCGGTGCTCGCGGAGGGGGTGCCGGAGGGTGCCTCCGAGGGCGCCCCCGAGGTGGTCTCCGCGGGCGCCGGCGCGGTGGTCTCCGGGGTGCCGGGGGCGGTGGTGGCGGGCGCCGGAGCCGAGGTGGTGGCGGCGGGCGGCTCGGTGGTGGCCGGCGGGGTGGGGACCGGGGTGTCGGTCGGCTCCGGGGTCTCCGGGGTGACGACCGGGCCGGGGGTGGTCTCCCCGGGGAGGCAGCCGGCGAAGGTCATCTGGTGGGTCTCGGCTCCGGGCACGGTGACGAGGTTCTTCGCGATGACGGCGCCGTTGACGTGGCCGGGGCCGACGCCGGGGCCTCCCATGTGGACGGTGGCGCCGGGCGCCAGGATCGTGCCGGGCCAGGAGGTGTAGTTCTTCTTCACCGTGGTGGCCTGCGGGAAGTTCCACAGCAGCTTGGAGCGGATGGTCCGGTAGCCCTGGTCCGGCACGTTGTAGTCGTCGACGACGGGGGCGCCGCCGGCGAGGTTCTTGTAGTAGACGCCGTAGGTGGCGTTCGCGTTCATGTCGTACGCGGCGCCGAGCACGTTCACCAGGGTCGAGGCGCCGACCGGCACGTCGAGGGTGATCGCGCGGGCCTTCTGGAGGTCGGCGGCGTCGACGGCGAAGACGTTGAGCGTGGCGTCGGTGCCGGTGAGGAAGAGGCCGTCGCCGGAGGCGGAGACGGTGCCGTTGGGCTTCTCGCCCGCCCAGCCGGCGGACAGGGCGCGCAGGTTCGTGAACTCCTTGCCGAAGTCGACCGGGGAGGCGCCCTCGGTGATCGGGCCGTCGACGCCGAAGTTCTTGCCGCCGGAGGCGTTGACGACCTTGCCGGCTATGCCGGTGCCCTTGGTGATGACGACCTGGTTGGCGGAGAGGGTGCCGCCGACGACGAGGCTGTGGCCGCCGGGGAGCTTCCCGAGGTC
Organism: Streptomyces sp. NPDC085460; assembly: GCF_044541975.1. Classification (NCBI taxonomy): domain Bacteria; kingdom Bacillati; phylum Actinomycetota; class Actinomycetes; order Kitasatosporales; family Streptomycetaceae; genus Streptomyces; species Streptomyces sp. NPDC085460. Next base: position 221,330 of record NZ_JBITTO010000008.1, read on the forward strand.
GCCGGGGGTGAGCTGGTAGCCGACGGAGAAGCCGGAGGACTGCGCCGGGTCGCCGAAGGTCGCGTCGCCACCGACCGCCACCGCGCCCTCGGAGTCCGAGTGCCGCACCGAGTCGCCCTCGACGAACTCCGCGTACAGACCGGCGGTGCCGAGCGGATTCGGCGCGCACTGCGCGGGGGCGGCGGAAGCGGCGGGGGCCCAGGCGAGGGCGGCTCCGGTCACCGCGAGAACGGTGGCCACGGCAGCGGACGTGCGCATGCGGAACTCCAGGTCAGGGAGTACGGGGGAGGATGGTCCGTACCATCCGTCAGACCTTGATGTGCCGTCAACTGCCCCCATATGGCGCTGATTCCGGCATGTCCCCATGATCTTCCTTAAGTGAGCCTGAAACCGTGACGCACCTCACAAAAGAAGGCGCCCCGCCCCCCTCTCGGAGGGGCGGGGCGCCGTACGCGCGCGAGGTCAGCGGGCGGAGCGGTTGACCGCCGAGATGACCGCCTTCAGGGAGGCGCGGGTGGTGTTGGCGTCGATGCCGATGCCCCACAGCACGCGTCCGTCGATGGCGCACTCGATGTACGAGGCGGCCTGCGCGGAGGCGCCCTCGCTCATGGTGTGCTCCTGGTAGTCCAGCAGGCGGGCGTCCACGCCGACCGACTGCAGGGCGTCGAAGAAGGCGGAGATCGGGCCGTTGCCGGCGCCGGTCAGGACGGTCTCGACGCCGTCGACGACCGCCTCGACCTTCAGGGTGTCGGTGCCGTCGGTGTCGGAGGTGGACTGGTTGGCGCGCAGCTGGATGCGGCCCCACGGGTTCTCCGGGTTGGGCAGGTACTCGTCCTGGAAGACGGACCAGATCGCGGCCGGGGTGACCTCGCCGCCCTCGGCGTCGGTCTTGGCCTGGATGATCCGGGAGAACTCGATCTGCATCCGGCGGGGCAGGTCCAGCTTGTGGTCGTTCTTCAGGACGTAGGCGATGCCGCCCTTGCCGGACTGCGAGTTGACCCGGATGACGGCCTCGTAGGAGCGGCCCACGTCCTTGGGGTCGATGGGCAGGTACGGGACGGCCCACTCGATGTCGTCGACGGTCTTGCCCTGGGCGGCCGCGTCGGCCTCCATGGCGTCGAAGCCCTTCTTGATGGCGTCCTGGTGGGAGCCGGAGAAGGCGGTGTAGACCAGGTCGCCCGCGTAGGGGTGGCGCGGGTGGACCTCCATCTGGTTGCAGTACTCGCTGGTGCGGCGGATCTCGTCGATCTGCGAGAAGTCGATCTGCGGGTCGACGCCCTGGCTGAAGAGGTTCATGCCCAGGGTGACCAGGTCGACGTTGCCGGTGCGCTCGCCCTGGCCGAACAGGCAGCCCTCGATGCGGTCGGCGCCGGCCATGATGGCCAGTTCGGCGGCGGCGACGGCGGTGCCGCGGTCGTTGTGCGGGTGCACGGACAGGCAGACGTGCTCGCGGCGGGTCAGGTTGCGGGACATCCACTCGAAGCGGTCCGCGTGCGTGGAGGGCGTCGAACGCTCCACGGTGGCGGGCAGGTTGAGGATGATCTCGCGGCCGGGGCCGGGCTGCCACACGTCGCAGACGGCCTCGCAGACCTCCAGGGCGAAGTCCAGCTCGGTGTCGGTGAAGATCTCCGGGCTGTACTGGTAGCCGAAGGTGGTCTCCGGGCCCAGCAGCTTCTCGGCGTACTCCATCACCAGGCGGGTGCCGTCGACGGCGATCTGCTTGATGTCGTCCTTGGAGCCGCGGAAGACGACCCGGCGGAAGGTCGGCGCGGTGGCGTTGTACAGGTGGACGGTGGCGCGCCTGGCGCCGATCAGGGACTCCACGGTCCGCTCGATCAGGTCCTCGCGGGCCTGGGTCAGGACGGAGATGGTGACGTCGTCCGGGATCGCGCCCTCTTCGATGATGGAGCGGACGAAGGCGAAGTCGGTCTCGCCGGAGGACGGGAAGCCGACCTCGATCTCCTTGTAGCCCAGGCGTACCAGCAGGTCGAACATCTCGCGCTTGCGGGCCGGCGACATCGGGTCGATCAGGGCCTGGTTGCCGTCGCGCAGGTCGGTGGAGAGCCAGCGGGGCGCCTTGGTGATGCGCTGCTCGGGCCAGGTGCGGTCCGGGATCTCGACGGCTTCGTAGCGGCCGTACTTGTGGATCGGCATCCCGGACGGCTTCTGGGCGTGCGTCGCGTTGGTGATCGGCGTCGGACGGCTGACGAAGGGAGACTGAGACATTGCGTAGGGCTCCTCGGGGTCCTCTGAAAGGGACGGCCGACTGTCGAACGCAGCACCGAAACCCGCGGGGAGGGGGTCGGCCTACGACTACAGGCCCTCACCGCGGCAGCTAAGGAGAAGCAGCCCGAAACGCATGATGTGCGTCACCATAGCCGAGGACCGGGGAAGGCGGACGTCCTGTTTCAGTATGCGGGACGGCGGTGTCGTCAAGCCCGAAAGGTGACCTATCACTCCATTTCGCCAATCCCTGTCACTTCTCGTGACAGTGGCGTCGCACAGTGCCACATTGCCGGGTATGACCTCCCCCTTCTGCACGATCGTGCCGCCCCACCTCCTGGAGCACCTCGCCGCCTCGGCGAACCCCGCCGTCGCCCAGGCCGCCCGCCGCACCCTGATCGCCGACGCCTCGGCCCGTACCGCCCGGGTCCTCCCCCGCCCGTCCGAAGGACCGTCCGCCGCGCCGGCCGCCGCCCCGTCCGTCGCGCCGGCGGAGCCCGCGGCCCCGCGCCGGACCGTGTACGACGCCCAGCGCCGCACCGAGCTGCCCGGGGTGAAGGTCCGCGGCGAGGGCGGGGAGGCGACCGGCGACGCCACCGTCAACCGCGCCTACGCGGGCCTCGGCGCCACCTTCACGCTCTTCCGGGACGCCTTCGGCCGCGACTCGATGGACGGGGCGGGGCTGCCGCTGCTCGCGACCGTCCACTACGACGAGAACTACGGCAACGCCTTCTGGAACGGCGAGCAGATGGTGTTCGGCGACGGCGACGACGAGATCTTCCTCGACTTCACCCTGCCGGTGGACGTCATCGCGCACGAACTGGCGCACGGCTTCACCCAGTACACGGCGAACCTGGAGTACTTCAGCCAGTCCGGCGCGCTCAACGAGTCCGTCTCCGACGTCTTCGGCGCGCTGGTGAAGCAGCACGCGCTCGGGCAGACCGCCGAGCAGGCCGACTGGCTGATCGGCGAGGGCCTCTTCCACCCGAACGTGGAGGGGACGGCGCTGCGCTCGATGAAGGCGCCGGGCACCGCGTACGACGACGACGTGCTCGGCAAGGACCCGCAGCCCGCCCACATGGACGACTACGTGCGCACCAGCCGGGACAACGGCGGCGTGCACATCAACTCCGGCATCCCGAACCACGCCTTCTACCTGGCGGCGACCGAACTCGGCGGCCACGCCTGGGAGCGGGCCGGGCGGATCTGGTACGACGTGATGACCGGCGGCACCCTCACCCCCGAGACCCGCTTCTCCGAGTTCGCGGTGGCCACGGTGGCGGCGGCGAAGGCGCGGTACGGCGACGCGGCGGAGATCCAGGCCGTCACGAAGGCGTGGGCGGCCGTGGGCGTGCCGACCGACTGACCCGGCTGGTAGACAGGGCCCATGCGGATTCGAGTGCGGCGCACCGGTGGTTTCGCGGGCATCGAGCGGACGGCGGAGGTGGAGGTCTCGGGCCCCGAGTGGGAGTCCCTGGCCTCCGCCGCCCTCGCGGGGCCGGAGGCCACCCGGGTGGTCCCCGACGGCTTCTCGTACGAGATCACCGTCGACGGCCGGACGGTGCGCTGCGCCGACCCCCACCTGACGGAGGCGCAGCGGACCCTGGTGACGAGGGTGCTGAAGGAGGGCGCGTGACGCCCTAGCGTCCGAGGAGGCGGCGCCAGAGGCTGCGACGGGGAGGTTCGGGGGCCCGGGGCTCCCCGACCTCCAGGGACCAGTCGCCGTCCGCGTGCTCGACGGCCACGAGCAGCGGCCCCGCCGGCAGCGCCCGGGCGTCCTCGCGGCGCCTGCCGAAGTCGCTCGCCAGCGTGACCGGGGACCGGCCGGGGGCGCCGGGGCGGTGCGGCTTGTGGCCCCGGACGCTGAGGATGTCGTCCGACCCGCTCGGGGTCAGCCGGGTGAGCAGCTCGCCGGCGGGCCCGGTGTGGAGCAGCACCTCGGAGTTCCGCCCGGTGGCGCCCTGGCCGAGCTCGCGCGCCGCGCTCACGGGCCGGATCACGATCGTCCACGCGGCGCGGGCGCCGCCGTCGACGCGGAAGCGCAGCGGATACAGGGTGTCGCACCACATGACGTGGCGCTCGACCCGGCGGGACGCGACCGTGCCGCGGAAGCCCACGGCCTCCCTGCCGTTCCAGTCGATGGAGGTCACGCTGAAGTAGCCGCTGCCCGTCCAGGCGTAGTCGACGAGGACGTAGCCGGGCGGCGGGGTCTCCTCCATGGTGAAGTCGGCGTCGCCCCGGCCGCTGTAGACGATGTCGTCGAACTCCCCGCCGAGGATCCCCGCGGCGGCGGCCACCTCGGGCGTCGGCGGCGGCGAGGGGAGGAGCGGGCCCGCCCCGTGGCCCTCGGCCGGGAGGGCGGTGCGGCGCGGGCTCCCGGAGGAGCCCTGCGCGGGGACGCCGGGCGCGGACGCGCCTGTGGCCGTCCGGGTACGCGCTCGCGCCCATACCCGCACCCGCACCCGTACCCGGCGCCGTACCCGAGCCGGAACCCGTACCCGAACCCGAACCAGTACTCGTACCCGTACCGGAACCCGAACCCGTACGCGGCCCCGAGGACTTGCCCACGCCGCCGGGCGGTAGGTCCAGCGGGACCGGGCCGGTCTGTCCCGTCCGTCCTGCCCGCCCGGGGTCCGGCGGGTCCTCCCCCTTGCTGATCTTCGTCACCGCGTCATGCTGACACGGTGCCTCCGGGGAGTCGACGGTTCCGGCGCGGCCGCTAGAAGCCGAGCTTGCGGAGCTGCTTGGGGTCGCGCTGCCAGTCCTTGGCGACCTTGACGTGCAGGTCGAGGAAGACGGGCGTGCCGAGGAGGGCCTCGATGTGCTTGCGGGACTTCATCCCGACCTCCTTCAGGCGGCTGCCCTTGGGGCCGATGATGATGCCCTTCTGGCTGGGGCGCTCGATGTAGACGTTGGCGTGGATGTCGAGCAGCGGCCGGTCGGCGGGGCGCCCCTCGCGCGGGATCATCTCCTCGACGACGACCGCGATGGAGTGCGGCAGCTCGTCGCGTACGCCTTCGAGCGCGGCCTCGCGGATGAGCTCGGCGACCATGACCTGCTCCGGCTCGTCCGTGAGGTCGCCCTCCGGGTAGAGCGGCGGGGACTTCGGGAGGAGCGGGATGAGCAGGTCGGCGACGAGCCGGACCTGCTTGTCGCCGACGGCCGAGACCGGGACGATCTCGGCCCACTCGATGCCGAGCTCCTTGCCGAGCTGGTCGATGGCGATCAGCTGCTCGGCGAGGGTCTTGGAGTCGACCAGGTCGGTCTTGGTGACGATGGCGACCTTGGGGGTCTTCTTGATCTCGGCGAGCTCCTTGGCGATGAAGCGGTCGCCGGGGCCGAGCTTCTGGTCGGCGGGCAGGCAGAAGCCGATCACGTCGACCTCGGCCCAGGTGGTGCGGACGATGTCGTTGAGCCGCTCGCCCAGCAGGGTGCGCGGCTTGTGGAGGCCGGGGGTGTCCACCAGGATCAGCTGGGCGTCCGGGCGGTGCACGATGCCGCGCACGGTGTGCCGGGTCGTCTGGGGGCGGTTGGAGGTGATCGCCACCTTCTGTCCGACCAGAGCGTTGGTGAGGGTGGACTTGCCCGCGTTGGGCCGCCCGACGAAGCAGGCGAAGCCCGCCCGGTGGGGGGCGGTGTTCTCATCGGTCTCATCACGGCGCACGCTCATGGGGGCCATTGTCCCCGATGAGCGGCCGGGTCACGTACTCAGTGCCCCCGCCGGGCCCGGCGGCGCCGGATCCGCCACCCCGTGAGGCCGCCGGCGGCGCCCAGCGCGAGCACCGAGGCGACCAGCCAGGGCAGGGCGAGGAAGGAGACGCCGGCGCTCTCGCGGACGTCCCGGGCGGTGGCGACGAGGGTCACCTCGCCCCAGTCGAGCTGCGGCGAGCCGATCCACTTCTCGGTCAGCCGGATCCGCTGCCGGGGCAGCAGCTCGGACGGCACGTGGGCGAGGTCCCGGTCGAGCAGGGTCCGCCCGAAGAGCCCCTCGGCGGTGAGGACGACCTTGGGGTTGAGGGTGACGTTGCCGCGGTTGTGGAGGGTGTACGTGACGAGTGCGGTGCTCTCCCGGGTGCCGGGTACGGCCGGCCGGTCCTGCTCCAGGGTGACGTCCTCGACGGCGAGCGCGGGCACGGCGGGGCCGCTGACCTTGAGGTAGACGCGGGCGGCGACGGCCCGCTGGATCCCCATGGCGACGGCGCCGCCGCCGGGGGTGATCCGCTCGTCGAGGGCGACGACCGCGCCGGGGTGGTCGCCGGGGTCGGCGTCGGCGGGGACGGTCAGGGTGAAGGGGACGGTGACGGCGGAGCGCGGCGGGACGGTGACCGTGGTGCGCTCGGGCCGGATCCAGGCGCCGGGGCCGGTCTGCGGCTCCTTCAGGGTGCGGATGGCGAAGCCGCCGTCGCGCTCGGTGTTGTAGGCGTCGGCGCCGTAGAGGCGGAAGGTCAGGGGCTCGCCCGTCTTGTTGGCGACGGTGACCTTGTCGCGGAGGGTGGCGCCGGGGTCGGCGGTGAGGAAGTAGTAGGGGCGTTCGCCGAGGCGGGCGGCGGCCGGGTAGACGGCCCACTCGCCGTTCTCGGCGGCCTGGGCGGCCGGGGCCCCGAGGAGCAGCAGGGCGGCGCTCAGGAGGAGGACGTACAGCTTGCGTCGCACGGTGCGGAACCCCCGGGTGCGGTGGGAGGGGCGGAGGGGAGAGGGGAGGAAGGGAGCGGCGGCGAAGGGCCGGCCGGGGGGTGCGCCCGGCCGGCCCGACGGCCGCTGTCAGGACGGGGTCACGACAGGGTCAGCGTCAGCACGCCCGCGTAGCTGCCGGGCGCGGTGAACGCCGGGACGTCCAGCGAGAGCTGGGCGTCGACGGTGAACTCGCCGCCGGTGACCGTGCCGTTCGCCGTGGAGGCGAGGGTGGCGCCGGCGCCGACGGGTCCGGCGGAGCCGGCCGTGCAGGCGCTGGGGCTGCCCTCCTTGGCGACGCAGGCCGGGGTCCAGCTGAGCCGGTCGGCGCCGATGGCACCGCCCGGCCCCGCGAAGTCGGTGACCTTGCCGGTCACGGACCAGCCCGCGGGGCCGCCGCGGAAGTCCTTGACCGTCACCGTCTGGAGGGCTCCGGTGGCCGCGCCGCCCTGGCCGAAGTCGACCGCGGAGAGCGCGACGGCGTCCCCGGCCTGGGTCATGGACAGTTCGCCCGCCGTGACCGTGGCGGTGATCTTCTGGCTGTTCGGCGGGGTCGGGGTGTCGTCGATCACCTGGTACGGGATCGGTCCGGCGCCCTTCTCCGCGTTCCAGGAGCCGCCCTCGTAGGCGACGACGCCGGTGGTGGCGAGGTCGTTCACCTTGAGCCGGGCCACGAAGCCGCCCGCGCTGTCGGTGGTGACGGTCATCCGGTCGGCGGTCTCCGCGGCCCCGGCGCGGGCGGCCACGGTCACCTCGGTGAGCGGGGTGAACTTGGCGCCGGTGACGGTGACCCGGGCGCCGGGGGCGCCGGTGCCGGCGGCGAGTTCGAGGGTCCGCTCGTTGGGCACGGGCTGGTCGCCGGCCCGGACCGTCTGGGAGACGGGGGCGGGCGGGTTCAGCACCGTACAGGGGGTGTCCAGCTCCATGATGTAGCTGGTGTGGATGTTGTAGTCACCGGGCGAGAGGGTGATCTCGCCGGCCTTCGTGACCGTGAAGGTGCCGGTCATGGAGAAGCCGGGGAAGGCGCCCTTGCCGGGGACCGGCGGGTTCTTCTTGGGGCCGGTGACGTTCACCGCGCCGGTCTGCGCGCCGCCGAGGACGACCTTCCCCGTGGGGGTGAGGATGTCCGCCGGGAGCGCGAGGTCGACCGGGTTCGACGCGGCGGGCTTGGTGATCGCGTAGGTCACCTTGACCGTGTCGCCGACCTTGGGGCTGGCGTTGTCGACCGAGATCACGGCGGTGGTGGTGCCCTCGATGGGCGGGATGCCGGCGATGGGCGGCGGGACGCAGCGGGTGCGGAATTCCACCGACTGCCCGGCGCCGGTCGCCTGCGCCGGGGCGGCGAGCGCGCCCCCGGCCGCGAACGCGAGGGCGGTGACGCCGAGGACGGCGGTCCACCGCCGTCTTCGGGCCGCCGCCCGGGTTCGGGTGAATGCCATGTGAAAGCCCCCTCCTGAGGGTCGAGAGGGCGCCATTGACGGCCGGGGGCCGAAAGAAGTCAAGGGAGACGGGAGCCATCGACTGATGGCCCATCAGGTCATGGCAAGATCGGTCGATGTGGCGACTTCTCCGGCATGTCCGTGGACACGCCGGAGACCGGTGCCGCCCTCGGCGGCACCGGTCGGGGAGGGTGCGGTGGATCAGCTGATGACGAACGGGCCCGGGGACTGCGACGTGACCGCGTCGCAGTTCACCGTGACGCCGAAAATGACCAGCTTGAGGGCGACGCCGGCGAAGTAGGAGTTGAGGCTGTCGCCGGCCACCACGTTGGTGGCGGTCAGCGGGCCGAGCTTCGCGGTGCCGCCGGCCGGGATGGCCGGGTTCTTCTTGCCGGTGAAGGTCCGGTCCGGGCCCGTCGCGTTGTCCAGGATCAGCGAGGAGCTGATCGTGTCCGCGCCGACGGCGACCGGCGTGGTGACGGGTGCGGTGATCGAGACCTGGGCCGTGCTCCCGGAGTGGGTCATGGTGAGCGTGGCGGTGCCGCCGCCCCACATCCCGCAGTCGTACGTGGCCGTCGCCGTGCCCGGCGACACCGCGGCGGAAGCCGTGGGGGCGAAGGCGAGCGAGGCGGCGGCGAGTCCCGCGGCGAGTGCTCCGGCCGCACCCATGGTGCTTCTTCTCATGGCGAGTTCGTACCCCTTCCGATGACGAACGCAGGGGTGCGGGCGCTGCGTGGAATGGCGCAGATCTGACGGTCCGTCGGACCGCCCGCCGCCTATTGACGCGCAGACGGCATGGGAAGGCAAGAGAAGTCGCGGAGATCCTTCACAAACGCGCAAGGGTCCGGCCGCGGCCGGACCCCACCCGTCGCCGGTACGGCGCTCAGCCCGCCGTGACGGCCGAACGCAGCTGCCCGTCGGGCCCCGCCAGCAGCACCGGCGTCCCGGGCCCGCCCAGGTCCCGCACGGCCGCCCGGTCCTCGTCGGACGCGGCCTCGGCGGCGGAGACCACGGCCGCCGCCTCCAGCGACTGCGCGCCGCTCGCCACGGCCATCGCCACGGCCGTCCGCAGGGCGCTCAGCTTCAGCGACTCCAGCTCCACCGTGCCCGCCACATAGGTGCGGCCGGTCTCGTCCCGTACCGCCGCACCCTCGGGCACACCGTTGCGGGCGCGGGCGCTGCGCGCCAGCGTGATGATCTTGAGGTCCTCGGGGCCGAGGTCGCCGTGCTCACTGCTCAGTGTCATGGACCGAGCATAGGTCGGCGCACCGGACCGGCCCGTCGCCGGGTGCTCACCCCGCCAGCGGGTGCATCGCCCCCCGCCGGCCCTCCGGGGAGGCCAGCCACTCCAGCTTCTCGGCCGTACCGGCCTCCGGCATCGGGGTGTGCAGCACGATCACCAGGTCCGGCCGGGCCGGCACCCGCAGCTGGGTGGCCTCCATGACGAGCAGACCGGCCACCGGGTGGTCCATCTCCTTGCGGTTCTGGCCGCCCGGCCGGATGTCCCGGCGCTCCCACAGCTCCGCGAACTCGGCGCTCGCCGCCTTCGCCTCCTCCACCACCGCCCGGAAGCCGTCGTCGTCCGGGCACTCCGAGCACGCCGACCGGAACTGCGCCACGACCTTCGGCGCCAGCTCCTCCCAGCCCCGCATCCGCGCCCGGTACCGCTCGTCGGTGAAGAAGTCGATCAGACAGTTCCGGCTGACATCGGGCCGCATCCCGAGCACGGAGGCCGCCGCGTCGTTGTACAGCACCGTGTTCCAGTACACGTCCATGATGTGCGCGGGGAACGGCATCCACGCGTCGATCAGCCGCCGCAGCCCGTCGCACATGTCCCGGTCCTCGGGGGCCGGTTCGAGCGCCGGCGGATTGAGCGCCGCGAGCACGTACAGATGGCGCCGCTCGGCCGGACTCAGCCTCAGCACCCGCGCCACCGCGTCGAGCACCTGCGGGGAGACCGAGATGTCCCGGCCCTGCTCCAGCCACTGGTACCAGCTCACCCCGACCCCGGCGAGGACCGCGACCTCCTCGCGGCGCAGCCCCGGCGTGCGGCGGCGGCCGCCGGCCGGCAGCCCCGCCTCGGCCGGGGTGACCCGGGCCCGACGGCTCATCAGGAACTCGCGCAGCTCCGCCAGCCGGTGCGCCTTGCCGCCGGCGCTCTCCACTGCTGTCCCCACGTGTGCTTCCTCCCCCGGACGCCTGGTGGTGCGGCCAACAGGATAAGTTCCCGCTCCCCGGCGTTGTTCCCGGCCGACGAGAGTCACGGTCATGGCAACCGTGTCCTCTCCCCCGTCCGTGTCCCCGCCCCCGTCCCCCACCCTCACCGGACGGGCCCGGCTCGTCCTCTTCGTGCTCTGCGCCGCCCAGTTCATCGTGGCGCTCGACTTCTCCGTCCTCAACGTCGCCCTGCCCGTCCTCGGCGCCGACCTGGGCCTCGACCGCTCCGCCCTCCAGTGGGCGGTCACCGCCTTCGCCCTCCCCTCCGGCGGCTTCCTGCTGCTCTTCGGCCGGATCGGCGACCTGTACGGCCGCAAGCGGCTCTTCCTCGCCGGCCTCGGCCTCTTCGCCGCCGCCTCCGTCCTCGCCACCGTCGCCTGGGACCCCGCCTCCTTCCTCACCGGCCGCGCCCTCCAGGGCCTGGCCGCCGCCGCGATCGTGCCCACCGGCATGTCGCTGCTGACCACCTCCTTCCCCGAGGGCCCGCTGCGCGACCGGGCGCTCGGCATCTCCGGCACCCTCATGTCGCTGGGCTTCACCGTCGGCATGGTCCTCGGCGGCGTCATGACCGAGACCCTCGGCTGGCGCTCCACCATGGGACTGCTCGCCGTCTTCGCCCTGCTGGTGCTGCCGCTCGCCCCGGGCCTGCTCACCGAGTCCCGGACCCCGGACCGGCCCCGCCTCGACGTGCCCGGCGCCGTCACCGTCACCGGCGGTCTGCTGGCCCTGATCTACGCCCTGACCACCGCCGCCGAGCGCGGCTTCGGCGGCACCGACGTCCTCGTCGCCCTGGCCGGCGCACTGGTCCTGCTGACCGCCTTCGTGATCGTCGAGTCCCGGCACCCCGCGCCGCTGGTCTCGCTGCCGATGCTGCGCCGCCGCACCGTCGCCTTCGGCAACATCGGCGGGCTCGTCACCTTCTCGATGATGTCGACGATCGTCTTCGTCCTGACCCTGTACCTCCAGGAGACGCTGGGCCTGTCGGCCTTCGCCACCGGGGTCGTCTTCGGGATCCAGGGCGCCTTCTCGGTCCTCGCGGGCACCCTCACGCCGAAGGTGATCGGGCGGCTCGGCGCCCGCCGCACCCTCGTCGCCTCCCTCGCCGGACAGGCGGTCCTCACCGCCGCGCTGCTCGCCGTGGGCGAGCGCTCGGGGGTGGTCGTGGCGACCGTCGCCGTCACCCTCGCCTCGATGTTCCACCTCGGCGCGATCATCTCGTACGGCCTGACGGTCACCTCGGGCGTCCGGGACGAGGAGCAGGGCCTCGCGACCGGTCTGGTCACCACCACCCAGCAGGCCGGGCTCACCGTCGGCATCCCGATGCTGGGCGTGCTCGCCACCACCGGGACCGGCCTCTACGACGGGGTGCGCACGGTCATCGCCCTGGACGCGGCGATCGTGCTGGGCGCGGCGGTCCTGGTCGCCGTGGGCCTGCGCCGCGCCCGGTGAGCCACGGCCGGTGAGCCACGGCCGGTGAGCTACGGCCGGTCGAGCCGGAGCCGTACCGCCTTCGGCAGACCCGCGACGACCAGGTCGTACGAGTCCTCGACGAGCTCCCGGACCATCCGGTCCGGGAGCCCCGCCACCTCGACCGTGTTCCAGTGCCGCTTGTTCATGTGGTAGCCGGGGGTGATCGCCGGATGCTCCTCGCGGAGCCGTACGGCGTCCTCCGGATCGCACTTCAGATTGACCCGCAGCGGCTCGCCGTCCAGCCAGGACAGGGCGAACAGCTTCCCCGCCACCTTGAAGACCGAGGTGTCGGGCCCGAAGGGGAACTCCTCGGTGGCGTCGTTGAACTCCAGGCAGAAGGCGCGCAGCTGTTCCGGGGTCACTCCGGTTCCCCTCCCTCCGCGCCGGCCGGGACGACCGGCTCCACGAGCACGGTGACGATCTTGTTCCGGCGGCCGGCCGGGGCCTCGGCGGTCAGCCGCAGCTCCCGCCCGTCCGGCAGGGTGACGGGGGCCGAGGCGCCGGAGATCGGGACCCTGCCGAGGGCCTTGGCCAGCAGACCGCCGACCGTCTCCACGTCCTCGTCGTCGAACTCGTCCGGGCCGAAGCCGTACAGCTCGCCCAGGTCGCCGATGTCGAGCCGGGCGGTGACCCGGTGGCGGTCGTCGCCGAGCTCCTGGACCGGCGGCAGCTCCCGGTCGTACTCGTCGGTGATCTCGCCGACGATCTCCTCCAGGATGTCCTCGATGGTGACGATGCCGGCCGTGCCGCCGTACTCGTCGATGACGACGGCGACGTGGTTGCGCTCCTGCTGCATCTCGCGCAGCAGATCGCCGGCGTTCTTGGTGTCGGGGACGAAGGCCGCCGCCCGCATCGCGGTGGAGACCAGGTCGGCCTCGGCCTCGCGGTTGATGTGCGTCTTGCGGACCAGGTCCTTCAGGTACACGATCCCGACGATGTCGTCCTCGTTCTCCCCCGTCACCGGGATGCGGGAGAAGCCGGAGCGCAGCGCCAGGGTGAGGGCCTGCCGGACGGTCTTGTACCGCTCGATGCAGATCAGGTCGGTGCGGGGCACCATCACCTCGCGGACCAGGGTGTCGCCCAGCTCGAAGACCGAGTGCACCATGCGGCGCTCGTCGTCCTCGATCAGCGACTCCTGCTCGGCGAGGTCCACGAGCGCCCGCAGCTCGGCCTCCGAGGCGAAGGGGCCCTTGCGGAAGCCCTTGCCGGGGGTGAGCGCGTTGCCGATGAGGATCAGCAGCTGCGGGATCGGGCCCATGATCCGGGCCAGCGGGACGAGGACGTACGCGGCGGCGGTCGCCGTGCTCAGCGGGTGCTGGCGGCCGATGGTGCGCGGCGAGACGCCGACGGCCACATAGCTGACCAGGACCATCACGCCGATCGCGACGAGCAGCGCCTCCCACGTCTCGGGGAAGTACTCCAGGCAGGCGTACGTGACGAGGACGCCGGCCGCCATCTCGCAGGCGACGCGGACGAGCAACGCCACGTTGAGGTAGCGGGTCGGGTCGGCGGCCACCTGGGAGAGCTTCCCGGCCCCGCGCCGCCCGGAGCGGACGGCCTCGGCGGCCCGGAAGCTGGAGACGCGGGCGAGTCCGGCCTCGGCGCAGGCGGCGAGCCAGGCGACGATCACCAGGGCGACCGCGCCGAGGATCAGCTGGATGCTCATCGGACGCGCGGGCTCAGTTGACGGTCGGGGCCGGGGACGGGCCGGTCAGGCCCTTCTCGGCGCGCCAGCCGTCGACGATCGCCGCCTGGAGGCCGAACATCTCGGCCTTCTCGTCCGGCTCCTCGTGGTCGTACCCGAGGAGGTGGAGGACGCCGTGGACGGTGAGCAGCTGGAGCTCCTCGTCCATGGAGTGCCGGGTCTCGGCGTCCTCGCCCTGCTTCTTGGCCACCTCGGGGCAGAGCACGATGTCGCCGAGGAGCCCCTGCGGGGGCTCCTCGTCGTCCTTGACCGGCGGGCGCAGCTCGTCCATCGGGAAGGACATGACGTCCGTCGGTCCGGGGAGGTCCATCCACTGGATGTGGAGCTGCTCCATCGCGTCCGCGTCCACCACGATCACCGAGAGCTCGGAGAGCGGGTGGATGCGCATGCGGCCCAGGGCGTAGCGGGCGATGTCCAGGATCGCCTGCTCGTCGACCTCGGTGCCGGACTCGTTGTTGACGTCGATCGACATGTGCGGTGCTTCTACTTCCCGTTGCGGCCGGTGCGCTGCTCGTTGGCGCTGTCGTACTTCTCGTACGCGTCGACGATACGGCCGACGAGCTTGTGCCGGACGACATCGTGCGACGTGAGCGTCGAGAAGTGCACATCGGGAACTCCGTCGAGGATGTCCCGCACCTGCCGCAGACCGCTCTTCGTCCCGTTCGGCAGGTCGACCTGGGTGACGTCACCGGTGATGACGATCTTCGAGTCGAAGCCGAGACGGGTGAGGAACATCTTCATCTGCTCGGGGTTCGTGTTCTGCGCCTCGTCGAGGATGATGAACGCGTCGTTGAGCGTGCGTCCGCGCATGTACGCCAGCGGCGCGACCTCGATCGTCCCGCTCGCCATCAGCTTGGGGATGGAGTCGGGGTCGAGCATGTCGTGCAGGGCGTCGTAGAGCGGGCGCAGGTACGGGTCGATCTTCTCGTAGAGCGTGCCGGGCAGGAAGCCGAGGCGCTCGCCGGCCTCGACCGCCGGGCGGGTCAGGATGATCCGGGTGACCTGCTTGGACTGCAGGGCCTGGACCGCCTTGGCCATCGCCAGGTAGGTCTTGCCGGTGCCGGCGGGGCCGATGCCGAAGACGATGGTGTGCTTGTCGATGGCGTCGACGTACCGCTTCTGGTTGAGCGTCTTGGGGCGGATGGTGCGGCCGCGGCTGGAGAGGATGTTCTGGGTGAGCACCTCGGCCGGGGTCTCGTCGGCGCCTTCGCCGTTCTCGCTCGCCTTGAGCATGGCGATGGAGCGTTCCACTGCGTCCTCCGTCATCGGCTGTCCGGTGCGGAGCACCAGCATCATCTCGTCGAACAGGCGCTGGACGAGGGTCACTTCGGCGGCGTCGCCGACCGCGCTGACCTCGTTGCCCCGGACGTGGATGTCCACGCGGGGGAACGCCTTCTCGATCACGCGGAGCAGGGAGTCGCCGGAACCGAGGACGGTCACCATGGGGTGCTTGGCGGGCACCGCGAAGTGGGCGCGGGCCTCGCCCGGCGTTCCGTTGGGGGCTGTGGGTGTCTGCGTCATGGGCCGGCCCTCTGGCCTGCGCATACCTCCTGCTGCGGGGTTCTCGCTGCTCGACAACCTCTCGCACCCAAGCCTACGACCTGGCGCCGGTGTGTCCGAAGTGGTTTACGGGACGGTGATCACGGGGCCGCGAGCGGTCTCCTACGGGACGGCCGCCCGGAAGCCGATGGTGGGGACCGCACGGCGGGGCGGCCAGGGCCGGGCCGGGGCGGGGAGGAGGTCCTCCAGGAAGGCGTAGCGGGCCCGCAGCGCCTCGGGGTCCTGGCGGTCGTCGTGCTGGACGTGCTGCCACCAGGCGGCGACCTCGGCCCAGGTGGGGGCGGAGAGGGAGCCGCCGAACTCCTGCACGGAGAGGGCGGCGGTGAGGCCGGCGAAGGCGAGCCGGTCGGCGAGCGGCCAGTCGGCGAGGGTGCCGGTGACGAAGCCGGCGACGAAGACGTCGCCGGCGCCGGTGGGGTCCAGCGCCTCGACGCGGATGGCGGGGACCTCCGCGGTCTCGCCGGTGGCGCCGTCCACGGCGTAGGCGCCCTCGGCGCCGAGGGTGACCACGGCGTAGCGGACCTTGTCGGCGAGCGCGCGGGCGGCGGCGCGGGGGCACTCGGTGCGGGTGTAGCGCATCGCCTCGGCGGCGTTGGGCAGGAACGCCTCGCAGTGCTCCAGGTCGGTCAGGCCCGCCAGGTCCCAGCGGCCGGTGTCGTCCCAGCCGACGTCGGCGAAGACCCGGGCGCCGTCGCCGGCGGCGCGGGCGACCCACTCCTCGGTGCGGCCGGGGGCGAGGGAGGCGACGGCCGCGCGGGCGAGCGGCGGGTGGATCGCCGCCCCGTCGGGGTGGGGGGCCTCATGGCCGTGGGAGACCATCGTGCGCTCGCCCTCGTAGGCCATGGAGACGGTGACCGGGGAGTGCCAGCCCTCGACGGTGCGGGAGAGCGAGAGGTCGATGCCCTCGCCCTGTTCGAGGGCGTCCCAGCAGTACTCGCCGTAGTGGTCGTCGCCGAAGGCGGCGGCGAGGGAGGTGCGCAGGCCGAGCCGGGCGAGGGCGGTGGCCATGTTGGCGACGCCGCCGGGGCTGGAGCCCATGCCGCGGGCCCAGGACTCGGTGCCGCGGACGGGGGCGCTGTCGAGGCCGGTGAAGACGATGTCGAGAAAGACGGTGCCGGTCAGGAAGACGTCGCAGGACGGGTCGGCGGGTTCGCGGACGGTCTCCAGCGGGTCGACCCGCTCGTCGAGCCGGTCTCCGTGACGCCCGTCGAGGCGGTCTCCGTGTCGTTCCTCGCGCTGGTCTCGGTACCGCTCGTCGCGCTGGTCTCCGCTGGCTGTGGTCACGGCGAACTCCCCGGTCGTGGTGCGGCGGGATCGGCACCGGGTGCCGATCCCGACAGTGTGCCCGATGGGGTCGGGGTGACGGCGGTGACGCGACGAATCGCCGCCTCTTACCCCGGTCCACCCACTCCAAACCGATTGTGACCTGTATCACAGGATGAATCGGGGGAGAGCACCTTCTCCGCCCATTCGGTTGCTTGATACACATGGTGCCGCGACCCCGTGGATCACCGGGGCGCCGTCTCATTCCCCCGTTCAGTCCCTGGACCGCCCATGCCGTCGCGCCCGCGCGCCCGTGGGGCGCTCGCCGCCCTCGTCGCCCTCTTCACGGCCGGTTATCTCGCCCCGTACCTGCTGCCCACCGTCGTCGGCCGGCTCGCCGCCGGACTCGGTCTGGGGCCGTCCCAGGCCGGTCTGGTGGGTTCGGTGCTGCTGCTCGGCTCCGCCTCCGCCGGTTTCACGCTCGCCGCGCGCGTGGAGCGGATCGGCCCGCGCCGGGCGGCCCGGCTCGGCCTCCTCGCGATGGTCCTGGGGTACGGCTCCGCCGCCTCGACCGGCAGCCTGCCGCTGGTGGTCGCCGGGGTGGTGCTCGGCGGCTTCGGCTCCGGCACGGCGACGGCGGTGGCCGCCTCGGGGATCGCCGGGCAGCCGGATCCGCAGCGCGCCTCGACGCTGGGCCTGCTGTCGGTCTCGGCCACGGCCGGCGCCCTGTACCTGACGCTGCCGCGCCTCGGCGGGGGCCACTCCCTGCCGCTCCTGGCGCTCGCCACGGCGGCGCTCGTGGTGTGGCCGGTGACGGGCCGGCTGCCGGGCGCCACGCGCGCGTGGCGGAGTGGCTCCGCCGCCCCGGAAGCCTCCGCCCCGCTGCCGTACCGCCGGGCCGGGGCCGTCCTCGCCGGCTGCGTCCTGTGCTGGTCCCTCGCCCAGAACGCCCTCTGGGGCGTGAGCGGCCGGATCGGCACCGGGCAGGCCGGGCTCTCCGAGGTGACCGTCGGCGCGGTCTTCGCGGTGGCGCTCGGCGCGGGCCTCGCCGGGGTCACGGCCGCCGGGGCGCTCGGCGCGCGGCTCGGCCGGGCCGTGCCGATCGGCGTGGGCACGGTCCTGATCGCGGGCTGCGTCCTGCTCAGCTCGACCGCGGGCGGCCTGGCCTCCTTCGCGACCGGCGAGGTCCTCTGGAACACCGCCTACCCGGTGGTCCTCTCGTACGTGCTCGGCCTCGCCGCCTCCCTCGACCCGCGCGGCCGCTGGGCCGTCCTGGTCGGCTCCGCGTCCTCCCTGGGCACGGCCTGCGGCCCGCTGGCCGGCAGCGTCCTCTCGGAGACGGCCGGCTACCCGGGCATGGGCGCGGCCCTCGCCACGCTGCTCCTCCTGGTGGCCGCGCCGATGGCGGCGGTGGCGCGGCACGCCTCGGGCCGTCCCCTGGTCCCCGGCTCGATCCGCCGCCGGGGCGGCGCGCCCGCGGCGTTCCTGGCGGGCACGGCCCCCACGACGACGGCGCTCCTCCCCCAGGTCGGCGCGCCTGAACAGGAGATCGCCCCGATCCCGGCGCCCGCCCGCCGGCGACCGACCCGCTCCGCCTTCCGCCTGGCCCGCCCGTCGGGCCGGGGCTGAGGGTCAGACGCGGAAGTCGTACGCCTCCACCTCGGCCAGGTACCGCGCCCTGCGCGGCTCGTCGTCCTCCAGGAACGAGGCTTCGAAGGACTGGCGGGCCAGCGTGCGGAGCTGCTCGGGGCCGAGGGACAGCGCCTCGCGCACCGCGTCGTAGTTGTCACCGGCGTACCCGCCGAAGTACGCGGGGTCGTCGGAGTTGACGGTGACCAGGAGGCCGGCGTCCAGCATGGCCGGCAGCGGATGGTCGGCGAGGGTGTCGACGACCCGGAGCCGCACGTTCGACAGCGGGCAGAGCGTGAGCGGGATCCGCTCGCGGACCAGGCGCGCGACCAGCTCCGGGTCCTCCATGCACCGCAGCCCGTGGTCGATCCGCTCCACGCCGAGGACGTCCAGCGCCTCGCGGACGTACGCCGCCGGGCCCTCCTCGCCGGCGTGCGCGACGCGCCGCAGACCGAGCCGGGCCGCCTCCTCGTACACGGCGCGGAACTTGGCCGGCGGGTTCCCGGCCTCCGCGGAGTCGAGGCCGACTCCGGTGATCCGGTCCAGGTACGGCCTGGCGGACTCCAGCGTGGCGAGCGCCGACTCGGCGGACTCGTCGCGCAGGAAGCACATGAGGAGCCGGGTGGAGATCCCGTACCGCTCCTCGGAGCGGTCGAGGGAGGCGCCGAGGCCCTCGATGACGGCGGCGAAGGGGACGCCCCGCGCCGTGTGCGCCTGCGGGTCGAAGAAGATCTCGGCGTGCCGGACGCCCTGCGCGGCGGCCCGCTCCAGGTAGGCGTCGGCGAGCGCGGTGAAGTCCTCGGGGGTGCGCAGGACCGCCGTCAGGGCGTAGTAGAGGTCCAGGAAGGACTGGAGGTCGCCGAAGCGGTAGGCCGCGCGCAGCTCCTCGGTGTCCGCGTACGGCAGGGTGACGCCGTTGCGGGCGGCGAGCGCGAAGGCCAGCTCGGGTTCGAGGGTGCCTTCGATGTGCAGGTGGAGCTCGGCCTTGGGGAGGGGCATGGGTGGTGCTCTATCTCTTCGGTACGGGGACCCTCATGAGGTCCTGGGCAATGCTCAGCTCGCCCTCGAATCCGGCGGCGCGGGCCTGCCGTTCGAACTCCGACGGGTCGGAGTAGCGCTGCGAGAAGTGGGTGAGGACGAGGTGCCGGACGCCCGCCTCGCGGGCGACGGCGGCGGCCTGTCCGGCGGTCAGGTGTCCGTGGTCCTCGGCGAGCCGGACGTCCTCGTCGAGGAAGGTCGACTCGATGACCAGCATGTCGGCGCCCTCCGCGAGGGCGTGCACGCCGTCGCAGAGGCGGGTGTCCATGACGAAGGCGAAGCGCTGTCCGCGCCGGACCTCGCTCACCTCGTCCAGACCCACGCCGCCGAGGCTGCCCTCGCGCTGGATGCGGCCGACGTCCGGTCCCGCGATGCCGTGGGCGGCGAGCCGCTCGGGGAGCAGCCGGCGCCCGTCGGGCTCGACGAGCCGGTAGCCGAAGGACTCGACGGGGTGGGAGAGCCGGCGGGCCTCCAGGGTGAACGCCTCGGTGACGGCGAGCACGCCGTCGTCCGCGACCGGCGCCTCGGTCAGTTCGACGGACTCGCGGTAGGCGGTGGCGTACCGCAGCCGTTCGAAGAAGTGCCGGCCGCTCGCCGGGAAGTGGGCGGTGACCTGGTGCGGGACCTGGTCGAGGTTGATCCGCTGGATCACCCCGGCCAGGCCCAGCGAGTGGTCGCCGTGGAAGTGCGTGACGCAGATCCGGTTCAGGTCGTGCGCGGCGACCCCGGCCCGCAGCATCTGCCGCTGGGTGCCCTCTCCGGGGTCGAAGAGGAGGCCGTGGCCGTCCCAGCGCAGCAGATAGCCGTTGTGGTTGCGGTGGCGGGTCGGGACCTGGCTGGCGGTGCCGAGGACGACCAGTTCGCGGACGGACACGTGGTTATCCGGGGGGCCAGTTGAGGCCGCGGCCGCCGAGCACGTGCGCGTGCGCGTGGAAGACGGTCTGGCCCGCGCCCGCACCGGTGTTGAGGATGATCCGGTAGCCGCTGCCGTCCACCTTCTCCTGCTCGGCGACCTCGCCGGCCTCGCGCAGCACGTCGGCGGCGACGCTCGGCGCGGCGGCGGCGAGCGAGGCGGCGTCCGGGTAGTGCAGGCGCGGGATGACGAGCACGTGGGTGGGCGCCTGCGGGTTGATGTCGCGGAAGGCCAGCGTGGTCTCGGTCTCGCGCACGAGCGTCGCCGGCACCTCCCCCGCCACGATCTTGCAGAACAGGCAGTCGCTCTGCGGCTCTCCGGCCATGCTGCGGGCCTCCTCGCCCTCGGTGGTCAGTACGTGCGCATGCTATCCGGCGGGTCCGGTCAGTCTCTGGGCATCCGGCGGTTGAGGGCCGAGCGGCTCACCCAGTACGTGATGACGACGGCCCAGAACAGCGGCGCCCCGAGCGCCCCGACCACTCCCGCGTCGAAGGTCCACAGCGCCATGGTGACGGCCGAGTACAGGCCGAGGAGTCCGACGGCGGCGGCCATCGCGAGCACCGGCCGGCAGTTGCGGGCGACGAGCAGCAGCGGGCGGCGCAGTCGCGGCGGGACCCGGCGGGCCATCCACACGGCCCAGCCGGCCCAGGCGCCGAGGAGCACGGTGGCCCCGACGAGGAAGGGCACGATCGCGTCGGCGCCGGTCGCCCCGGTGCGGACCGGGGCGGAGCCGAGCGTGGAGGCGAGGAAGCCGAGCAGGGCGACCCAGCGGGCTCCGGCGGCGGTGCCCCAGGCCATCGCCTCCAGGTTGTAGCGGGCCTTGCGGTCGTCGAGGTCGAGCGCGGCGGAGGCGACGAAGCCCTCGGCGGCCTGGGTCCAGGCTCCGCGCCGGAACCAGCGGCGGCGCAGTCTCAGCAGGGAGAGGTTGTTGTGGGCCTCGCTGCTCTGCGGGTTGAGGCGCAGGGTCGTCTCGTACGCCCGCCGGGCGGTGGTGTGGTCGCCGCGCCGCTGGGCGGTGAGGCCGACGAGGAAGTGGGCGGCGTCCTCCTCGGGGCCGAGGGCGACGGCGGTTCTCGCGGCCTCGTAGGCGGCGGCGCGGCGGGCCTTGTCCCGGCCGCCGCCGGCCTCGGCGGTCTCGGCGAGCGCGGTGCCGAGCGCGTAGTGGCTGCCCCAGAAGTCCGGGGCGAGCTGAACGGTGCGGTGGGCGGCGGCCTCGGCGTCGCCGTACCGCTTGAGGGCGAGCAGGATCTGGGTGCGCATCAGGTGCGCCATGACCAGCTCGGGCTCGGCGCGCAGGGCCTGCTCGACGGCGGCGAGGGCGGCGGGGTGGTCGCCCGCCCGGTGCTGGCAGCGGGCGAGCAGGGTGAGGGCGTCGGCGTCCTCGGGGTCGCCGGCGAGGTGCCGGGCGGCGAGCTCCCCGGCCTGCTCGTAGCGGCCGGCCTCGTACAGCGCCTCGGCGCGGGCGAGCGCGGAGGGCGCGGACGGCGTGGCGGGGGTGGCGGGCGTGCCGGGGGTCGTCACAGCTTGCGCTTCCGCTTCAGGTAGGCGAGGAGGTCGTCGTAGAGACCGCCCTCGTTGGCGAACATGGCGACGTTCCGGGCGGAGGCGAACCAGGGTTCGGTGGAGGGCCGGAGCTGCTTGGCGGCGGCGAGCAGGTCCTTGGTGGTGATGAGCCGGACGGAGCCGGTGCGCGCGGAGTCGAGGAGGGCGGCCTCGGCGGCGGTCTCGCACAGGTGGGCGAGGTCGGCTCCGGAGAAGTCCTCGGTGACCTTGACGAGCTTGCCGAGGTCGACGGCCTCGATGGGCCTGTCGCGCAGGTGGTAGCGGAGGATCGCCTCGCGGGCGGGGGCGTCCGGCGGGAGGACGAGCAGGGTGCGGTCGAGGCGGCCGGGGCGGCGCAGGGCGAGGTCGACGTCCCAGGGCACGTTGGTGGCGGCGAGGACGAAGACGCCCTCGTTGCCCGCGCCGGAGGCGATGCCGTCGAGCTCGGTGAGGAGCTGGTTGACGACGTTGCGCAGGCCGTTGTTGTGGGTGCGGGAGCGCTTGCCGCCGAGGGCGTCCAGCTCGTCGAGGAAGACGACGCAGGGGGCCTGGCGGCGGGCGGTCTCGAAGATGTCGTGGATGTTCTTCTCGGAGGCCCCGATCCACATGTCGAGGACGTCGGAGAGCGAGACGGTGAGGAAGTTCGCGCCGAGTTCGCCGGCGACGGCTCGGGCGATGAAGGTCTTGCCGCAGCCGGGAGGACCGTAGAGGAGGAGTCCGCCGCGGAGCGACTTGCCGTAGAGGCGCCGGAGTTCGGGGTTGCGCATGGGGGCCAGGAAGGCGGCTTCGAGGCGCTCCTTGACGTCCGTCATGCCGCCGACGTCGGCGAGGCGCACGGCACCGGGGGCGTCCACGTCCCAGGCGGCGGCGTCCCCGGCGAGCCCGTCCCCGCCCTCGGCCTGCGGCTCCTCCAGGAACCGCGGCCCGACCAGGTCCGACACCTGCTCCTCGGCGGCGGCCCAGTCGAAGGACGGCTTCGGCGCGGCCGGCGTCTCCGGAGCCCGAGGGGGCTCCGGCGCGGGCGCGGGTTCCGGCGCGGGTGCCGGCGCTGGTGACGGCTCCGGCGCGGGTGCGGGCTGCGGCAGGCCCATGGCGCGGACCATCAGCGCCCGCGCGTCGGCGTCCCCCGGCGCGTGCTGGAGCGCGACGGCGGCCTCCGTGACGGCCTCGTCGTTCCGCCCCTCCGCGAGGAGGAGTTCGGCGAAGTGGAGGCGCAGGGGCACGTCGCCGGGCGCGGCGGCGATCGCGGCGCGCAGACTGCGGAGGAGAGGGGACTCGTCGGCCATACGGGTCAGCCTAGAAAAGACCCGGGACGCTTGGACAGCGGGTCCCCCACTCTGTGGACAACCTCCCCCACCGCCGCCCCCTGTGGACAACCTCCCCCGCCCCGCCCTGTGGACGACCGGACCCACGGGGGACGACCGGACCCGCCCTCCAGACAACCGCGCCGGGTCAGCCCCAGCGGCCCGTGCGGCCCAGGACGAGGGCGGTGGCCGCCGTGCCCGCCGTGGAGGTGCGCAGAACGCTGCGGCCGAGCCGGTACGGCTTCGCCCCGGCCGCCTCGAAGGCTGCCAGCTCCTCCGGGGAGACCCCGCCCTCGGGCCCGACCACGAGCACGATCGAACCGGTGGCGGGGAGGTCGGCGGCGGCGAGGGCGCCGCTGGGGTGCTCCCGGTCCTCGTGCAGCACGACCGCGAGGTCGGCGGTGGCGAGGAGCGCGGCGACCTGCTTGGTGGTCATGAGGTCGGCGACCTCGGGGAAGCGGGTGCGGCGTGACTGCTTCCCGGCCTCGCGGGCGGTGGAGCGCCACTTGGCGAGCGCCTTCAGGCCGCGGTCGCCGCGCCACTGGGTGATGCAGCGGGAGGCCGCCCACGGCACGATCGCGTCGACGCCGGTCTCGGTCATGGTCTCGACGGCGAGCTCGCCGCGGTCGCCCTTGGGGAGGGCCTGGACGACGGTGATCCGGGGCTGCTCCTCCGGGTCCTCGTGGTCCGCCGTCACCTCCACGGTCAGCCGGTCCTTGCCCTCGGCCTCCCGCGCCACGCACCGCGCCCAGCGGCCCCGGCCGTCGGTCAGGACGAGTTCCTCGCCCGCCTGGAGCCGCTTCACGGAGACGGCGTGCCGCCCCTCGGGGCCCTCCAGGACGAAGGTGCCGGCGCCGGGCACGGCGTCGACGACGAAGACGGGGGCGGTCATGAGGCACTCCTGGGGGCCGGATCGGCGAGTTCGGTGAGGGCGGTGTCGAGTTCGGCGGCGAGCACCTCGACGAGTTCCCCCGCGGGCAGCTCGCGGGCCAGCCGGTGGCCCTGGCCCGCCCACAGGGCCATGCCCTGGGCGTCGCCCGCGGTGGCGGCGGCCTTCCGCAGCGGGGCGGTGAGGTGATGGATCTCGGGATAGCCGGCGGGGGCGTACGGGCCGTGCTCGCGCATGAAGCGGTTCACGAGCCCGCGGGCCGGCCGGCCGGAGAACGCCCGGGTGAGGGCGGTGCGGTTGAAAAGCGGGTCGGTCAGGGCCCGCTTGTGCAGCGGATGGGCGCCGGACTCCGGGCAGGCCAGGAAGGCGGTGCCGAGCTGGGCGGCGGCGGCCCCCGCGGCGAGGACCGCGGCGATCTGCGCGCCGCGCATCAGGCCGCCCGCGGCGACGAGCGGCAGCGCGGTGGCCTCCCGGACCAGGGTGAGGAGGGCGAGGAGCCCGGTGCCCGGCTGCTCCTCGGCCGGGTCGTCGCGGTACGAGCCCTGGTGGCCGCCCGCCTCGACGCCCTGGACGCACAGCGCGTCGGCGCCGGCCGCCTGGGCCGTACGGGCCTCCTCCGCGGAGGTGACGGTGACGATCGTGTACGTGCCGGCGCGGGCGAACGCCTGGAAGGTCTCGGGCTTCGGGCAGCCGAAGGTGAAGGAGACGACGGGGACCGGGTCCTCCAGGAGGATCGCCAGCTTGGACTCGTACCCGTCGTCGCGGCAGTCGTCGGTCTCGCCGAGCTGCGTCTCGTACCAGCCGGCCTCCCCGGCGAGCTGGTGGCGGTAGACCTCGACGGCCGCGGGGTCGACGGTGGGGCCGGTCTGGGGCATGAAGACGTTGACGCCGAAGGGCTGTCCGGTCAGCCCGCGCACCTGCTTGATCTCCTGGTAGAGGCTGCCGGCCGTCTTGTACCCGGCGGCGAGGAAGCCGAGCGCACCGGCCTCGCCGACGGCTCCGACGAGTGCCGGACCGGAAGCGCCACCCGCCATGGGGGCCTGCACGATCGGGTACCGGAAGAGATCGTTCAGCGCGGTGGTGGACATATGGGCATCGTGTCATGCCCCTTCCCGCCCACGGGAAAGGGGCGGCACTCAGAGTGCCGCCCCTCTCACACACGGGTCATCCCCCCCGCGGGGCTCAGCGCCCGTTGAACGCGTCCTTCAGCCGCGAGAACAGCCCCTGCTGTCCCGGCTGGAACTGGCCCGTGGGCCGTTCCTCGCCGCGCAGCTTGGCCAGTTCGCGCAGGAGGCGCTCCTGCTCGGGGTCGAGCTTGCCCGGGGTCTGGACCTCGACGTGGACGATCAGGTCGCCGCGGCCGTTGCCCCGCAGGTGCGTGATGCCCCGGCCGTGCAGCGGGACCGACTGGCCCGACTGGGTGCCCGGGCGGATGTCGATCTCCTCCAGCCCGTCGAGCGTCTGGAGCTGCACCTTCGTGCCGAGCGCCGCCGCCGTCATCGGGATGGTGACCGTGCAGTGCAGGTCGTCACCGCGGCGCTGGAAGACCTCGTGCGGGGTCTCCTGGATCTCGACGTACAGGTCGCCGGCGGGGCCGCCGCCGGGGCCGACCTCGCCCTCGCCCGCGAGCTGGATCCGGGTGCCGTTGTCGACGCCGGCCGGGATCTTCACCGTCAGCGTGCGGCGCGACCGCACCCGGCCGTCGCCCGCGCACTCGGGGCACGGGGTCGGGACGACGGTGCCGAAGCCCTGGCACTGCGGGCAGGGCCGGGAGGTCATGACCTGGCCGAGGAACGACCGGGTGACCTGGGAGACCTCGCCGCGGCCGTGACACATGTCGCAGGTCTGCGCGGAGGTGCCGGGAGCGGCACCCTCACCCGAACAGGTGGCGCAGACGACGGCCGTGTCGACCTGGATGTCCTTGGTGGTGCCGAAGGCCGCCTCGTTGAGGTCGATCTCCAGGCGGATCATGGCGTCCTGGCCGCGCCGGGTCCGCGAGCGCGGCCCGCGCTGCCCGGCCGTGCCGAAGAAGGCGTCCATGATGTCGGAGAAGTTGCCGAAGCCGCCGGCCCCGAAGCCTCCCCCGCCGCCCATGCCGCCGGCGGAGGAGAGCGGGTCGCCGCCGAGGTCGTAGACCTGCTTCTTCTGCGGGTCCGACAGGACCTCGTAGGCGGCGTTGATCTCCTTGAACCGCTCCTGCGTCTTCGGGTCCGGGTTGACGTCCGGATGAAGCTCGCGGGCGAGGCGCCGGAAAGCCTTCTTGATCTCGTCCTGGGACGCGTCGCGGCGTACGCCGAGTGTGGCGTAGTAGTCCGTGGCCACTTACGACTCCGCCAGGATCTGTCCGACGTAACGTGCCACTGCGCGTACCGCTCCCATCGTTCCGGGGTAGTCCATGCGGGTCGGTCCGACCACGCCGAGTTTGGCGACTGCCTCGCCGCCCGAACCGTAGCCGACCGAGACGACGGACGTGGAGTTCAGCCCCTCGTAGGCGTTCTCGTGCCCGATGCGTACGGTCATGCCCGATTCCTTGACCTCGCCGAGCAGCTTGAGGAGCACGACCTGCTCCTCGAGTGCCTCCAGGACGGGCCTGATCGTCAGGGGGAAGTCATGTCCGAAGCGGGTGAGATTGGCGGTGCCGCCGATCATCAGCCGCTCCTCGTGCTCCTCCACGAGCGTCTCCAGGAGCGTCGCGAGCACGGCCGAGACCGTGGCGCGCTCCTCGGGTTCCTCGAAGGACTCGGGGAGGTCCTGCACCAGCTGCGGCACGTCGGCGAAGCGACGGCCGCCGACCCGGCTGTTGAGCCGGGCCCGCAGATCCGCGAGGGAGGTCTCGCCGAAGGGCGCGGGGCAGTCGATCACCCGCTGCTCGACCCGTCCGGTGTCCGTGATCAGGACGAGCATCAGCCTGGCCGGGGCCAGCGCCAGCAGCTCGACGTGCCGGATGGAGGAACGCGTCAGCGACGGGTACTGCACGACGGCGACCTGCCGGGTCAGCTGCGCCAGCAGCCGCACCGTACGGCCCACGACGTCGTCGAGGTCCACGGCGCCGTCGAGGAAGTTGTGGATGGCGCGCCGCTCGGGGGTGGAGAGCGGCTTGACGCCGGCCAGCCGGTCCACGAAGAGCCGGTAGCCCTTGTCGGTGGGGATCCGGCCCGCGCTGGTGTGGGGCTGGGCGATGTACCCCTCCTCCTCCAGCACCGCCATGTCGTTGCGCACGGTGGCGGGCGACACGCCGAGCTTGTGGCGCTCCGTGAGCGCCTTGGAACCGACCGGTTCCTCCGTCCCGACGTAGTCCTGGACGATGGCGCGCAGCACCTCGAGTCTGCGTTCGCTCAGCACGCGCACACCTCCCGCTCCAGCCGTTCCGGTTGCTCCGCTTTTGGCACTCACCCTGTCCGAGTGCCAGGAATCCCCCGGCCAGTGTACGGCCGGGGCCGTCGCTCCTGGCAAGGAGGCGGACCCGCTAGCGTCGGAGCCATGGACATCGACGAAGCGGTCTGGGCGGCTCAGGGGTGGGAGAGGCTCGCGTCCGGAGTGGGCCGGCGGCGGCTCCCCGGCTGGGACGCGACCACCGGACTGGTCGTGGGGGACACGGCCGTCCTGCTCTACGACACGGGCTCCACGCTCGCCGAGGGCGCCGCGATCCGGGCCCAGGCGGAGGCGATCACCGGCGGCCGGCGCGTGACGCACATCGCACTCGGCCACCCCCACTTCGACCACGTCCTGGGCACCGCCGCCTTCGCCGGAGCGGAGGTGTTCGGCGCGGTCGGCATGGACGAGCTCCTCGGCTCCGCCCGCACCCGCGCGGAGCTGTACGAGGACGCGGTGCGCCAGGGGGTCGGCGAGCGGGCCGCGGCGGAGGCGGTGGAGGCCCTGGTGGCCCCGCGCCACACGGTCACCGGCGAGTGGACCCTCGACCTCGGCGGCCGCCAGGTGCTCCTGGCCAACCTGGGCCCGGCCCACTCCGGCCACGACCTCGCCGTCTTCGTCCCCGGCGAGCGCGAGACCGTTTTCTGCGGCGACCTGGTCGAGGAGTCCGGCGAACCCCAGGCGGGCCCCGACGCGATCGGCGCCCGCTGGCCCGACGCCCTCGACCGCCTCCTCGCCCTCGGCGGCGAGGACGCCCTGTACGTCCCCGGCCACGGGGCGGTCGTCGACGCGGCTTTCGTCCGACGCCAGCGCGATGAACTGGCACACCGCTTCCAGGTGTCGTAGCGTCCCCGAAATGCGCAGCTACGACCCGGACCTGACGCCCCGATGGAAGAAGCAGGCCCCCGCGCCGGAGGTCCCGGCCGAGCCGGACCTGGTGGTCGAGGAGGTCTCGACGGGCTTCTGCGGGGCCGTGATCCGCTGCGAGGCGGGCACCGTCACTCTGGAGGACCGCTTCGGCAAACACCGCGTCTTCCCGATGGACCCGCGCGGGTTCCTCCTGGAGGGCCGTGTGGTGACCCTGGTCCGCCCGGCGTCCGGCGGACCGGCCCGCCCGGCCCGTACGGCCTCCGGCTCGATCGCCGTCCCCGGCGCACGCGCGCGCGTGGCACGGACGAGCCGCATCTACGTGGAGGGCCGGCACGACGCCGAGCTGGTCGAACGGGTCTGGGGCGACGACCTGCGCGTCGAGGGCGTCGTGGTGGAGTACCTGGAGGGCGTCGACCACCTTCCGGAGATCGTCGCCGACTTCGCGCCCGGCCCGGACGCCCGCCTCGGCGTCCTCGTCGACCACCTGGTTCAGGGCTCCAAGGAGTCCCGGATCGCCGCGCGGGTCTCCTCCCCCGACGTCCTGGTGGTGGGACACCCGTACATCGACATCTGGCAGGCGGTGAAACCGTCCGTCCTCGGCATCCGGGCCTGGCCGGAGGTCCCGCGCGGCCAGGACTGGAAGACGGGCACCTGCCGGGCCCTGGGCTGGCCCGCCGACAACACGGGCGCGGTCTGGCAGGCCATCCTGAAGCGCGTCACGTCCTACAAGGACCTGGAACCGGAGCTGCTGGGCAAGGTGGAGCACCTGATCGACTTCGTGACGGCGCCGTAGCCGCGGCGGTTTCCCGGGGGCCGGGCCTCAGTCCACCAGGTCCCGCACCACGGCGTCCGCGAGCAACCGGCCCCGCAGCGTCAGCACGGCCCGCCCCGCGGCGTACGGCTCCGCGTCGAGCAGCCCGTCGGCCAGCGCCCTGCGCGACGCCGCGAGGCCCCGCTCCCGCAGCAGCTCCAGCGGGCAGCCCTCCCGGAGCCGCAGCTCCAGCAGGATCCGCTCGACCCGCCGGTCCTCGTCCGACAGCAGCTCGCGCCCGGCCCCCGGCGACCTCCCGGCCCCGAGCGCGGCGGCGTACGCGCCGGGATGCTTGACGTTCCACCACCGCACCCCGCCCACGTGCGAGTGGGCGCCTGGCCCGGCGCCCCACCAGTCGGCGCCCCGCCAGTACAGCTCGTTGTGGAGGCACCGCCCGGCCTCGGAGGTGGCCCAGTTGGACACCTCGTACCAGGCGTACCCGGCCTTCTCGAACGCCTCGTCGGCGATCAGGTACCGGTCCGCGTGCACGTCGTCGTCGGTCATCGGCACCTCGCCGCGCCGGATCCGCCGCGCCAGCTGCGTACCCTCCTCGACGATCAGGGCGTACGCGCTCACATGGTCGGGACCGGCCCCGATGGCCGCGTCCAGCGAGGCCCGCCAGTCGTCGTCGCTCTCGCCGGGGGTGCCGTAGATCAGGTCGAGGTTGACGTGTTCGAAGCCGGCCGCGCGCGCCTCCGCGACGCACTGCTCAGGCCGGCCCGGCGTGTGGGTCCGGTCGAGGATCTTCAGCACGTGCGGCCGGGCGCTCTGCATGCCGAAGGAGATCCGGTTGAAGCCGCCGGCCCGCAGTTCCTCCAGGTAGGCGGGGTCCACGGACTCCGGGTTCGCCTCGGTGGTGATCTCCGCGTCGTCGGCGAGCCCGAACTCGTCCCGGATCGCCCCCAGCATCGTCACGAGGTCGCCGGCGGCCAGCAGCGTCGGCGTGCCGCCGCCGACGAAGACCGTCCGCACCGGGCGCGGGTCGTCGCCGAGGACCTTCCGGGCGAGCCGGACCTCCTCGACGACCTGCCCCGCGTAGTTGTCCCGCGAGGCGAGCACGCCTCCGGCACCGCGCAGCTCGCTCGCGGTGTAGGTGTTGAAGTCGCAGTAGCCGCACCGCGTGGCGCAGTACGGCACGTGCAGATAGAACCCGAGCGGCCGCTCCCCGGCCCCTTCCAGGGCGCGCGCGGGCAGCGCCCCGTCCTCGGGCATGGGCTCACCATCGGGCAGTACGGAAGGCATGGGGTCCATTGTCCCGCACCGCCCGAGGTGACGGGCTCCGCGCCGGTCAGGCCTCGCGGGACCCGGCGTACATCTCGTCGATGAGCTCCTTGTAGGTGCGCTCGACGACCGGGCGCTTGAGCTTCAGCGAGGGGGTGAGCTCGCCGTGCTCGATGTCGAGGTCGCGCGGGAGGAGACGGAACTTCTTGATCGTCTGCCAGCGCTGGAGGCCCTCGTTGAGCCGGTCGACGTATCCCTGGATCATCTTCTCGGTCTGCGGGGCGGCGACGACCTCGGCGTACGGCTTGCCGGCGAGGTCGTGCTCGGCGGCCCAGCCGAGGATGGCGGGCTCGTCGAGCGCGATGAGCGCGGTGCAGTAGTTCCGGTCGGCGCCGTGGACGAGGATGTTGGAGACGAACGGGCAGACGGCCTTGAACTGGCCCTCCACCTCGGCCGGGGCGATGTACTTGCCGCCGGAGGTCTTGATCAGGTCCTTCTTGCGGTCGGTGATCTTGAGGTAGCCGTCGGCGGAGAGCTCGCCGATGTCGCCGGTGTGGAACCAGCCGTCGGCCTCCAGGACCTCGGCGGTCTTCTCGGGGAGGCCGTGGTAGCCCTCCATGATGCCGGGGCCGCGGAGCAGGATCTCGCCGTCGTCGGCGATGCGGACCTCGGTGCCGGGGAGCGGCTTGCCGACGGTGCCGGTGCGGTACGCCTCGCCGGGGTTGACGAAGGAGGCGGCGGAGGACTCGGTGAGGCCGTACCCCTCCAGGATGTGGATGCCGGCACCGGCGAAGAAGTAGCCGATCTCGGGGGCGAGCGCGGCGGAGCCGGAGATGCAGGCGCGCAGCCGGCCGCCGAACGCGTCGCGGATCTTGGCGAAGACGAGGGTGTCGGCGACCTTGTGCTTGGCGGTGAGGCCGAAGGGCGCGGAGGCGGAGCCGGTGCGGCGGAAGTTGTCCTGGGTGACCTTGGCGTACTCGCGGCCGACGCCGGAGGCCCACTGGAAGATCTTGTACTTGGCGCCGCCGCCGGCCCTGGCCTTGGCGGCGACCCCGTTGTAGACCTTCTCGAAGATGCGGGGGACGGCCGCCATGTAGGTCGGCTGGACCACCGGCAGGTTCTCGATGATCTTGTCGACGCGGCCGTCGACGGCGGTGACGTGGCCGACCTCGATCTGGCCGGAGGTGAGGACCTTGCCGAAGACGTGGGCGAGCGGCAGCCACAGGTACTGGACGTCGTCCTGGGTGACGAGGCCGGTGGCGGCGATGGCCTTGGCCATGTACGACCAGTTGTCGTGCGGCAGGCGGACGCCCTTGGGGCGGCCGGTGGTGCCCGAGGTGTAGATGAGGGTGGCGAGCTGCTCGGCGGTGATCGCGGCGACCCGCTCCTTGACCGCCTCGGGGTGCTTCTCCAGGTACGCGGCTCCGCGCGCCTCCAGGTCGGCGAGGGTGAGGACCCACTCCTCGGAGGTGTCCGCGCCCTCGGGGTCGATGACGACGACGTGGTGGAGTCCGGGCAGGTCGGCGCGGCGCTCGACCGCCTTGGCGAGCTGGGCGGCGTCCTCGGCGATGAGCACCTTCGACTCGGAGTCGGCGAGGATGAAGGCGGACTCGTCGGCGTTGGTCTGCGGGTAGACCGTGGTGGTGGCGGCGCCGGCGCACATGACGCCGAGGTCGGCGAGGATCCACTCGACCCGGGTGGCGGAGGCGAGGGCGACCCGCTCCTCGGAGCGGATGCCGAGGTCGATCAGACCGGCGGCGATGGCGAAGACGCGCTGCGCGGCCTGACCCCAGCTGAGCGACTTCCAGTCGTCCGGTCCGGTGCCGGAGGCGGCGGGCACCGGATAGCGGTACGCCTCGGCGTCGGGGGTGCGCTCGACTCGTTCGAGGAAGAGCGCCGCGACGGAGGGCGGCCGGTTGTCGATCTGGGTCTGGTTGTCGCTCACGTCGTCCTCCGGGCGGCGGCGGTGCCTGTTGGCGGTGCAACTACGGATGCGGAACGCACTCACGCGGGAATGCGTAACTAACTCACGAGTAACCTTCGGGGGGCTTCAGATTAGAGCGCCGAGGTCCGGTACGTAAGGGCCTGTGGATAACGAACGGGTCCGCGCGCCGATGGCACGCGGACCCGTTCATGGCGGCCGGAACGGCTACTTCTTGCTCTTGCCGCCCGACTCGTCGCTCGACAGGACGGCGATGAACGCCTCCTGCGGGACCTCCACCGAGCCGACCATCTTCATGCGCTTCTTGCCTTCCTTCTGCTTCTCCAGCAGCTTCCGCTTACGCGAGATGTCACCGCCGTAGCACTTGGCGAGGACGTCCTTGCGGATGGCGCGGATGGTCTCGCGGGCGATGACCCGGGAGCCGATGGCGGCCTGGATCGGCACCTCGAACGCCTGGCGCGGGATGAGCTCGCGCAGCTTGGCGACGAGCCGCACGCCGTACGCGTAGGCGGCGTCCTTGTGGGTGACGGCGGAGAAGGCGTCGACCTTGTCGCCGTGCAGCAGGATGTCGACCTTGACCAGGCTGGACGCCTGCTCGCCGGTGGGCTCGTAGTCGAGCGAGGCGTACCCGCGGGTCTTCGACTTCAGCTGGTCGAAGAAGTCGAAGACGATCTCGGCCAGCGGCAGGGTGTAGCGGATCTCGACCCGGTCCTCGGAGAGGTAGTCCATGCCGATGAGCGTGCCGCGGCGGGTCTGGCAGAGCTCCATGATCGCGCCGATGAACTCGCTGGGCGCGAGGATGGTGGCGCGCACGACGGGCTCGTACACGTCGCTGATCTTGCCCTCGGGGAACTCGCTCGGGTTGGTGACCGTGTGCTCGCTGCCGTCCTCCATGACCACGCGGTAGACCACGTTGGGGGCGGTGGCGATGAGGTCGAGCCCGAACTCGCGCTCCAGGCGCTCCCGGATCACGTCGAGGTGGAGCAGGCCCAGGAAGCCGACGCGGAAGCCGAAGCCGAGGGCCGCGGAGGTCTCCGGCTCGTAGACGAGCGCGGCGTCGTTGAGCTGGAGCTTGTCCAGGGCCTCGCGGAGGTCCGGGTACTCCGAGCCGTCCAGCGGGTAGAGACCCGAGAAGACCATCGGCTTCGGGTCCTTGTAGCCGCCGAGCGGCTCGGTGGCGCCCTTGGACTGGGCGGTGATCGTGTCACCGACCTTGGACTGGCGGACGTCCTTCACACCGGTGATGAGGTAGCCCACCTCACCGACGCCGAGACCGTCGGAGGCCGTCATCTCGGGGGACGAGACGCCGATCTCCAGGAGCTCGTGGGTGGCGCCGGTCGACATCATCTTGATGCGCTCGCGCTTGTTGAGCTGCCCGTCGACGACACGGACGTACGTGACGACGCCCCGGTACGAGTCGTACACGGAGTCGAAGATCATCGCGCGGGCCGGCGCGTCGGCGTTGCCGACCGGGGCCGGCACGTCCGCGACGACCCGGTCGAGCAGCGCCTCGACGCCGAGACCCGTCTTGGCGGAGACCTTGAGGACGTCCTCGGGCTGGCAGCCGATGAGGTTGGCCAGCTCCTCGGCGAACTTCTCCGGCTGGGCGGCCGGGAGGTCGATCTTGTTGAGGACCGGGACGATCGTGAGGTCGTTCTCCATCGCCAGGTACAGGTTGGCGAGGGTCTGCGCCTCGATGCCCTGGGCGGCGTCGACCAGCAGGATCGTGCCCTCGCAGGCGGCCAGCGACCGCGACACCTCGTACGTGAAGTCGACGTGCCCGGGGGTGTCGATCATGTTGAGGATGTGCGTGCGCCCCTGCTCCGGCCCCTCGGTGGGGGCCCAGGGCAGCCGGACCGCCTGGGACTTGATCGTGATGCCGCGCTCACGCTCGATGTCCATCCGGTCGAGGTACTGGGCGCGCATCTGCCGCTGGTCGACCACACCGGTGAGCTGGAGCATCCGGTCGGCGAGCGTGGACTTGCCGTGGTCGATGTGCGCGATGATGCAGAAGTTGCGGATCAGTGCCGGGTCGGTACGGCTCGGCTCGGGCACGTGGGTAGGAGTCGCGGGCACGCAGGGTTCTCGTCTCGGGCGGTGTTCGGAACGGATACGTAGCCCCCATCGTCCCATGCCCGCGGCCACGCGTCCGGTTCGGGCGGCCCGCGCCCCCGTTTGGGCGGCCGCGCGGGCGCCTGATACCGTGGACAGCTGTGTCTCGTGTGCCCTCTCAGCTGCGCGGCACATACCTGAAGAAACATCGAACCTGTAAAGGCTCTCTCAGTGGCGAACATCAAGTCCCAGATCAAGCGGAACAAGACCAACGAGAAGGCGCGCCTGCGCAACAAGGCCGTCAAGTCGTCGCTCAAGACCGCGATCCGCAAGGCCCGTGAGGCTGTCGCCGCCGGCGACCTCGAGAAGGCCACCGTGGCCACCCGTGCCGCCTCGCGTCAGCTCGACAAGGCCGTCTCGAAGGGTGTCATCCACAAGAACGCCGCCGCCAACAAGAAGTCGGCGCTGGCGATCAAGGTTGCCTCCCTCCAGGGCTGAGTCCGGATCTTCTGATCTCAGGCTGTACCCAGGCCGCACGGGACCCAGCGGACCCTCTCTACCGCTCCCGCCCGGCCACCCGGCCCGTACGCGAGACGCGTTCGCCACGCGTGTACGGGACCACGAGCAGTGAACCGAAGGCCCCGGCCACTCCTTCCCCAGGACGCCCGGGGCCTTCGCGTTGCCCGCGGCGGAACGGTCCCGGCGCGGAACCGTCCGGGCGCGGAACCGTCCCGGCGCGGGGAAACCGGCGCGCGGGGGATGCGGCGCGCGGGGGAACCGCCCCGCAAGGGAACCGGCTCCGGCTCCGCAGGGAAACCGGCCCGCAGAGGTCGTCAGCGCCCGCCGCGCCCCGCCCGCGCGGCTCGCGCCACCGCGACGAC
This sequence comes from Streptomyces sp. NPDC085460, assembly GCF_044541975.1. NCBI lineage: Bacteria > Bacillati > Actinomycetota > Actinomycetes > Kitasatosporales > Streptomycetaceae > Streptomyces > Streptomyces sp. NPDC085460. The sequence goes on from NZ_JBITTO010000008.1 coordinate 256,342, forward strand.
CGCCTTCTCCAGGGCGTACTCGGGGTCGTCCCCGCCGCCCTTGACGCCCGCGTCCGCCTCCGCGACCGCCCGCAGGGCCATCGCGACGCCGTCCGGGGTCCAGCCCCGCATCTGCTGCCGCACCCGGTCGATCTTCCAGGGCGGCATGCCCAGCTCGCGCGCGAGGTCGGCGGGCCGCCCGCCACGGGCGGACGACAGCTTCCCGATCGCCCGCACCCCCTGCGCCAGCGCGCTCGTGATGAGCACGGGCGCGACCCCGGTCGACAGCGACCAGCGCAACGCCTCCAGCGCCTCCGCCGCCCGCCCCTCCACGGCCCGGTCTGCCACGTTGAAGGACGACGCCTCGGCCCGGCCGGTGTAGTACCGGCCGACGACCGCCTCGTCGATCGTCCCGTCGACGTCCGCCGTCAGCTGCGCGACCGCGGAGGCCAGCTCCCGGAGATCGCTGCCGATGGCGTCGACGAGCGTCTGGCACGCCTCGGGCGTCGCGGACCGCCCGAGCGTCCGGAACTCCTGCCGGACGAACGTCAGCCGCTCCGCCGGTTTCGTGGTCTTGGGACAGGCCACCTCCCGCGCGCCCGCCTTGCGCGCCGCGTCGAGGAGACCCTTGCCCTTGGCTCCCCCCGCGTGCAGCAGGACGAGCGTGATGTCCTCGACGGGCGCGTCGAGGTACCCCTTGACGTCCTTGACGGTGTCCGCCGAGAGGTCCTGCGCGTTGCGCACGACCAGCACCTTGCGCTCGGCGAAGAGCGAGGGGCTGGTGAGCTCGGCGAGGGATCCGGGCTGGAGCTGGTCGGGGGTGAGGTCCCGTACGTCCGTGTCGGCGTCGGCGGCTCGGGCGGCCGCCACCACCTCCCGGACGGCACGGTCGAGGAGCAGGTCCTCCTGGCCCACGGCGAGCGTGACGGGGCCGAGGAGGTCGTCGCTGGAAGTCTTTCTGGTGGCCATCGCGTTCCAGCATCCCACGGCCCACCGACAGCGGACCCCGGCGAGGTCCGGACCCCGGCGAGGGTCTGACGGTGGCGACGCCCGGACCCCGGCGGGGTCCCGCGGCCGGCCGGGCGAGAATGGGCGGGTGAGTGAACGACACGTACTGGTGCTCCCCGACCGCGACGCCGCCGAGGAGGTGGCCGAGGAGCTGGCCGGCCGCTTCGGGGTGGCCGAGGAGCCGCAGCTGGTCAGGGACGCGCTGGCCGGCGAGGACGACGCCGAGGACGCGCAGTGGCTGGTGGTCGTCGAGGACCCGGACGGCCGGCTCGACCCGTCGGCCCTGGACGACTTCGCCGCCGAGTACGAGGGCTGGCTGGAGGCCCCCTGACCGGCCGGGTCCGCTAGCGGGCGGCCTTCGGCACGATCTGGACGTCCAGGTCGATGGAGATGCTGGAGCCGACGGCCGCGATGCCCCGCGCGAGCAGGGTCTGCCAGGTGAGGGTGAAGTCCTCGCGGTGGAGTTCGGTGGTGGCCCGGCAGGCGCAGCGCGTCTCGCCCTCAAGCCCGCTGCCGAGACCGAGGTACTGGGTGTCCAGGGTGACCGTGCGGCTGACGCCGTGGAGGCTGAGCGCGCCGGTGACGTTCCAGCGGGTTCCGCCCCGGTGGGTGAAGCGCTCGCTGAAGAACTCGATGGTCGGATGGACGCCGATGTCGAGGAAGTCGCCCGACCGCAGGTGGTCGTCGCGCATCTGCACCCCGGTGTCGATCGAGGCGGCGTCGATGACGACGTGCATCGCGGAGTGCTCCATGCGGTCGGCGATCCGTATCGCGCCGGCGAAGCTGTTGAAGCGGCCGTGGATCCGCGCCAGTCCGATGTGCCGGGCGGTGAAGCCGATCTGGGAGTGGGCGGGGTCGATCTCCCAGTCGCCCGGCTCGGGCAGCGAGGGCTGCGGGGCGACCTGGAGCAGCACGTCCCCGAGGTCGGCGTGGGCGCCCTGGTCCACCACGGCGGTGGCGTGGTGCGGGGTGTAGCCGTCGGAGGTGACGGCGATCCGGTACTCGCCGGCCGGGACCGTGGCCAGGAGGGTGCCGTACGGATCGGTCTCCCCGCCCAGCACCCTGCGGCCCGTCGTGTCGGTGAGCGCGAACTCCGCCTGCCGCAGCGGCTCGTGCACGGGGTCCAGCACCCGGCAGCTCAGCACGCCCGCCGAGGCGGGCACGGTGACTCCGGCGAGGGCGCCGCCCCGCCCGCCGGCGCCGCCGTTCCCGCGCTTCCCGAAGAGACCACCGAACATCATCAACGCACCCCCGTGCGACTCGTTCATTATGCAACGAGTTCGCATTCGATCACCCTTGAGGCGTTCGAGGCAAACGCGCCCTTACGGTCGTCGCGTCCGGATTAGGGGGTTCGCTCGTCCGGCACCGGGAGGACCGGCAGCTCGTCGAGCACGATGCCGAAGAGCTCCCGGTAGGCCGCGCGCAGCTCCTCGTCCGAGCCGAACTCCCGCTCCGTGCGCTCGCCGGCCACGGTCCGGTACAGCTTCCTGCCGGCGATGCTGACCCGGCCGTCCTCGGTGAGCCGCGAGCAGATCACCCCGCGGGTGAAGTGGGACTCCGGCGAGGTCCGGTGGTACCAGGCGCCGGCGGCGAAGTCGGCGAGCTCACGCGGCCGGCGCTCCAGCCGGTACTGCGGCTTGCCGTCCCGGAGCACGTCGAGGTCGCCGTCCGCACCCGGAACCTCCTCGATCACGAAGGTCCCCGAGGGGTCGGCCTGCGGCCCGCGCTCGTCGAAGGCGAGCGGATGGTGGCTGTGGTCGCCGAAGCCCACGTCCGCCAGCCACCGCTCCCCGTCCGCCGTCTCCACCAGCAGGGCCATGTGGTCATACGGGATCCCCGCCCGCCCGTCCGGGCCGATGACCCTCGCCTGGAGCAGCCCGACCCGGTAACCGAGCGCCCTCAGCAGCGCGGCGAAGGCGGTGTTCAGTTCGTAGCAGAACCCGCCCCGCCGGGCCGCGACGACCTTGTCGACCAGCGCCTTCTCGTCGAGGACGATGTCCTGCCCGAGGTGGATGGACAGGTTCTCGAAGGGCACGGCCAGCAGGTGCCGCAGGTGCAGCTCCCGCAGCGCCCCGGCGTCCGCCCGGTCCGGCCGCGCGGCGCCGATGCGCTCCAGGTACTGCTCCACCGCGGTGTCCGGCAGCCCTGCGGTCTCTTCATGATCGGTCATACGGGCAGTCTGCCCGCCCGGTCGGCGTCAGGGGGTGGCGGCGGCGGATTCCGGCTTTTGGGCGGGCAGTTCACGCATCCGCGGGAGCGGTGAGGGCAGCAGCCACAGGACCGCGAAGACGGCGCCGACGGTGGCGACCCACAGGGTGGGGCGCACGCCCATCGCGGTGCCCAGCACGCCTCCGACGAGGGCGCCGACCGGCCGGAAGCCGTGGTTGAGGGTGCGGAAGGCGCCCATGACCCGGGCCCGCATGGTCTCGGGTATGAGGGCCATCTGGAACGACCCGGCGGCCACGTCCACGATCATCACTCCGGCGCAGGACAGGAACTCGGCGGCGAAGAGCACACCCACCACGAGCGGCAGCGGCCCGTCGGCGGCGGGGATGAGGATCAGCGGCAGGGTGAAGCCGAGGAAGCCGGTCACGATGGAGCCGCCGATGCCGATCCGGCGGACGACCGCTCCGCTGCACGCCGCCCCGAGCAGACCGCCGACGGCTCCGGCGCCGAGCACGAGGCCGAGCAGGCCCGCCCCCAGGCCGAGGTCCTTGGTGGCGTAGAGGACGAAGAGGGTGTGGAACATGTAGTTGAAGAACTGGACGGTGCCGGAGGCGGCGAAGAGCGCGCGCATCGACGGCTCCCGCACCACCCACCGCATCCCCTCCGTGAAGTGCCCCTTGGCCACGGGCGCCGGGGCGGGCTCGTCCGGCCGGATCCTGGCCAGGTAGCCGGCCGACACCAGGTAGGTGAGGGCGTCCGCGAGGAGCGCCAGGGGCGCGGTCAGCACCTGCACCAGGACGCCCCCGATGCTGGGCCCGGCGAGCCAGGCCATCGAACGGCTGCCGTTCACCAGCGAGTTGGCCTGCACGAAGCGCTCTGCGGGGACAAGGCTCGCGAAGATCGTGGAGTTGCAGACCTCGAAGAGCACCGACAGGGCGCCGACCCCGAGGGCGACCGCGTAGAGCTGGCCGAGCGTCAGGATGTCGAGCGCGTAGGCGACGGGCAGGGTGAGCAGCAGCGCGGCCCGCCCCAGATCCGTCGCGATCATGATGCGGCGGCGGTTCGCCCGGCGGTCGGCCCAGGCACCGAAGGGCAGGTTGAGCAGCAGGGCCGGGAGGAGTTCGAGGGTCTTCAGCCAGCCCATCTGGGCGGCGTCGGCCCCGAGCACGAGCACGGCGGCGAGCGGCAGCGCCATGAGGGATATCTGGTCGCCGACCAGGGAGACGGTCTGCCCCGTCCAGTAGCGGCGGAACGTCCGTTCGCGCAGCAGCGCCGGAACCCGCGCGGTGAGGGCCATCGCCGTCACTCCTTCTCGTCGTCGCCGTCAGGGTCCAGGTAGGCGATCTTCATGAAGCTGACGGGCCGCGCGCCCGGCGGCCGGAGGGCCGGGTCGTCCTCGCGGTCCGCGTAGGCACCGAGCAGCTCGTCGATCCGCTCACCGAGGGAGGTGAGTTCGGCGGGGGTGAGGTACACCAGGGCGTCGCCGAACAGCTCGGCCTCCCGCCACTCCTTGGAGACGCCGGCCCGGCCCTCCAGCACCTTGGCGAACCGTCCGAAGTACCGCTCGGCGACGGCCACGTTGAGCTCGTCGGTCGCTTGGGCCACCGAAGGGTCGTCGCTGTAGCCGGGCCACTCGGTGTACCGGGCGGTCGCCTGCCAGGGCTTCTCCCGGCCACGCCCGCCGGGCGCCTCCTCCACAAGCCCGTACTTGGCGAGTATCCGCAGGTGGTACGAGCAGCTGGCCACCGATTCGCCGGTCAGCTCGGCGGCCCGGGTGGCGGTGAAGGGCCCGTGCCGGCGCAGCAGCCCGACGAGGGTCAGCCGCAGCGGGTGGGCGTAGGCCCGCAGAGCCCGGGGGTCGGTCAGCTTGATGCTGTGGGCCTTCTCGCCCTCGGGTCGCGGCGCGGTATTCTCCTGCATGGTCTAAAGCTATCTATAGAAAGACTCCTTTACAAGCACTCCTTTACAGAGGTTCCTTTACAAGGCTCTGTTCACGGGTCGGGGCCACTCACCACCCCCTTGCCACGGCCACCAGACCGCTTCCCGCACCCGCAACGGCGATCGCCCCGTCCCGGTCGGTCCGCAGCACCCGTGCCCCGCCCGCCCGCAGCGCGGCCAGCGTCCGCGGCGACGGATGGCCGTACGGGTTGTCCCGGCCCGCCGACACCAGCGCGAGGCGCGGCCTCACCCGCGCGGTCAGTCCCGGGTCCTGGTGAGCGGACCCGTGATGCGCCACCTTCAGCACGTCCACCGCGCCCAGCTCGGGGTGGGCCCGCCACAGGGCCCGCTGCGCCGGCGGCTCCAGATCGCCGAGGAGCAGCACGCTCACCCCGCCCGGCCCGCGGACCAGCAGCGTGACACTGGCGTCGTTCGGCCCGCCGTCCGGCGGCCCCGGCCCTGCCCGCGGCCACAGCACCCGCCACTCCAGCGCCCCGGCCCGCCGCCGCTCCCCCGGCTCCGCCCGCAGCACCGGCACCCCCGCCGCGCCCGCCACCCGCCGGACGAACGCCGCCTGTCCGGGCGGCTCGTCGAGCCCCGTGACCTGGATCGCCCCCACGGCCCGCCCCTTCAGCACCCCGGGCAGACCGGCCACGTGATCGGCGTGGAAGTGGGTCAGCACCAGCAACGGCACCCGCCGCACCCCCAGCTCGCGCAGACAGCGGTCCACCGCCGCCGGATCCGGCCCTGCGTCCACCACCACCCCCGCGCCGCCGCCCGCCGCGAGCACCGTGGCATCGCCCTGCCCCACCTGGCACATCGCGAACACCCATCCCGGCGGCGGCCAGCCGGTCACCCACCGCACCAGCGGCACCGGCCGTACCACCACGAGCACCAGCAGCACGGCCACCCCGACCACCGGCCAGGCCCGGCGCCGCGTCCGCCGCACCCCCGCCACCACCCCGCAGGTGAGGAGCGCGAGTGCCGCCCCGCCCCACCAGCCACCGGGCCACGCCACTTCCGCGCCCGGCAGCTCCGCACCCGCCCTGGCCACCCCGGCGATCCACCCGGCCGGCCACCCCGCCACCCAGGCCGCACCGCCCGCGCCCGCCGCCCACACCGGCGCCACCGCGAGCGCCACGAATCCGAACACCGTCGCCGGCGCCACCGCCAGCTCCGCGAACAGGTTCGCCGGGATCGCGACCAGACTCGTCCGGCCCGCGAAGACCACCACGACCGGCGCGGTCACCGCCTGCGCCGCCAGCGCGGCGGCCAGCGCCTCCGCGAGCCGTCCCGGCACCCCGCGCCGCCGCAGCCCGTCGCTCCACCGGGGCGCCACCACCAGCAGCGCCCCGGTGGCCAGCACCGAGAGCAGGAACCCGTAACTCCGCGCCAGCCACGGGTCGTACAGCACCAGGAGCAGCACCACCCCGGCCAGTGCCGGAATCAGCGACCGCCTGCGGCCGGTGGCGATCGCCAGCAGCGCGACCAGTCCGCAGGCCGCCGCCCGCAGCACGCTCGGCTCCGGCCGGCACACCACGACGAACGCCAGCGTCAGCCCCGCCCCCGCCACCGCGGTCCCCCGCAGCGACAGCCCGATCCGTGGAGCGAGCCCGCCCCGCTCCACCTGCCGCGCCCGCCCCGGCCGTCCCACCAGCAGGAGCAGCACGATCGAGAGGTTGCTCCCGGACACGGCCAGCAAGTGCGAGAGGTCGGTGGCCTCGAAGGCGTCCCGCAACTCGGTGCCGATCCGGGAGGTGTCCCCGACGACCAGGCCCGGGAGCAGAGCCCGCGCGTCCGGCGCGAGCCCGTCGGTCGCCGCGCGCAGCCCGGCCCTGAGCTCCCCGGCGGTGCGCTGGAGCGCGCTCGGCGGCCCCACGATCCGCGGCGGCCCCGCCCGCGCCTTGAGCACGGCCGCGTACGGACCGCCCGGTTCCCGGGGCGGCGCGAAGCGGGCACCTACCCGCAGCCGGGTGGACGGCAGCAGCCCCAGCCACGCCTCCCGTGCCTCCCCCGGCGGCACGATCAGCAGCACCGGTGCCCGGGTCCGCACGGCCGCACCGCCCGTCCCCTCCACCCGCACCACCTCGGCGTCCATCATCACCGACACCGGCACCATCGCCCGACCGCTCACCCGGGGCCAGGTGAGCCTCGGGTCCGAGGCCACCGTCAGCTCCACCCAGGCCCTGCCGTACTCCTGGGCCAGCACCGGCACCGGTCCCCGCCGCAGGTCCGCCGCGTGCAGCCCCGCCGAAGCCGCGCCCGCCGCCGCACAGAGCAGCACCCCGGCCCAGGCGGTGGCCCTCAACCGCCACCCGGGCGCCCCCGCGCGCCCCCGACGGTGACCGTCACCGGGATGGCTACCGGGATGGCTGGCGGGACCCTCGCGGGCCTCCCCGTCCGACGCGGGATCCCGCTCCTGGGTCAGCCGCCGCGCCACGGCCGGTGTCAGCAGCGCCACCGCCCCGGCCAGACAGAGCCCGACACCGGCCATCGTCCACCAGCCGGCCACCCCCAGGGCCAAGGCGGCGGCCGCCCAGGCGGCCAGCGCCGGCGGAACGAGCCGCAGGTCGGCCGGTGGCTCCTGCCCCACCTCCTCCTCACGGATCCCGTCCGCCACCGGCTCCGCCCGGGTCACAGCCGCACCAACGGCTGGAGGTCCGCGTAGCGCCGCTCGCCGATCCCGTCGACCTCGCGCAACTCCTCGACCGAACGGAAACCCCCGTGCTCCGTACGGTGGTCGACGATCCGCCGGGCGAGCACCGGTCCCACTCCCGGCAGCCCGTCGAACTGCTCGGCCGTCGCCGTGTTCAGGCTCACCGGCACACCGCTCGCGCCGGCCCCGGGCCCCGGCCCACCGCCACCAGAGCCCCCCGCCGCCCCCGCACCCGGCACGCCCGCGCCCGGCACCCCGACGAGCACCTGCTCACCGTCGAAGAGGACCCGGGCCCGGTTGAGCCCCGTCAGATCCGCGCCCGCCCGCACCCCTCCCGCGGCGCGCAGCGCGTCCGCGACCCGCGACCCGGCCGGCAAGGTCAGCACCCCCGGCCTGCGGACCTTCCCTCCCACATCCACCACGACCTCCGCCGACGCCGACGGACCCTCCGACGCCGACGGACCCGCCGAGGCCGAGGAACCCGACGCCCCTTCCGCCCCCGATCCCGGTGCCGCCGGAGGCGCGGCCACCACCGGCGCGGGCCGTACCACCTCCGGGGCGCGCACGGGCTCCGGGCGGCCGGCCCAGAAGAAGCCGCCGGCGGCGCACGCGGCCACCACGAGAACGACGGCGAGCGCCGCCAGCGACCTCGGTTCCAACCCGCACCGCGTCTGCACCCACAGCGGCAACCGCTCCCGCACGGCGGCCCGCCACCGCCGCTCCCCCGCACCGACGGGCGCCCGCTCCTCGACCACCACCACCGGGTCCGGCACGTCAGACGGCGGGAACAGCGCGTCCCCCCGCTCCCGTACGAGGTACGAGGAACGCGACGCGGCCGCAGAAACCGCAGAAGACGAAGAAACCGAAGGAGACGAGGCAGCCGAAGGAGACGAGGCAGCCGAAGAGACCGAAACGGAAGGCGAAGACGCCGCACGAAGATGACGAAGATCCATACCTGCGACGGTAGAGACGGCGCCGACCCCCTGCCGTCGCCCCGCGACTTCCGTGGAGAACTTCGCGGCTGTGGACAACTCCCTCACCCACAAGGGTGAAGCGGCTGCCTCAGCGCGGCGAGACGACCACCGCGAGCAGCCCGGGCCCCGTGTGCGCGCCGATGACCGCGCCGACCTCGCTGACGTGCAGTTCGGCGACGCCCGGCACCCGCTCCCTGAGGCGTTCGGCGAGCGCGTCGGCCCTCTCGGGCGCGGAGAGATGGTGGACGGCGATGTCGACGGGGCCGGAGCCGGCCTGTTCCACCGCCAGCTCCTCCAGCCGCGCGATCGCCTTCGAGGCCGTGCGTACCTTCTCCCGCAGCTCGATGCGGCCGCCGTCGAGTTCGAGGAGCGGCTTCACCGCGAGTGCGGAGCCCAGCAGCGCCTGCGCGGTCCCGATCCGCCCGCCCCGCCGCAGGTAGTCGAGCGTGTCGACGTAGAAGTAGGCGGAGGTGTCCCCGGCGCGCTTCTCCGCCGCGGCGACCGCCTCGTCGAGCGAGCCGCCCGCCTCCACGACCTCCGCCGCCGCCAGGGCGCAGAAGCCGAGGGCCATGCCGATCATGCGCGTGTCCACGACCCGTACGGGGACGGGGGCGTCCTTCGCCGCGAGCACGGCGGCGTCGTAGGTGCCGGAGACCTCGGCGGAGAGGTGCAGGGAGACGATCGCACGGGCTCCGGCCTCCGCGGCCTCGCGGTAGGTGGCGGCGAAGACCTCGGGGCTGGGCCTGGAGGTGGTGACGGACCGTCGCTTCTGCAGCGCCTCGGCGAGCGATCTGGCGGAGATCTCGGTGCCCTCCAGGAGGGCGCGGTCGCCGATGACGACGGTCAGCGGGACCGCGGTGATGGCGTGCCGCTCCATCGTCCGGGGTGGCAGGTAGGCCGTTGAATCAGTGACGATCGCGACATGCCGGGACATGAGCGGGAGGTTACCCGCCGCGACGGTCACTCGGCAGCCCGGCCCCGGTCACACCCCGCTCCGCCGGGCCACCAGGATCACACGCCCGCCCGCCCCAGCCCCGCGGACACCCCCCAAGCCCCTCGAAGGCCCGCCCAAGCCCCGCACCTGCCTGCCCGAGCCCTGCGAACGCCCGGGGCCCGGACACGCCTCAGTGCAAGCCCCTCAGGCACCCGCCAAGCCCCTCCGACGACCGTCAGCCGGCGGACTCCGGCCGGGCCGTCTTCTCCCACGGGTAAGCCGTGACACGGGGGTCCGGCGCCGTGATCGCCTGCGGCCCCTCATCGACCTGCGACTGCCCCGGCGCCTGCGACTGCCCATGGGGCTGTCCCTGCGACGAGCCCTGGGGCTGTCCCTGCGACGGCCCCTGCGCCTGCGGCCGGCTCTCCGTCCCCGGCGCCGACTCGTACCAGGCCGCCGCCTGCGCGGGCTCCGGCGTGGCCGTCTCCCGGTCGGTGGTCGTCCAGTGGCGCAGCGCGCCCGTCTCCACGTCGATCTGGGCGCTCAGCGTGTCCAGATCGTCCTCGGCGAAGCGCCGGGCCCGGTCACGGGCGGCCTGGCGCAGCGCGTCGGCCGAGCCGGTGATCCGCTCGGTGCGCTCGGTCAGCCCGGGCAGCTGCCCGGCCACGTACGCCTTGTCGGGCTCCCGCTCCAGGCGCTTGAGGTCCTCGTCCAGCTCACGGCCGTGCGCGCTGAGCCGGGCGAAGAGGTCGAGCGACTCCCGCAGCGAGGCGTCCTCGACGGCCCCCGCCTGGAGCGCGTCCTGGGTGGCGCGCATCGAGGTGCGCAGCGAGAGCCGCAGTTTCGCCAGCTCGGCGGCGACTCCGGCCTGGCCGAAGCTCTTGGCTCGCAGGGTCGTGTCCTCGACGGTGCGGCGGGCCTGGTCGAGCGTGCGGTCGACTCCGCGTTTGGTCGCCTTGACCACCTTCACCGTGGCGTAGACCCCGAGCGCCACCAACGAAAGGAAGAGAAGCGCCAGGATCGTGACAATCGCGGCTTCCATGTGCGTCGCTCCTCAGACTCCGTCGGCGTCCCACGGCTGTGGTCCTTCCACCGTCCTTCCACCGTAAACGGAAGGGGCAGGCCGGAGGTTCCATCGGAACCCCCAACCTGCCCGTAGGGGAAACCCCTAGACCCGTCGTGGTGCTCAGGCCACGATGTTCACCAGCTTCGGCGCGCGCACGATCACCTTGCGGATCTCGGCGCCGCCGAGGGCCGTGACGACGTGCGGGTCGGCCAGGGCCAGCGCCTCCAGGTCGGCGTCGGAGATCGACGGGGAGACCTCCAGGCGGGCCTTGACCTTGCCCTTGATCTGCACGACGCAGGTGACGGTCTCGTCTACCACGTACGCCGGGTCGGCCACCGGGAAGTCCTGGTGGACGACCGAGTCGGTGTGGCCGAGGCGGTGCCACAGCTCCTCCGCGATGTGCGGGGCGAGCGGGGCGACCAGCAGCACCAGCTGCTCGGCGACCGGGCGGGGGAGCGCGCCGCCGCCCTTGGTCAGGTGGTTGTTCAGCTCGGTGATCTTGGCGATGGCGGTGTTGAAGCGCATCGCGGCCATGTCCTGGGAGACACCGTCGATCGCCTTGTGCAGGGCGCGCAGGGTGTCCTCGTCGGCCGCGGCGTCGGCGACGGTGACCTCGCCGGTCGCCTCGTCGACGATGTTCCGCCACAGGCGCTGGAGCAGGCGGTACTGGCCGACGACGGCGCGGGTGTCCCACGGGCGGGAGACGTCCAGCGGGCCCATCGCCATCTCGTACAGGCGCAGGGTGTCGGCGCCGTACTCGCCGCAGATCTCGTCCGGCGTGACGGCGTTCTTCAGGGACTTGCCCATCTTGCCGAGGACGCGGCTGACCTTCTCGCCCTCGTACCAGTAGGCGCCGTCGCGCTCCTCGACCTCGGCCGCCGGCACGGCGATGCCGCGGGCGTCGCGGTAGACGAACGCCTGGATCATGCCCTGGTTGTAGAGCTTGTGGAAGGGCTCGGCCGAGGAGACGTGGCCCAGGTCGAAGAGGACCTTCGACCAGAAGCGGGCGTACAGGAGGTGCAGCACGGCGTGCTCGGCGCCGCCGACGTACAGGTCGACACCGCCGGTGGGCATACCCTCGCGCGGGCCCATCCAGTACTGCTCGATGGCCGGGTCGACGAGCTTCTCGTCGTTGTGCGGGTCCAGGTAGCGCAGCTCGTACCAGCAGGAACCGGCCCAGTTGGGCATGGTGTTGGTCTCGCGGCGGTACTTCTTCGGCCCGTCGCCCAGGTCGAGGGTGACGTGGACCCACTCCTCGTTGCGGGAGAGCGGGGTCTCGGGCTGGGTGTCGGCGTCGTCCGGGTCGAAGGTGCGGGGCGAGTAGTCCTCGACCTCGGGCAGCTCCAGCGGGAGCATCGACTCGGGCAGCGCGTGGGCGACGCCGTCCTCGTCGTAGACGATCGGGAAGGGCTCGCCCCAGTACCGCTGGCGGCTGAACAGCCAGTCGCGGAGGCGGAAGTTGACGGTGCCCTCGCCGATGCCGCGGCCGGCCAGCCAGTCGGTGATCCTCGCCTTGGCCTCGACGACGCCCAGGCCGTCCAGGGAGATCTCGTCGTTGGCGGAGTTCACCAGCTTCGCCTCGTACGAGCCGAAGGCGTCGTCCCAGGTGGACGGGTCGGTGCCGCGGTCGTCGCTCGGCTCGACGACGCAGCGCATCGGCAGCTCGAAGGCGCGGGCGAAGGCGAAGTCGCGGGAGTCGTGGGCGGGGACGGCCATGATGGCGCCGGTGCCGTAGCCCATGAGGACGTAGTCGGCGATGAAGACGGGGACCGCCTCGCCGCTGACCGGGTTGGTCGCGTACGCGCCGGTGAAGACGCCGGTCTTCTCCTTGGCGTCGGCCTGCCGCTCGACGTCGGACTTGGAGGCGGCCTGCTTGCGGTAGGCGTCGACGGCCTCGGCGGGGGTGGCGTGGCCGCCGGTCCACACCGCGTGGGTGCCCTCGGGCCAGGCGGCCGGGACGATCTTCTCGACCAGGTCGTGCTCGGGCGCGAGCACCATGTAGGTGGCGCCGAACAGGGTGTCCTGGCGGGTGGTGAAGACGGTGATGGCGCCGGTGTCGCCGACCTGGAAGTCGACGCGGGCGCCCTCGGAGCGGCCGATCCAGTTGCGCTGCTGGAGCTTGATGGCCTCGGGCCAGTCCAGGGCGTCGAGGTCGTCCAGCAGGCGGTCCGCGTAGGCGGTGATGCGCATGTTCCACTGGCGCAGCTTGGCCTTGAAGACCGGGAAGTTGCCGCGCTCGGAGCGGCCGTCGGCGGTGACCTCCTCGTTGGCGAGGACGGTGCCCAGGCCGGGGCACCAGTTGACCGGGGCGTCGGAGGCGTACGCCAGGCGGTACTCGCCCAGGACGTCGGCGCGCTCGGCGGCGGAGAGCTCGGTCCACGCGCGCGTGGTGCCGGGGACCTCACGGGTGCCGTTCTCGAACTGCTCGATCAGCTCGGCGATCGGGCGGGCCTTCGCGGCCTCGGTGTCGTACCAGGAGTTGTAGATCTGCAGGAAGATCCACTGGGTCCACTTGTAGTAGTCCGGGTCGATCGTGGCGAAGGACCGGCGCTTGTCGTGGCCCAGGCCGAGCCGGCGCAGCTGGGCCTTCATGTTCTCCATGTTGGCCTCGGTGGACACGCGCGGGTGCGTGCCGGTCTGCACGGCGTACTGCTCGGCGGGCAGGCCGAAGGCGTCGAAGCCGAGGGTGTGCAGCACGTTGTGGCCGCTCATGCGCGCGTGGCGGGCGAAGACGTCCGTGGCGATGTAGCCGAGCGGGTGGCCGACGTGGAGGCCCGCACCCGAGGGGTACGGGAACATGTCCATGATGAACTTTTTGGGCCGGGCGGCGAGCTCGGGGTCGCCCGCCAGGTCACCGGAGGGGTTCGGGGCCTCGTAGGTCCCCTCGGCGTCCCATACGTCCTGCCAGCGTGCCTCGATGTCGGCGGCCATGGCCGCCGTGTAGCGATGCGGGGCCGCCGTCTCGGCGGCCGTGTTGATCTCGGTCATGGTCCTAGAAGCTCCATCGATCGTCTCTGCCCACTGCCACGAACTGCCACGAAATGAAAAATCCCCTCGCACAGGAGGGGACGCCGCGCCGACTCCGACGGGGTGTCTTCCGCCCGTCGGGACTGGTCAGCGCGGCTCGATAAGCAGGAGGCGTACGGCACGCATGGCGCCAGGGTACCGCAGCGCTCCCAGGGCCCGCATCGACGTCCGAGGGGCGGCGGGAACGACGAAACGGGCCATCCGGTGTGGATGACCCGCTTGCCTTCTGTGGAGCTAAGGAGAATTGAACTCCTGACCTCCTGCATGCCATGCAGGCGCTCTACCAACTGAGCTATAGCCCCGTGTGAAATTGTGCGGCGATCGATGTGCCGCGGAAGTGCGGAGAGCCATCCGGTGTGGATGGCCCGTCTGCCTTCTGTGGAGCTAAGGAGAATTGAACTCCTGACCTCCTGCATGCCATGCAGGCGCTCTACCAACTGAGCTATAGCCCCTCAAGATCGTCCCCGCCCGGTTCCCTCTCGGGCCGTCCTCGCGGCGACGGACAGAACAGTAACCGGCCGCCGGGCAGAACTCCAAATCCGTTTCGCCGGTGCTGTCGGAGGCTCCGGGTAGGGTCGCCCCCTGTGTCCCCCTCCGTTCCTTCCCCGTCCCGCGCCCGGCCGTGGCCCCTGGTCGCCGCCGCGGCCGCCTGCCTGATCTCGTTCGCCGCCTTCTGGGTGGCGCAGCGCGTCGCGCACGTGAACATGCTCGACGTGATGGTCTACCGGGCCGAGGCGGAGACGCTGCGGGCCGGCGGCGACCTGTACGCGATGCGCGCCACCTCGGCGAACCTGGCAATGACGTATCCGCCGTTCGCCGCCGTGCTGTTCCTGCCGCTGACCCTGGTGGACGTCCCGCTCATGCGGACGCTCTCCACGGCGGGGAACCTGCTGCTCGTGCTGGCCCTGGTGCGGCTCTCGCTCCAGCTGGTCCGCCCCGCGCTCGCCGCGCCCGGACGCCGCGCCGACCTGTGGCGTACGGCACTGTGGGTGGCGGCGGTCGCCGTCTGGTGCGAGCCGGTGTGGACGACCCTGCGGTACGGGCAGATCAACCTGCTGGTCGCGGTGGCCGTGCTGTGGGACTTCACGCGCCGTGAGGGCAGCCGGTGGGCCGGCCTCGGCATCGGCCTGGCGACCGCGGTGAAACTCACACCCGGCCTCTTCGTGGTGCTGCTCCTCGCGGCGGGCCTGCTGCTGTGGCGGCGCGACCGGGGGCTGAACCAGTGGCTGCGCACGGCGCTGACCGCCACCGGCGTCTTCCTGGTCACGACGCTGGCCATGGTGGTGGCGCTGCCGGCGGACTCGAAGACCTTCTGGACCCGGACGCTGTTCGAGACGGGCCGGGTGGGTCACAAGGAGGAGACCGCCAACCAGTCGCTCAGCGGGGTCCTCGCGCGGCTGATGCACACGGACGAGCCCGGCCTGTGGTGGCTGGCGGCGGCGGTGCTGCTGGGCGGCGCGGCGATGGCGCTCGCGGTACGGGCGGCGGTGCGCGGCGACAAGGCGGTGGCCGTGGTCGTCACCGCGTTCACGGCGCTGATGGTCTCCCCGATCTCCTGGTCCCACCACTGGGTCTGGTGCGTGCCGCTGCTGATCCTGCTGTACGACCGTGCCACGCGCGCGTGGCTCACGACCGGCGCCGTGGCACTGGCCTTCGCCTCGTTCGCGCTGTGGTGGGTGCCGCACGACCCGGGCCGTCCCGAACTCGACCAGAACGCGGGTCAGATGCTGCTGTCGGCGGTCTATCCGCTGACGGCGACGGCGGTCCTTGCCGGCTACGCGCTGGTGGAGTGGCGGGCGACCCGACGGCCTCGCATCCCGGGCCCCCGCCGGGAGGCCGTCGTGGCCCGGGAGCCTCAGGCCGTGGCGAAGGAGTAGAACCGCTTCAGGGTGCAGTGCTCGTCGAGGAGCCGGCCGTAGATCGGCTCCCCTTCGAGTTCGCGATAGGTCTCGATCGGGTCGCCCTTTATGATCAGCGCCCGCGCGCACTCCTCGCACCAGTACTGGTAGTCGGGGTTGACGGGGTCCATGTCCCGCACGATGGGCGTACCGCTGCCGCACCAGTCGCACTTCCGCCTGTGCGCACCCAAAGGCCACCCTCCCGTCCGGACCTGGTCCCCCTCCGGCCGTCCGATTCTGCCATGGCGGGCGGCCGCCCAGAAGTGACAAAACGACAGATCCCGCCCCCCTTGGCAGGGGAGCGGGATCCGGTGACTGTGGAGCTAAGGAGAATTGAACTCCTGACCTCCTGCATGCCATGCAGGCGCTCTACCAACTGAGCTATAGCCCCTCGTGTTCTTCGCGCTCGGCGCTGCGAACAAGAAGAACTCTAGCCGGTGACCTGCCGGAAAGTGAAATCCGGGCCCTGGGGGCCCGGCCGCCCGGGGTGTGTCAGGTGTCGTCGCCGAGGACCGGCTCGGGCAGCGAGCCGGCGTTGTGCTCAAGGAGGCGCCAGCCGCGCGCGCCCTGGCCGAGGACCGACCAGGAACAGTTCGAGAGGCCGCCGAGGCCCTCCCAGTGGTGCGGCTCCAGGCCGAGGAGGCGGCCGATGGCGGTCCGGATGGTGCCGCCGTGGCTGACCACGACCAGGGTGCCGTCCTGCGGCAGCTTGTCGGCGTGCTCCAGGATCACCGGGGCGGCCCGGTCGGCCACCTCGGTCTCCAGCTCGCCGCCGCCCCTGCGCACGGGCTCGCCGCGCTTCCAGGCGGCGTACTGCTCGCCGAAACGCGCGACGATCTCGTCGTGCGTGAGCCCCTGCCACTCCCCCGCGTACGTCTCGCGCAGCGCGGCGTCGTGGGAGACGGCGAGTCCGGTGAGCGCGGCCAGCTCGGCGGCGGTGGCCGCCGTCCGCTTCAGGTCGGAGGCGACGATCGCGTCGGGGCGGAGGGCGGCGAGCAGCCGGGCGGCCCGGCGGGCCTGGTGGACACCGGCCTCCGTGAGCTCGATGTCGGTCGAGCCCTGGAAGCGGCGCTCCAGGTTCCACGACGTCTGGCCGTGGCGCCACAGGACGATACGGCGGCCGGTGCCGCCCTTGGCGGCGCTCAGCTCAGCTCACCGTCCGCCCTGTCGGCGCCGGTCAGCTCGGCGTGCTCGGCGGCCTTGCCGCGGGTCTTGACCGCGTCCTCGGGCAGCGGCAGCTCGGGGCAGTCCTTCCACAGCCGCTCCAGGGCGTAGAAGACACGCTCCTCGCTGTGCTGCACGTGGACGACGATGTCGACGTAGTCGAGGAGGATCCAGCGGGCGTCGCGGTCGCCCTCGCGGCGCACCGGCTTGGCGCCGAGCTCCTTCTGGAGCCGCTCCTCGATCTCGTCGACGATCGACTTGACCTGGCGGTCGTTGGGCGCGGAGGCGAGCAGGAAGGCGTCGGTGATCGACAGCACGTCGCTGACGTCGTACGCGATGATGTCGTGAGCGAGCCGGTCGGCCGCCGCCTGGGCGGCGGCGTTGACGAGCTCGATGGAGCGATCCGTGGCGGTCACAAGCAGGCTTTCGTCGGCGGTCGGGTACCCCTCCAGGGTCTCACGGACCGCCGACGACCCCGTAACGATTACGAGGCGCCCGGAATCTCGTAGTCCCGGCCCAGGACGACGGTGACCGCGGCGGTGCCGGCGGGCTTGCCCTTGGTGACCGAGTCCTCGGGCAGACCGAGGGTCTTGGCGACCTCGACGGCCGTGGCCTTCTGGGCGTCGTCGCCGTAGACGACCTCGGACTTCGCCTGGCTGTCGGCCTTGGTCCCGCCGACGAAGGCGTAGCCGCCGTTGATCAGGACGATCTTGGCCGCCTCGACGGCGTCCTCGCCGGTTCCGTCCTTGATCGAGACGCGCGGCACTCCGCCGGCGTCGAGGGCGGTGACCTTGCCGCCGAGGATGTCCTTGACCACGCTGTCGCCGGCGCCGTCGGCGAGCGAGCCGTCCTCGGCGACGGGGAGCAGCGCCGTCTTGTAGGCGCCGGTCTTGGCGTGGTCGGCGAGCTTGGCGAGGGAGGCGGCGAGGTCCTTCTCGGGGAGGGACGGGTCGGCGATCTGCTGGAGGTACTCGATGGCGGCCGCGGCGTTCGACGCGTCGCTGGGCATCTTGCGCAGCATGCCGTTGACGACCTGGCCGAAGCGCTGGAGCTGCTTGGCCTCGGCCTCGCCGGAGGCCCGGTGGGTGGCGTAGGCGACGGCGGCGCGGCCGTTGAGGGTCTGCTGCTCGCCCTTCGGGACGAGCGGGTCGGCGCCTGCCTTGGCCTTGGGGTCGGGGACGGCGGTGTCGGTGTCGACCTCGATGCCGCCGAGGTACTCGACGAGGTTCTCCAGGTACGGCGTGTCCAGGCGCCAGGTTCCGGCGATCTTGGCGCCGAGGAGGGTGTCGAGGGCTTCGCGGGTGCCGCTGGAGCCGTCCTCCTCGACGGACTTGCCGAGGGTGGTGGCGGAGCCTTCGGTGTCGGCGACGGCGAGCGCGTTGGGCAGCAGGACGGTCGTGCCCTGCTTGGTCGTGGAGTTGTCCACGAGGAGCGCGGTGGAGGTGCCGCCGCCCTTGAGGTCGTGGAGGTGGAGGACGATCGTGTCGCGCTGCTGGGGTCCGGTGGCGGCGTTCGGGCCCTGCTTCTCGCTGTCGC
Organism: Streptomyces sp. NPDC085460; assembly: GCF_044541975.1. Classification (NCBI taxonomy): domain Bacteria; kingdom Bacillati; phylum Actinomycetota; class Actinomycetes; order Kitasatosporales; family Streptomycetaceae; genus Streptomyces; species Streptomyces sp. NPDC085460. The sequence goes on from NZ_JBITTO010000008.1 coordinate 274,688, forward strand.
CGGTGCCGGGGAGCAGACCGGCCGACCACAGGTAGCCGACGCCGCCGACGGCGGCGAGGACGAGGACGACGACGAGGGCGATCACCCGGTTGCGGCCGCGCCGGCGGGCCTCCTCGCGCCGCTCCGACCGGCTCTCGGTGAACTTGAGCCAGTCGATGACGTCCTCGGAGTCCTCGTCGGGCTCCTCGATGAAGGAGAACTGCTCGGTGCGGTACTCCTTGGCCTCGTCGGCCTCGGCGTCGGGTTCGGGCCGCCGGGGCGCGCCGGGGGCTGTCGGGGCGGTGGGCGGCTCGGGGGCGGGCCGCTGCCCGGGGACACCGGCCGGGGCGGAGACGGGCGCGGCGGGCTCGGCGGCCTGCCACTGCTGTCCGGCCCCGCCGGCGCCGCCGTAGGGGTCGTACGGGTCGTAGGAGGGCTGGGCGTAGCCTCCCTGGGGCTGCCCGCCCTGATAGGTGTCGTACGAGGGCTGCTGGGGGGCCTGGGGCTGGGCGTAGGGGTCGTAGCCGTACGTCTGCTGCCCGCCGGCGTACGGGTCGTACGCGGGCTGCTGCGGAGCCTGGGCCTGCTGCTGGTACACCGGCTGCCCGTACGCGTCGTAGCCGATGATCTGCGGCTGCGGCTGGTACGGGTCGTACGGGTTGTGCTGATCGTTCACCGGTGCCCCTCCCCGGGACTCACTCGCCGCGGTACAGCTGGCGCTTGTCGATGTAGCGGACCACGCCGTCCGGGACGAGATACCAGACGGGGTCGCCCTCCGCGACCCGTGCGCGGCAGTCGGTGGACGAGATGGCGAGCGCGGGGATCTCGACGAGGGAGACTCCGCCCTTGGGCAGTCCGTCGTCGGTGAGGTCGTGGCCCGGCCGGGTGACGCCGATGAAGTGGGCGAGGGCGAAGAGCTCCTCCGCGTCGCGCCAGGTGAGGATCTGCGAGAGCGCGTCGGCCCCGGTGATGAAGAAGAGGTCGGCGTCGCTGTTGAGGGAGCGCAGGTCCCTCAGGGTGTCGATGGTGTACGTGGCGCCGCCGCGGTCGATGTCGATGCGGCTGACCGAGAACTGCGGGTTGGAGGCCGTGGCGATGACCGTCATCAGATAGCGGTCCTCGGCGGGCGAGACGGCCTTGTGGCTCTTCTGCCACGGCTCACCGGTCGGTACGAACACCACCTCGTCCAGGTGGAACAGGGCGGCGACCTCGCTGGCCGCCACCAGGTGTCCGTGGTGGATCGGGTCGAACGTCCCGCCCATCACGCCGAGGCGGCGCTTGCCGCGGCCGCCAGTAGGCACTTCCTGCTCTCCCATGCGTGCAGAGCCTACTGGCACGGCGGCGGGCGCCGGTTCAGCGGCCTCCCGGTGGGCGTACCGGCTCAGCGGTCGCGGTTGAAGCGGGTGGTGATCCAGAGCAGGAGCATCAGCGCGATGAAGGCGCCGCCGCCGGTGACGTACGGGTTGAGGCTGTCGTGGTTGCCACCGTGCTCGGCGCCCTCGGAAGCAAGCGTGACGAGGTTGGCGGCGGTGCTGTGGAGGCTCATCTTCGGCAGACCTATCCGATCGGGGGTGGGAGCGGAGACTTCGCGCACATCGTATGCGGGCGGTCCCGGCTCTCTCACGCCGACTCAGGCGTTGGCGTCCCCGGCGTCCCCGGACGCCCCCCGGGCGGAGGCGTCGGCGGGCCGGTCGGACGCGGCGGCGGCCGTCCGGCCGTCGATCTCGTCCGTCTCGCCAGTCGTCTCGGCCGTGGCCGCGCCGGTGGTCTCGTCCGTGGTCCCGCCGGCGGTCCCGCCAGTGGTCTCGTCCGTGGTCCCGCCGCTTCCGTAGCCGCGGAGCAGGAACCAGGCGAGGAGGGCGCCGCCGACCATGGAGATCAGCAGGACGATGCGGAGGGTGTCGCCCGGGCCCTGCTGCGCCGCCGCGGCGAGGGCGGCGGTGGCCGCGTCGATGTCCGGCATGGGGTGGTGCTCCCTCGTCGTCCACAGGGCCCGAGTTGTCCACAGGCCCCCGGCACACGGTAGCGCCCTCGCCTAGGGTGGGTCGTGTCAGGGGGACGAGTACCGACTCGTAAGGATGGACAGGGGGCGTTCATGACCGACAACCACGGCGGGGACCAGCGGGGCGGCGTGCCGAGCAGGCAGCGCAAGCGGTTCCCCGGCATCTCCTCCCGGGCCTACGAGCACCCGGCGGACCGTTCGGCGCTGGTCGCGCTGCGGAAGCTGAGCGGTTTCGACACGGTGTTCAAGGCACTCAGCGGGCTGCTCCCGGAGCGCAGTCTGCGACTGCTCTACCTCTCGGACTCCGTCCGGGTGAGCGACGCGCAGTTCTCCCACCTCAACGACATGCTGCGGGACGCCTGTTACATCCTCGACCTGGACAAGGTCCCGCCGATGTACGTGACGCAGAACCCGGTGCCGAACGCGATGTGCGTGGGGCTGGACGAGCCGGTGATCGTGCTGACCACGGGGCTCGTCGAGCTGCTCGACGAGGAGGAGATGCGGGCGGTGGTCGGCCACGAGGTCGGTCACGCCCTGTCCGGGCACGCGGTGTACCGGACGGTGCTGCTCTTCCTGACCAACGTGGCGCTGAAGGTCGCCTGGATCCCGCTGGGGAACATGGCGGTGATGGCGATCGTGACCGCGCTGCGCGAGTGGTTCCGCAAGTCGGAGCTGTCGGCCGACCGGGCCGGTCTGCTGGTGGGACAGGACCTTCACGCGTCGATGCGGGGTCTGATGAAGCTCGCCGGCGGCAACCACCTGCACGAGATGAACGTGGACGCGTTCCTCGCCCAGGCCGACGAGTACGAGAAGGCCGGTGACCTGCGGGACTCGGTGCTGAAGATCCTCAACGTGCTGCCGCGCTCGCACCCGTTCACCACCGTGCGGGCGGCCGAGCTGAAGAAGTGGTCGGAGAGCCGGGACTACCAGCGGCTGATGGACGGCCACTACCCGAAGCGCTCGGAGGACGCGGACACCTCGGTCACGGACTCCTTCCGGGAGTCGGCCGGGCACTACGCGCAGACCGTGCGGGAGAGCAAGGATCCGCTGGTCAAGCTCGTCGGGGACATAGCCGGCGGGGCCGGGGACCTCGCGGGTGACCTCGGCGGACGGCTGCGGACCGTGTTCGGCGGCGGCGCTCCGAAGAAGGACCGGGGCGAGGACACCGGCAAGGGCTCCGACCAGGACTCCGCGGAGTAGCCGACGGCAGGGGTGCGGGGCCCGGGCCGTCAGGGCTTGGCCGTCAGGGCTTCGGCATCAGGGCTCGGGCATCAGGGCTCGGGCATCAGGGCCTGAGCGTCAGGGCCTGAGCGTCAGGGCTTGGGCTGGGCGGCGGGGGCGAGGGCGCCGCAGAGCGCGGGGGCCGCGGGGCGGCTCGTGGCGTAGGGGTCGGTGAGGACCGGGCCGCCCTCCGCCGGGGCCTCGGCGCCGGCCAGGAGCGGGATCAGCCCGCCTCCCGCATCGGTGCCGCATGCCTGCGGCCCGGCCTCGACGGTGCTGGTCAGCAGCTCGGCCCGGTGCATGCGGAGGTCCTCGCGGTCGAAGCGGAGGTGCAGGGTGCGGTGGACCGTGAAGAGGGAGGCCGGGGAGACGTCGCCGGGGGCTGCGGCGGCGGGGCGCAGCGCGTAGGTGAAGGTGTGGTCGGCGGTGACGTCCAGGGTGTCCGGGGTGCTCTCGGCGAAGCGGAGGGTGCCCTGGACGCGGGGCGCGGGGTCGGTGACGGTGACCCGCGCCGGGTCGAAGCGGGTCACCCAGGCGGCCACGGCGTGCCGGCCGTCGTCGGCGGGTGAGGCGACGCTGCGGTCGAACTGGGCGAGCTGGTCGGGGTCGAGCAGCAGGCGGGCGGGCCGCACGGTCTGGCTCGCGAGGACGTCGGGATCGAGGGAGGAGGCGACGAGGTAGTCCTTGGCGATGCTGAGGGCGGTGACGACCTGGCCTTCGGAGAAATGGGTGGTACGGGCGGCGACGGGGAGGTTGACCCCGGCCGCGCCGGTGCGGTACTCGGCGGCGGGACTGCGGGCGAGGAGCAGCGCGGGGTCGCCGCCGGGGACGGGGCCCTGCGGGGCCAGGGGGACGACGGTGGTGCGGAGCGGCTCGGCGCGCTGGTCGGGCGGCGGCTGGTAGGGGTTGCGGAGGCCGAGATAGACGGCCATCCCGAAGGCGAGGACGATCAGCAGGACCAGCAGGAGGGCCTGGCCGGAGCCACGGCGGCGGCCGCCGGCGCCGGGGCGGCTGCGGACGGCGAGCGCGTGCTCGCCCATCCGCTCCTGGGCCGAGAACTCCTGGAGGTGGGCAGCGCGGACGAACGCCTCGTCGAAGACGACGGCTCGGTACTCGTCCTCACCGCCGGGGACTCCCTCGGGGGTCCCCTCAGGCGGGTCGCCACGCCCTGCCATACCTTCAGGGTAGGTCGGCGGGGGCTCCGGTAAACGCCCAGGTACACGACAAGTTCGGAAGAATTCCGCCGTCGGAGTGGTGGTGCGGGCGGGCGGGGCGGCCGTCCGGGTGGTGTCAGGGTGTGCGGGGTGCGACGGAGGCCGGCGGGGCCGTGCGGGCGTCGGTCACCGGGCCGGCCGTGGCCCGTGGGGCGGCGGTGGCCGGGGCGCCGGTGAGCACCGGTGCCGGGGGTGCGGCGGCGGGCGAGGCGGCAGGCGGGGCCGGGTTGGGCTGGTCGACGCCGGTGGAGGCCGGGGGGACCTGGTCCTGCCGGTTGGCGGCGGCGCCGCGGTAGACGGCGGTGAAGGCGAGGGCGACCATGCCGATGCCCATCAGCAGGGCGAGGAGCCAGGCGACGGGGCGGTGCCAGCGGGCGCTGCCACGGTAGGGGCGCAGGGCGCCGCCGTGGCGTCCGTAGGGGCTGGCGTCGTCGCCGACGTCGTCGGGCTCGTAGGTGAGGCCGAGGGGCTCGCGGCCCTCGTCGTAGAGGTCGTCGTCGCCGGCGGCGCGCAGGGCGCGGGCTCGGGCGGACTCGGCCTCGGCGCGGGCCTGGGCGGCGGCGAGGAGGCGTTCGACGGCGGAGGGTTCGTGGACCGCGGCGGCGCGGACGAACTCCTCGTCGAAGACCACGTCCCAGCGGCCCTCGTCGGCGCCTCCGCGCTCGTCGTCGGGCTCCCAGCCGTTCGGGGGCCTGCCCCCCACGTCGTCCGGCACGGATTCAGAGTAGACCGGCTCCGTGGATTTGGGCAGGGAGAGTGCGAAGTCTCCCCGCCCGTACCGAAAGGAGGTGTGCGGGATGGTGTTACCGGATGTGACCGTCGCCGGTGACGATGTACTTGGTGGAGGTGAGCTCCGGAAGGCCCATGGGGCCGCGGGCGTGGAGCTTCTGGGTGGAGATGCCGATCTCCGCGCCGAAGCCGAACTGTCCGCCGTCCGTGAAGCGGGTGGAGGCGTTCACGGCGACCGTGGTGGAGTCGACCAGCTGGGTGAAGCGGCGGGCGGCGGCCTGCGAGGTGGTGACGATGGCCTCGGTGTGGCCGGAGGTCCACATGCGGATGTGCTCGACGGCCTTGTCGAGGGAGTCGACCACGGCGGCGGCGATGTCGTGGGAGAGGTACTCGGTCTCCCAGTCCTCGGTGGTGGCCGGGACGACGGTGGCCTTGGCGCCCTCGGCGTGGGCGAGGACCCGCTCGTCGGCGTGGACGGTGACGCCGGCCTCGGCCAGCGCGTCGAGGGCGCGGGGCAGGAAGGCGGCGGCGATGTCCTGGTGGACGAGGAGGGTCTCGGCGGCGTTGCAGACGCTGACCCGCTGGGCCTTGGAGTTGATCAGGATGTCGACGGCCATGTCGAGGTCGGCGGTGGCGTCGACGTAGACGTGGCAGTTGCCGGTGCCGGTCTCGATGACCGGGACGGTGGACTCCTCGACGACCGTGCGGATGAGGGAGGCGCCGCCGCGCGGGATGAGGACGTCGACGAGGCCGCGGGCGCGCATCAGCTCGCGGACGGAGTCGCGGGACTCTCCGGGGACGAGCTGGATGGCGTCGGCGGGCAGGCCCGCGCCGCCGATCGCGTCGCGGAGGACGGTGACGAGGGCGGTGTTGGAGGCGTAGGCGGAGGACGAGCCGCGGAGGAGGACGGCGTTCCCGGCCTTGAGGCAGAGGGCGGCGGCGTCCACGGTGACGTTGGGCCGGGCCTCGTAGATGATGCCGACGACGCCGAGGGGGACGCGGACCTGGCGGAGGTCGAGGCCGTTGGGCAGGGTCGAGCCGCGGACGACCTCGCCGACCGGGTCGGGCAGGGCGGCGACGTGGCGGACGTCGGCGGCGATGGCGCGGACCCGCTCCGGGGTCAGCGTGAGCCGGTCAATGATCGACTCGCTGGTGCCGGCCTCGCGGGCCTTGGCGATGTCCTCGGCGTTGGCCTCGACGATCTCCGCGGTGCGGACTTCGAGGGCGTCCGCGATGGCGAGGAGGGCTTCGTCCTTGGCCGAGCGCGGCAGTGGCGCGATCTGTGCGGCGGCGCCACGGGCCCGGTAGGCGGCCCGGGTGACCGGGGTCAGGTTGTCGAGGGGCGTGAGCGAGGTCATGCCCGCAGGGTACTGGCACGGGCGGGCCTGGCCCGCACGTACGACGGGCGCATCCCGCAGTGCGAGACGCGCCCGTGCCACCGTACGGACGGCGGGGGCCCGGCCCGTCAGGACCCGGGTCCCCGTGCGGTCAGTAGGGGTGGACTCCGACCGGGGCGGCGGGCGGCGGGCCGTAGCCCTCCGCGATCCGCTGGTGGTAGGTCTCCCGGTCGATGACCTCCAGGCCGACGATCTCCCACGGGGGGAGCTTCGCCGTCTGCCGGTGCTCGCCCCAGAGCCGGAGGGCGACGGCGGCCGCGTCGTGCAGGTCGCGGGCCTCCTCCCAGTACCGAATCTCGGCGTGGTCGTTGGCGTAGCGGCTGGTCAGCAGGAAGGGGTGGTCATGGGCCAGTTGTTCGAGCCCGCGGCGCACCTCCTGCAGCGGTGACTCGACGCCGGACACGCTGAGCGTGACGTGCCACAGCTTGGACAGCGGCTGTTCTCCCGCGCCGCCGCCCCGTGGGCCCGTCTCGGCTGCTGTGTTCTCGCCTTGCGTGGCCGTGCCCTGTGCCGCGTCGAAGTCGGCTCCGGCCTCGACACTCGTCAGGGCGCGTTCGGCCGTCCCGCGGGGCAGTGCCCCTGGGCGCGCTCGTCTCACCGGCGGCCTCCTGTGTGATGCGTGTGGTGCTGTACCCCGCGTTGCTCGTTACCCCCGAGACAAAGTTGACCAGTCCGAGCCGTCGCATGGGGCGGTTTTGGTAAAGGTCCCTTCCGGATGGCAGGAGTTTCAGCCGTTTCGGCGGCGGTTTCGCAAGGGCTTCCGGACGCGGTGCCGGGACGCCGCAGCCTCGGTGCCGGGCGGTGGTCCGGCGGTGTCAGCCGAGGACGACGAGGTCGTCGCGGTGGACGACCTCGCGCTCGTACTCGGGGCCGAGCTCCCGGGCGAGTTCGTGCGTGGAGCGGCCCAGCATCCGGGGGAGTTCCTTGGCGTCGAAGTTGACGAGGCCGCGGGCGACGGCGCGGCCCGTGCTGTCGCGGAGCTCGACCGGGTCACCGGCGACGAAGTCGCCCTCCACGGCCGCGACACCGGCGGCGAGCAGCGATTTCTTGCCCTCGACGACGGCCCGGACGGCCCCGTCGTCCAGGGCGAGGGAGCCCTGCGGGGTGGAGGCGTGGGCGAGCCAGAGGAGCCGGTCGGCGGAGCGGCGGCCGGTGCGCTGGAAGTACGTGCCGGTGTCGCGTCCCGCGAGGGCGTCGGCGGCGCGGGACGCGGAGGTGAGGACGACGGGGATGCCGGCGGCGGCGGCGATCCGCGCGGCCTCGACCTTGGTGACCATGCCGCCGGTGCCGACGCCGGCCTTGCCGGCGGAGCCGATCTCGACGTGGGCGATCGACGCCGGGCCGGTGACCTCGGCGATCCGGGAGGTGCCGGGCTTGGCGGGGTCGCCGTCGTAGAGGCCGTCGACGTCGGAGAGGAGGACGAGGAGGTCGGCGCGGACGAGGTGGGCGACGAGGGCGGCGAGCCGGTCGTTGTCGCCGAAGCGGATCTCGTCGGTGGCGACGGTGTCGTTCTCGTTGACGACCGGCAGCGCGCCCATGGCGAGGAGCTGGTCGAGGGTGCGGTACGCGTTGCGGTAGTGGGCGCGGCGGCTGGTGTCGTCGGTGGTGAGCAGCACCTGGCCGACGCGGACGCCGTAGCGGGCGAAGGAGGCGGTGTAGCGGGCGACGAGGAGGCCCTGGCCGACGCTGGCGGCGGCCTGCTGGCGGGCCAGGTCCTTGGGGCGGCGGGTGAGGCCGAGCGGGGCGAGGCCGGCGGCGATGGCGCCGGAGGAGACCAGTACGACCTCCTTCTCGCCTCCGCTGCGGACCTTGGCGAGGACGTCGACGAGGGCGTCGACCCGGTCGGCGTCGAGGCCGCCGGCGGCGGTGGTGAGGGAGGAGGAGCCGACCTTGACGACGATGCGGCGGGCCTCGGTGACGAACGGGCGGGTCACCGACGGCGGGGTGGCGGGGCTCGGAGTCGCGTCCTGTCGGGTCATGTCCTGCTGCACCGTCGCCATCTCCGTCGCCACCTGGGCCGTCCTCGCTCGCTGTTCCGGCGCCGTGCGCTCCCGGCACGGTCGCGAGGGCAATCTACGCGAGCCGGGACGGCCGCCGCTCCTCCATTCCGCCCTCCGGACCGCCGCTCTCCGGCAGGCCGGGCTCCGCGCCGCCGCGCTCCGGCACCCCGGCCGGCTCCGGCGCGGGGCCCCGGCTGACCAGGATCCGGCGGGAGATCACGTAGGTGAAGGGGATGGCGACGACGGCGGCCACGAGTGGCGCGATCCTGTCGTCCATTCCGGCCCAGGTGACGAGCGCGTACAGGCCGGCGCTCTGCACCACGTAGTTGGTGACGTTGGTGAGGGGGAAGAGGGCGAACTTCTTCCAGGTGGGGCGGGTGCGGTAGGTGAAGTACGTGTTCAGGAAGAAGGAGCCCACCATGCTGAGCAGGAAGGCGAGGGTGTACGCGGCGAAGTACGGCATCCAGGGGTGGAGCAGCAGGTAGCAGCCGAAGAAGGTGCCGGTGTTGATCCCGCCCACCACGCCGAAGCGGATGATCTGGCCGAGCTGGTCTCGCATGGGCCCATCAGATCGCCGCGAGATGAACGGCGCATGCCGTGGGAGCGACGCCCGCACGACGAACGGCCCCCGCGCACGCCTGCGCGAGCGCCCCGGACGGCTTACGAGCCGGGCCCCCAGCGTACGAGCTCCGCGCCCCCGGCGTACGAGCCCGCGCCCCCCGGCTACGAGCCGCGCCCCGGCGTACGAGACGTACGCCGGGGCGCGAGAGGGCCGCTCGGGTGGTGCCGCGGGTCGCCGCGGTCAGGCGTTCGCGCCGCGGCGGGCGGTCCAGCCGGCCCAGGCGGAGCCGATCATGTCGCGCACGTCGTACCGGGCCTTCCAGCCCAGCTCGGCGGCGATGCGGTCGGCGGAGGCGACGACGCGGGCCGGGTCGCCGGGGCGGCGCGGGGTGACGACGGGCTCGGTGGTGTGCTCGGTGATCTCGTTGATGAGGGCGACCATCTCGGTGACGGAGACGCCCTCGCCGCGGCCGATGTTGACGGTGAGGTCGCGCGGCTCGCCGGCCTCGGCCCACTCGGCCAGCTTGCGGGCGGCGACGAGGTGGGCGTCGGCGAGGTCCTCGACGTGGATGTAGTCGCGGATGCAGGTGCCGTCGGGGGTGGCGTAGTCGTCGCCGAAGACGCGGGGCGCCTCGCCGGCGTCGAGCCGCTCGAAGACCATCGGCACCAGGTTGAAGACACCGGTGTCGGCGAGCTCGGGGGTGGCCGCGCCGGCCACGTTGAAGTAGCGCAGGCAGGCGGTGGCGATGCCGTGCGCCTGGCCGGCCGCGCGGACCAGCCACTCGCCCGCGAGCTTGGTCTCGCCGTACGGGCTGAGCGGGGCGCAGGGGGTGTCCTCGGTGACGAGGTCCACGTCCGGCATGCCGTACACGGCGGCGGAGGACGAGAAGAGGAAGTTGCGCACGCCGGCGGCGGCGACCGCCTCCAGGAGGACGGTGAGGCCGACGACGTTCTCGCGGTAGTAGTGCAGCGGCAGTTCGACGGACTCGCCGACCTGCTTCTTCGCGGCGAGGTGGACGACTCCGGTGATGCCGTGCTCGGCGAGCGTCCGGTCGAGCAGCTCGCGGTCCAGGGTGGAACCGACGACCAGCGGTACGCCCTCCGGCACCCGGTGCGCGTAGCCCGTCGACAGGTCGTCGAGGACGACCACCCGCTCCCCCGCCGCCGTCATGGCCCGGACCACGTGCGCGCCGATGTAACCGGCACCGCCGGTGATCAGGTACGTCATGCTCTCCCCACATCCCTTGTCGCTGAGCATCTGTCGCTGAGCATCTGTCGCCAAGCGTCCGTCGCTGAGCATCTGTCGCCGAGCGTCCGTCGCTGAGCCTCGCGGACATCCACCGCGGACCTCTCGCGGAAACACACCGTACCTGCTGCCCGCCAGGACGTCGAAACGCCCCCGTCCCGACGCAGGCGCACGGCGCTCCGGAGGGGCGCGTGAGCAGTGCTCGCGCGCCCCGGGGGCAGCCCCCGGAGGCTGCATACTGGTGCTGCTCACTCTCCGCATATGTACGTGTTCGAGGAGTAAACAGCAGTGCGAAATCCCGAGTCACCCCGGCTGCTGGGGGTCTACCGCCGAGCCGTCCCCGACCGCGTGCGACGGGCCGTCGTCGCACAGCTGGACGCCGATGTGCGCCGCCGCGTGAAGCTGCGCATCGCGGGCGGGACGGCCGCCGCCGAGCGGCTCCGCCTGAACCGGCTGGCCCGGCGGTACGCCGCGCTCACCGCGGGCCCCGACCGCGCGGTGATCACCGTCGGCCGCGAGCCGAAGGTGGCGCTGGTCGCCGAGGGGATCACCCCGCTGCGGGCCCGCCGGGCCAATCTGGACGCGGTGCTCGGCGCCCTCGCCGCCGCCGGCGTCCCGCACTTCTGCGTCCCCGGCAAGTCGGACACCTCCTCCGCGGTGGCCGTGCGCGAGGAGGACCGGGCCACGGCGCTCGCCGCCCTCGCCGCCGCCTGCGCGCGCGAGCCCGGCTACGCGACCGCGGTGAGCGGGAACGGCACGGCGACCCGCGGCTCCCGGCCCGGTTTCGCCGCGGCGACCTGGCACCGGCTGCGTAACGCCCCCGTCCTGCGGCTGACCTGGTACCGCGCCGACCCCACCCACCAGCTCAAGCTGGGCGAGCCGTACGGCTGCGACGTGGAGTTCTGGCGCCGGGAGGGCGGCGAGCTGACCGCGCCCCGCGCCGGCCGGATCACCGCCTGCCTCCCCTGCGAGGGCCGTCTCGTGGACGCCCCGGAGTCCTGCTTCACCGACTTCACGGACGTCCGGCCCGGCGCCAGGACCACCCCCGAGGGCGCCCCGCTCGTCCCGGCCCGCGCCGAGACCGCCGTCGTCCGCAGCGACCAGGTCACCTTCCCCGTCGACGTCGTCTACACCTGGGTGGACGGCTCGGACCCGGAGTGGCTGCGGCGGCGCGCCGAGTACGCCGGCGAGGGCTACCACGCGGAGGCGGCGAACGCGGCCCGCTACCTCAGCCGCGACGAGCTGCGCTACTCGCTGCGCTCGCTGCACCTCTACGCGCCCTGGGTGCGGACCGTCTTCCTGGTCACCGACGACCAGACGCCGGCCTGGCTGGACACCACCGTCCCCGGCCTGCGGGTCGTCTCGCACAAGGAGATCTTCCGCTCCCCCGAGGTGCTGCCGACCTTCAACTCGCACGCGATCGAGTCGCAGCTGCACCACATCGACGGGCTCGCGGAGCACTTCCTCTACCTCAACGACGACGTGATGCTCAGCCGCGAGGTGACCCCCAGGGACTTCTTCCACGCCAGCGGGCTCACCAAGTTCTTCCCCTCCCCCGCGCTCGTGCCGCTGGGCGAGCGGAGCGCCGACGACCCGCCGGTGGCCGCCGCGGGCAAGAACAACCGCCGGCTGATCGAGCAGCGGTACGGCTCCGTCCTGGTGCAGAAGATGAAGCACATGCCGCATCCGCTGCGGCGCAGCGTGCTGGCCGAGATCGAGACGGAGTTCGCCGCCGAGTACCGGCGCACCGAGGCGAACCGCTTCCGCAGCGTGGACGACATCTCGATCGCCTCCTCGCTCCACCACTACTACGCGTTCCACACCGGCCGCGCGGTCCCCTCGAACGACCTGCCGTACGCGTACCTGGACCTGACCCACCCCTGGACGGAGACGCGCCTCGGCCGGCTCCTCGCCCAGCGCGACCGCGCGGTGTTCTGCGTCAACGACACGGTCTCGACGGAGCAGGACGCGGGCGGTCAGAAGGACCTCATCACCCCGTTCCTGGAGGCGTACTTCCCGGTCCCGAGCCCGTACGAGAAGCGGTAGCGGTACGCGCGGGAGACGCGCGAGGGGGGTGCCCGGACCCGGGCGCCCCCCTCGCTCGTCTGCGGGCCCCTCAGCCCGTCGTACCGCTCAGCCCTTCTCGTACGGCGAGCGCACCGGGAAGTACGCCTCCAGGAAGGCGCGCAGCACCCGGTCCTGCTCGTCCAGCGGCACCTCCGCCTCCGCGGACTCGCCGACGCAGATGACGTCCCGGTGGCGGGCCGCGAGGAGGCGGCTGAGCGCCACGTGGTGCTTGTAGTCGCCGATGTTGGCGTACGCGGCGGAGATGCCGCCGGGCGACGCCTTGCCCGTCAGGTAGCCGTAGTGGTGGTGGAGCGAGGAGGTGATCGACAGGTCGGTCCGGCCGCGGAACGGCGTCGCGGCGGTCCGCGCGGTCTCCTCCGGCCAGCGCTCGGCGATCTCCGCGAGGACGCTGCGGCGCAGCGGGTGCGGGGTGTGCAGGAAACCGTGGGTGGCGACCCGGCCGAAGGCCGCCTCCAGGAGGGTCTGGTTGTTCTTGGCGGCGACGAAGTAGCCCTCGGTCTCCTCGGTGACGTCGCCGGGCGGGACGGCGGTCGGCGAGCGGAAGAAGAGCGAGTTGCCGTTCGACTGGAAGAACTTGTTCGGGGCGAGCGGGCGGCCGAAGAACACGTCGTCGTTGACGTAGAGGAAGTGCTCGGCGAGCCCCTCGATGCGGTGCAGCTGCGACTCGATGGCGTGCGAGTTGAAGCTGGGCAGCCACGCCGGGTCGGCGAACAGCTCGCGGTGGCTGACCACCTCGATCGACGGGTGGGCGGTGTCCAGCCAGGACGGCGCCTGGTCGTCGGTGACCAGGAAGATCCGCCGGATCCAGGGGGCGTGCGCGGCGATGGAGCGCAGCGAGTAGCGCAGCTCGTCGCGGTTGCGGAAGCGGACGTCGCCGGACTGGGCGTCGTCCGTGGCGAGCCCCTGCGCGCGGCGGGCGGCGTCGCGCTTGGCCCGCCACACGGGGTCGGTGTCGTCCACCCAGGTGTAGACGGCGTCGACCGGGAAGTCGACGTTCCACATCAGCTTCTTGGTGAAGACCTCCAGGGTCGGGTACTCCCGGCCGGCCACCAGGACCCGGGCGTCCCCGTCGAGGGAGGGCAGGCGGGGGCCGACCAGGGTGGTGCCGCGGGGGGCGGTGTACCAGCCGGTGTCGCCCTCCTCCTCGGACCAGAACTCGACGCCGCAGCCGTACACCGGCCCGTACCTGAGGGTCCGGCTGTCGCTGACCAGCGGCTTGAAGATCCGGACGCCGGCGACCTCGGGGGCGTGGGTGAGGGTCTCGGCGAGCCGGGCGCCGGGGGCGGCGGTCCGGGGGGCGACCAGCTCGGCGTAGACCGCCTGTCCGTGCAGCTCGGTGCCGAGGGCGCGCAGCGCGCGCTCCCGGTCGGGCTCCCTGACGGCGAGGCGGTGGCTGACGGTGGTGGGGTCGTGGAGCAGGACGAAGGGGACGCCGTGCCGCTCCAGGGCCTGGGCGGTCAGCTCCAGGTTGATCTCGCCCATGCGCCAGGACGGCACGTCGTCGCGGACCTCGGCGAGCCGGCCGGCCGAGCGGACCAGGGACTTGGGGTCCTTGGCCTGGAGGATCACCTCGCGGGCCTTCTGCTCGTCGGCGGAGGGCGAGAGCCTGCTGATCGGCGCGGAGACGGCGAAGCTGCGGCTGCCGCCGGCGGCGACCCGGTGGGCGGCGCGGTCGGCGCGGGCGGCGGCGCGGGTGGCCGGGCCCTCGGCGTGGAGGGCGGTGAACAGCTCGTCCCAGCGGGCGGTGACGAGCTCCGGGGCGAAGCGCTCGCGGGCCCCGGCGCGGGCGGCGGCGCCGTAGCCGGCGCGCAGCTCGTCGTCGCCCATCAGACGGGAGAGGGCCGCGCCGAGCGAGGTGATGTCGTCGGCGGGCACGAGGAGGCCGTCCACCTCGTGGCGGACGATCTGGGAGGGGCCGGTGAGGGTGTCGTACGCGACGACCGGGACGCCCGCGGTGAACGCCTCCAGCATGACCAGGCCGAAGGACTCCACGCGCGAGGGCATCAGGCAGATCGCGGCGGTGGCCCACTCCTCGGCCATCCGGCGGCTGCGGCCCACGAGTTCGACCCGGTCGTGCACGCCGAGGCCCTCCACGAGCCGGCGCAGGGCGGACAGCTGGGGGCCGTCGCCGAAGATCCGCAGCGTCCAGCCGGGGTGCTCGCCCGCGATGTCGGCGAACGCCTGGATCGCGTGGTCGAGCTGCTTCTCCGGGACCAGCCGGCCGGCCACCACGACGGTCTTCGAGCCGAGGTCGGAGCGGGGCCGGTACCCCTCGGGCATGGCGTTGGGGATGGTGGCGAGACGCGGGGCGGCGGTGCCGAGCGACTCGGCGAACCAGTCGGTGGTCAGTTCGGTGAGCGAGACCAGGGCGTCGAGCCGGGGGGCGTGGGTGAGGAGCGGTTCGCCGGTGGCGCCGCGCAGCTGGGAGACGCGGTGCTCCTGGTGGACGACGGCGACCCGGGCGGGGGCGAGGGTCACGGCGGCGGCCATCAGGGCGGGGGTGGTGGTGACCAGGACGTCCGCGTCGAGACCGGAGAGGGCGGCGGTCAGCTCGATGTCGGAGAGCCGGTCGAAGGTGGGCTCCCAGGCGGTCGCGATCAGTTCGCTGGGCAGCTTGGCGAGCGCCTCGCACTCGCCTGCGGTGAGCGCGGAGGGGCGCACCGGGCGCGGCGAACGGCCGGTGCGGTCGACCAGGTAGCGGACGGGAACCCCCTTCGCCTCCGGCAGGAACGGCTCCGCCTCCGTCCTGAACACGCTGAGGATCTCCACCTCGTGACGCGGCATCAGCTGGGCGGCCTGGGTGTAGGCGGCCATCTCGGTGCCGCCCATGGCGTCGCCCCAGGTGAGCAGGATGGTGATCTTCATACGCGTCCCTCCGCGCCGTCGGGGGCGCCTTCGAACCCGACGCAGGAGACGGCGAGCGCCCCGGCCGAGGTGATGTAGGCATGCACTCGGAGGAGCGAGCCGTCTTCCAGGGCGATGATCCGGAACGAGGTGCGGATCACCTGGTTGCGCCGGCGCAGGTCGGTGAGCCTGCGGCCGATCTTGAGGCCGGTGCGCCCCTGCTGGAGCTGGATGTCCCAGCGCAGGGCCTTGCGGCCGGAGACCATGCCGGCGAGCGGCAGGTCGAAGGCGAAGGCGTCGCCGTCCCACTCCAGCGGGGCCTGGACGACGGCGCCGCCGCCCCGGCGGACCGCCTGGGCGGTGTACGCGGCGGGCGGGGCCTGCGGGGCGACGACCCGGCCGCGGACCGAGATCCGGTCCCAGCGGAGGGCGAAGGTGTCGAGTTCGGCCTGGTGGGCGGGGGCGCGGACCTTGAGGACGGCGAAGCCGTCGACCGAGCGCATCAGGCGGAAGTGGGCGCCGCCGGCCGGGTCGGGCGAGACGGGGGCGATGGGCCCGTCGGTCGCGGGGAGCGGCACGGCGGCGACGCCGGTGCGCTGCTCCTGCCCGTCGGGGCGGGTGAGGACGGTGCCGACGCGCCACAGGCCGGGGGTGAGGGCGAGACCGGCCCGGCCGGGGGTGAGGGCGAGACCGGCCCGGCCGGGGGTGAGGCCGAGACCGGCCCGGCCGGGGCCGGTGTCCGTCCCGGTGCCGGCGGGGGCGTCGGTGAGGCGGAGGGCGGTGGTCGCGGTGAGCAGGAGGGTGCCGTCGGGCTGCGGTTCGAGCTCCAGCGGCAGCCGGTGGACGCGGCCGCCGCGGGCGAGTTCGAGCCGGGCGGAGGCGAGGTCGGTGCCGGGCGGGGCGAAGAGGGCGGCGTTGAGGGTCCGGCCGCCGAGGACCGAGAGGTGGAGGGGGCGGAGCGCGGGCCGCGGCGGGATCCCCCCGCCGAACGCAGGCGCGGTGTGCAGTCGCTCGACCCGGCGGCGCATCCGCACCGCCACCCGCCGGGCTCGTTTCGCGGCACCCACCGCGTAGGGCAGCAAGGCGTCACTCACGACAATCCCGGCTTCCGTTCTGGGGGTTGACAGTCGGGCGCCACATAGTGGCAAGGCCGTCCATTCGAAGGCAAACCGGCGCCGAAGCGTCCGTCCGGTGAAATTCCGGTGCCCGCCGACCGCTCCCGAGACGACCTCGGTACGGGCTGCGCCGCCGTTCACCGCCCCTCCCCCGGCGGGCCCGTCGTCCGCCGGGCGCCCGGCCGGGCGCCCATGACCTCGGCGTACACCCCCGCAGGGCACGTCCCCGTCGCCCGGCGCCGGCCCTCCCCCGCGGCCCGGCCGGAGCCGCGCGCCCGCGGCGAGCCGCCGCGCACGCGGTGGGCGCACGAGCCCGTCCCCGCGCCAGGCTTCTCACCCGATAGAGGGACCCCGGCACAGCGGAAACCCCCGGCGGCCGAAGCCACCGGGGGTTCCCGGACCGTTTCCGTGTACCGCTGGTACTAGAACGGGTTGAACTCGTCGTACTCGCGGTCCGCGTCGTCGCGCTCCGCGTCGCGGTCACGGCGGCGCTGGACAGCGGGACGGGGGGCGTCGAGGCGGTGGTCCTCGCCCCGGCGGCCCAGCATCTCGGCGCCCGCCATGACGGTGGGCTCCCAGTCGAAGACGACCGCGTTCTCCTCGGCACCGATGGCGACGCCGTCGCCGGCGCGGGCGCCGGCCTTCATCAGCGCGTCCTCGACGCCGAGGCGGTTGAGGCGGTCGGCGAGGTAGCCGACGGCCTCGTCGTTGTTGAAGTCGGTCTGGCGGACCCAGCGCTCCGGCTTCTCGCCGCGCACCCGGTACACGTCCTCGTGCTCCTCGTACGTGACGGTGAAGCCGGCGTCGTCGACGGCCTTCGGGCGGATGACGATCCGGGTCGCCTCCTCCTTCGGCTTCGCGGCGCGGGCCTTCCCGACGATGTCGGCGAGGGCGAAGGAGAGCTCCTTCAGGCCGGTGCGGGCGACCGCGGAGACCTCGAAGACGCGGTAGCCGCGCTCCTCCAGGTCCGGGCGGATCATGTCCGCGAGGTCCTGGCCGTCCGGGATGTCGATCTTGTTGAGGACGACGATGCGCGGACGGTCGTCGAGGCCGCCGTACTGCTTCAGCTCCTCCTCGATGACGTCGAGGTCGGTGACCGGGTCGCGGTCGGACTCCAGCGTCGCCGTGTCGAGGACGTGGACGAGGACCGAGCAGCGCTCGACGTGGCGCAGGAACTCCAGGCCGAGGCCGCGGCCCTGGCTGGCGCCGGGGATGAGGCCGGGGACGTCGGCGATCGTGTAGACGGTCGAGCCGGCGGTCACCACGCCCAGGTTCGGGACGAGGGTCGTGAAGGGGTAGTCCGCGATCTTCGGCTTGGCGGCCGAGAGGACGGAGATCAGCGAGGACTTGCCGGCGCTGGGGTAGCCGACGAGCGCCACGTCGGCGACGGTCTTCAGCTCCAGGACGATGTCCTGGAGGTCGCCGGGGACACCGAGCAGCGCGAAGCCGGGGGCCTTGCGGCGGGCGGAGGACAGCGCCGCGTTGCCGAGGCCGCCGCGGCCGCCCTCGGCGGCGACGTACGTCGTGCCGTGGCCGACGAGGTCCGCGAGGACCTCGCCCTTCTTGTCCAGGACGACGGTGCCGTCGGGCACGTACAGGACGAGGTCCTGGCCGTCCTTGCCGGCCCGGTTGCCGCCCTCTCCGGGCTTGCCGTTGGTGGCCTTGCGGTGCGGCGAGTGGTGGTACTCCAGGAGTGTGGTGACGGACTGGTCGACGACCAGGATCACGTCACCGCCCCGGCCGCCGTTGCCGCCGTCGGGGCCGCCGAGCGGCTTGAACTTCTCCCGGTGGACGGAGGCGCAGCCGTGGCCCCCGTTACCCGCGGCGACGTGCAGCTCGACGCGGTCCACGAAGGTGGTCATGGTTCTGTGCCTCCAGAAGAGCGAAGTACGGGAAAGCTATGTACGGGAATGTCTATCTAGTAACACGCGAAAGGCGGACCCTCTTCCCAGCCGGGAAGTGAGGTCCGCCTCCGCAAAGCGTCCGATCAGGCGACCGGAACGATGTTCACGACCTTGCGGCCACGGAAGGTGCCGAACTGCACCGAACCGGCCTGCAGGGCGAACAGCGTGTCGTCGCCACCGCGACCGACACCCGAGCCCGGGTGGAAGTGGGTGCCGCGCTGGCGGACCAGGATCTCACCGGCGTTGACGACCTGACCGCCGAAGCGCTTCACGCCGAGCCGCTGGGCGTTGGAATCGCGACCGTTCCGGGTGGACGATGCGCCCTTCTTGTGTGCCATTGCTCAGTCCCTCTTTACTTCGCGGCCGACGGGATGGACGTGACCTTGATCGCCGTGTACTGCTGACGGTGACCCTGGCGACGGCGGTAGCCGGTCTTGTTCTTGTAGCGCAGGATGTCGATCTTGGCGCCCTTGGTGTGGTCCACGACCTCGGCCACGACCTTGATGCCCGCCAGGACCCACGGGTCGCTGGTCACGGCGTCGCCGTCGACGACGAGCAGGGCCGAGAGCTCGACCGTGTCGCCGATCTTGGCGGTGGAAATCTTGTCAACCTCAACGATGTCGCCGACAGCAACCTTGTGCTGGCGACCACCGCTGCGCACGATGGCGTACACGCGGATCTCTCTCTCACTCGGGAACGGGACCTCTGACGCCAGCCGCTCACGCGCGGGCCCGGGGGCCCACGACGATCCGGATCGGACGAGCGGCCTCTCCCGACGGGCGGAAGGGGGGTGCTCAGAGGCGCGGCGCGTCAGAGACACGCCGACGGTCTAGGTTACGGGCGCCTGCCACAGGGGGTCAAATTCGCCCGTCCGGGTGCGGACCGCCCCGGTGGGCCCCCTCGGTCAGGAGGCCCACCGGGGCGGGACCGGCTCAGTCCTGGGCCGGGGCCGCGGTCTTCTCCGCGGCCTTCTTGGCCGTGGTCTTCTTGGCGGCCGTCTTCTTCGCCACCGTCTTCTTGGCCGCCGTCTTCTTCGTGGCGGCCTTCTTGGCGGTGGCCTTCTTGGCGGTCTTCCGCGCGGTCTTCTTGGCCGCGGGGGCGGCCTCCGTCTCCTCGGCGTCCGCCTGCGGCTCCTCGGCCGGGGCGGCCGCGGCCACCACGATCTCGGCGGCCTCGGCGCCGGCGGGGGCACCGGCCGGGGCGGTGGCCTTGCGGACCACCCGGCGGCGGGCGCGCGGCGCGGCGGCCGCGGGGGCCTCCTCGGCGACGGGCTCGGCGACCGGCTCGGGCGCGGTCTCCACGACCGGCTCCGGTACGGCCTCCGGCTCCGTTACGGCCTCCGGCTCCGCCGGCGCGAAGAAGGGCTCGGGCTCGGCCGGCTCGGCGGCCGTCGACACGACCGGGGAGGTCACGCGACGGGTGGCCCGGCGGCGGGTGCGGGGCGCGGGCGCCGCCTCCACCGTCTCCACGGCCTCGGCGACCGGCTCCGGCGCGGCCTGTGCCGCGACGGGCTCGGCCACGACGGGCTCGGGCTCCGCGATCGGGGTCGGGGCGGGGGCGGGGGTCGGGGTCACCGGCGCGGTCACCTTGCGGGTGACGCGGCGGCGGCCACGCCCGCGGGTCGCGGCGGCCTCGGCCTCGGCGACGCTGCCGTACAGCTCCTCGTCCGGGGCGATCGGGACCGGCACGGCCACCGGGGCGGCCAGCTCGGCCGCGACCTCGGCCTCGGTCTCGGCCTCCGCGGAGACCTCGGCCTCGTGCGTCTCGTGGGCGTGCTCGTGGGCGTGGTCGTGGCCCTCGCCGCCGCGGCCGCGCTTCTTCGAGCGCTTGCCGCCACCGCCGCCGCCGTGCGTGGCCGGCTGCTCCATGTGGACGATGACACCGCGGCCGTTGCAGTGGACGCAGGTCTCGGAGAAGGACTCCAGGAGGCCCTGGCCGACCCGCTTGCGGGTCATCTGGACCAGGCCCAGCGAGGTGACCTCGGCCACCTGGTGCTTGGTCCGGTCGCGGCCCAGGCACTCCAGGAGGCGGCGGAGCACCAGGTCGCGGTTGGACTCCAGGACCATGTCG
Organism: Streptomyces sp. NPDC085460; assembly: GCF_044541975.1. Classification (NCBI taxonomy): domain Bacteria; kingdom Bacillati; phylum Actinomycetota; class Actinomycetes; order Kitasatosporales; family Streptomycetaceae; genus Streptomyces; species Streptomyces sp. NPDC085460. The sequence continues at coordinate 295,058 of NZ_JBITTO010000008.1, forward strand.
ATGAAGTCGATGACGACGATGCCGCCGAGGTCGCGCAGCCGCAGCTGGCGCACGATCTCCTCGGCCGCCTCCAGGTTGTTCCTGGTGACGGTCTCCTCCAGGTTGCCGCCCTGGCCGGTGAACTTGCCGGTGTTGACGTCGACGACGATCATCGCCTCGGTCTTGTCGATCACCAGCGAGCCGCCGGACGGCAGCCACACCTTCCGGTCGAGCGCCTTCATCAGCTGCTCGTCGATCCGGTAGGTGGCGAAGACGTCGACCTCGCTGGTCCACCGCTGGAGGCGGTCGGCCAGGTCGGGCGCGACGTGCGAGACGTAGCCGTGGATGGTCTCCCAGGCGTCGTCGCCGCTCACGATGACCTTGGAGAAGTCCTCGTTGAAGATGTCGCGGACGACCCGGACGGTCATGTCCGGCTCGCCGTAGAGCAGGCTCGGCGCGGACGTCGAGATCTGGGTGGCCTTCTTCTGGATGTCGGCCCACTGCGCCTGGAGGCGCTCGACGTCGCGGCGCAGCTCGTCCTCGCTCGCGCCCTCGGCGGCGGTGCGCACGATGACGCCCGCGTCCTCGGGGACGATCTTCTTGAGGATGGTCTTCAGGCGGGCGCGCTCGGTGTCCGGGAGCTTGCGGCTGATGCCGGTCATCGAGCCCTCGGGGACGTACACGAGGTAGCGGCCGGGCAGGGAGACCTGGCTGGTGAGGCGGGCGCCCTTGTGGCCGATCGGGTCCTTGGTGACCTGCACCAGGACGGACTGGCCGGACTTGAGGGCGGACTCGATGCGGCGCGGGCCGTGGCCCATGCCGAGCGCCTCGAAGTTGACCTCGCCGGCGTACAGGACGGCGTTGCGGCCCTTGCCGATGTCGACGAAGGCGGCCTCCATGGACGGCAGCACGTTCTGGACCTTGCCCAGGTAGACGTTGCCGACGTACGAGGTGGCCTGCTCCTTGTTGACGTAGTGCTCGACGAGCACGTTGTCTTCCAGGACGCCGATCTGGGTGCGCTCGCCGTTCTGGCGGACGACCATGACGCGCTCGACGGCCTCGCGGCGGGCGAGGAACTCGGCCTCGGTGATGATCGGGACGCGGCGGCGGCCCTGCTCGCGGCCTTCGCGGCGGCGCTGCTTCTTGGCCTCCAGGCGGGTGGAGCCCTTGATGGACTGGACCTCGTCGGCGCCGGTGCCGGGTTCGGCCTTCTCACGGGCCGGGCGGGGCTCGCGGACCTTGACGACCGTGCGGACGCCGTCCTCGTCGGTGGTCTCGGCCTCGCCGGAGGCGTCACCGCTGCGGCGGCGACGGCGGCGGCGACGGCGGGAGCTGCTGGAGCCGCCGAAGCCGGACTCGTCCTCGGCGTCCTCCTCGGCCTCCGCCTCGTCCTCGGCGTGCGGCTCGTCGGTCTCCTCGCCCTCCTCGGCGTCCTCCGCCTCGGCGGACTCGCCGCGGCGGCGGCGACGGCCGCCCCGACGGCGGCGGCGGGACGGGCGGTCGCCGTACTCGTCGGTGTCCTCCGCCTCCTCGGCCTCCTCGGCCTCGTCGGCGACGTGCTCGACCTCGGGCTCGTCGGCGACGGTGGACGGGACGGGCTCGACGGCGACGGGCTCGCCGCGGCGGCGGCGACGGCGGCGGCCGGCCCCGTCGCGCTCGGCGGGCTCCACGGCCTCGGCCGGCTCGACCGTCTCGACGACGGTCTCCTCGGCCTCCTCCGGCTCCTCCTCGACCTCGACCTCGGCGGCAGCGGCGGCGGCGAAGGCGGCGGTCTCCGGCGTCTGGAACATCGGCTCGGCGAAGACCGGGGCCTGGAAGACGGCGACGGCCGGGCGCTCGGCGCGGCGGCGGCGCGGGGTCTCCTCGGCGGCGGGCGGCTCGGTGAACTGCGGCGTGGCGACCCGGCGGCCACGGCCACGGCCGCGGGTGGCGGCGGCCTCGGCGGCGGCGACGTCGGCACCGTGGGAGGCGATCTCCTCGACGGTGTCCTCGGGCAGCTCCTCGCCGGAGGTCGGCGCGGCGAGCTCGGCGGCCACGTCCGGGGTGATCTCGGGCGCGGCGGCGCGGCGGGTGGCGCGGCGGCGGGTGCGGGCCGGGGCGGCGGCCTCGGCGGGCTCCTCCACCACGGCGGGCTCGGCGGCCGGGGCCTCGGCGGCGGGCTCCTCGACGGGGGCCGGGGAGGCGACCGGGGCGCTGGCGCGGCGCGTGGCGCGGCGGCGGGTGCGGGCCGGGGCGGCCTCGGGCTCGGCCTCGGCGGCCGGGGCCTCGGCGGCGACGGGCTCGGCGGCCTCCTCGGCGGCCGTCTCGTCGGCGGCCGGGGAGGTCACGGGCGCGGTGGCCTTGCGGGTGGCGCGGCGGCGGGTCCGGGCCGGGGCGGCGGCCTCGGCGGGCTCCTCCACCACGACGGCCGGAGCGGCGGGCTCCGCGGCCGGAGCGGCGGTCTTGCGGGTGGCGCGGCGGCGGGTGCGGGCCGGGGCGGCCTCGGCGGCCGGGGCCACGGTGGGCTCCACGACCTCGGCCGCGGCCTCGGCGGTCTCGCCGGCGGCGGCCACCGGCGGGCCGGCGGGCCGGGAGGCGGCGCGGCGCCTGCGGCGCGGCGGCAGCTTGTCCCCGGGTGCGTTGCTGTCGTTGTTCTCGGCGGTCTCGTTGGTGTCTTCGAGCATGCGGGCGGTTCTCCCGTCACGCTCCCGGGCGCCGCGTCGGATTCCGGTGGGCGGCACGGACGCGCGTCGTGCGCGGTGCCGCCGTCCGGGGCGCGGGCGCCGCACGGGAGCTGAATGTCTGGCTCGCCGGTTCCGTACGCCCGATGCGTACGGCCTGGCGAAAGTCTTCTGGTCAGTGCGCCGCCCGACCCAGGTGGCTCCCGAGTGCCAGGGCTGCGCTCGACGTCGTCCCCTACGCGGGGCCTGCCTCCGGCGCCGTCACCGGGGCGGTCGCGGCGGCCGTGGATGGGGCGGCCGTGACTGCCTCGCGGTCGGGCGCGAGCGGGTCGGTCACCGTGCCGGACTCCTCGTCGAAGAGCCCCTGCGCCAGCCTGGTCACCGCTGCGGGGACCGGCGGCGCCAGGTCGGCCACAGCTCGGAGACCGGACAGGACGTCGTCGGGTCGCACGGCAGGTGTCACGTGCCGAACAACCAGCCGCAGTATCGCACAGGCATCGGCGGCGGGCCTATCACCCTGGGGATCGCCCTGGGGACGGTCCGCGACGAGCCCGGCGACCGCGGAGCGGGCGTCGAAGGTACGGATGCCGTTCTTGGTCTTGCGCTGCACCTCCACCGTCTCGGCGGCGAGGAAGGCGTCGACGGCCGCGCGGGCGTCGTCGACGGGGACGCCGTCGAGCCGGAGCTCCCACACGGAGGCGGTGAGCCGGTCGGCGAGGCCCGAGCTGCGGGCCTCCACGGCGTCGGTGATGTCGAGACCGTCCGGGAGGGACTCGTCGAGCAGGGCCCGCAGGATCTCGGGGTCACGGCGCTCGGTGAGGGCGATCTCCAGGAACTCGGCCTCGGAGCCCGTACCCGTGGGGGCGGCGTTGGCGTACGACACCTTGGGGTGCGGGGTGAAGCCGGCCGAGTACGCCATGGGCACCTCGGCGCGGCGCAGGGCGCGCTCGAAGGCGCGCTGGAAGTCACGGTGGCTGGTGAACCGGAGGCGGCCGCGCTTGGTGTAGCGCAGACGGATGCGCTGCACCGCCGGTGCGGGCGGCGGGCCTTCGGGCTGTCGCTTGCCCAGTGGTTCTTCTCCTCGGTGCGGGGCGGGCGCGGGTGGCGCTCCGCCCGGAAGCTCTTGGGCGTCCCGTGGGCTCCCGCCCGGACCACCCCCGCCCGGGGCGGGGGGTTCTCGGGGGCGGGCGCCGCGCCGGGGACGTTCGTTGTACTACCCAGAGTACGCGCCCGGGCCACCTCGGGTTCCCGGGCGGGGCGCCGGGGACACGCGCGGGCGGGTCAGCGGGGGCCGCCGAAGAGGGCGGTCCGCACCTCCCCGGCGGCGGTGCGGACGGCCCGGCCGACGACGGCGAGCGGCTCCCACACCCAGGTCCGCAGCCAGTGGCCGACGGGGGTGAGGATCACCCGGTACACCCAGGCGAGGGGGCGGCCGACCGCGTTCCACAGCACCCAGCGGATCGCCCGGCCGACGGCCCCCGCGATCTGCCCGGCGATCCGCCAGGCCCAGACGACGGCCGCGCCGACGAAGCGGCAGACGGGGCCGAGCACGTACCGCCAGAGCCAGGTGAGGGGGGTGACGATCAGGAGGTCGACGACCCACCAGACGGCCCTGCCGACAGGGGCGAGGACCCATTCCCACAGCCATTGGAGGGGAATCACGAGCAGATGGTGGAGCAGCCACCGCACGGCACGGCCCGCCGGGGCGAGCACCCATTCCCACAACCACTGGAGGGGAACGACGACCAGATAGTGGAGCAGCCAGCCCAGGGCGCGGCCGACCGGGGCGAGGATCCAGCGCCACAACTGCCGGAAACACCAGGCGAGAGCGTCCCACACCAGCCGGAGGGGCAGGACGACGACGAGGGCGATGGCGCGCGCCACTCCCGTGAGGCAGCCCGGGTTTTCCGTGTTCATGCCCAGAACGACGTGCCGGGCGGTCGTCCAGTTCCGGCCGCGGCGGCCGATACCAAGGCGTTACGAGACGGTGTGCGCGGGGCATCCGTACGGTTGCGGACGGAGCCGCCCCGCTTCCGGGTCACGGCCCCGTAACCTAAGGTGCGTCACCTCCGTGCTCGACGGCACGTACCGAACGCCCCCACCCCGGGGGTTCCCCCCTCTTCCGCAGACATCGAGGCTCGGCGTGAAAATATCCTTCCTCCTGGTGGACCGCTGCCACATCGGCGGCGTAGTGAGCGCGATCCACAACCTGGCCGGGGCACTCGTGGAGGACCACGAGGTCGAACTCGTCGCCCTCCGGCGCAACCGCGACCAGGCGTACTTCCCGCTCGACCCCCGGGTGAAGACCCTCGCCCTGACCGACTACCGGAAGCACTCCCACACGTACGACGGCGACGACCCGCAGATCGAGGTCTTCCCGCACATCTACCCGAACGAGCCCACGGACAAGAAGCCGTGGATCAGCCGTCTGGGCGAGAAGCGGCTGATGGAGTACCTGGCCACCACCGACGCCGACGTCGTGGTCAGCAACAACCCCAAGATCACCATCATGCTGGCCCACTCCGACCGCGACTTCCTCAAGGTCGCGATGGAGCACTCGCGCCCCGCGCGCTACGGCCCGCACATCCGCGACGCCCTCTTCCGGGACGCGTACCCGAAGATGGACGCGATCACCGCGCCCACCCCGGACGAGTGCCGCACCATCGCCGGCGTCGTCCCCGCCGTGACCCACCTGCTCTCGCCGATGCCCAACTGCATCCCGGCCCACGAGGGCCAGATGTCCACCGGAGACAACAAGATCGTCGTCACGGCCGGCCTGCTCAAGCCGCACAAGGGCTTCGCCGACCTCATCGAGGCGTTCTCCTCGGTCGCGCCGCGCCACCCGGACTGGAGCCTGCGGATCTACGGCTCCGGCCCCGAGCGCGCCAACCTGCGCAAGAAGATCGACGAGAGCGACAGCAACAACCAGGTCTTCCTGATGGGCCCGGCCACCCCGGTCACCCCCGAGTTCGCCAAGGGCTCCATCTTCGTCCTCCCCTCCCACCTGGAGGCGTTCGGCAACGTCACCGTCGAGGCCATGGCGGCCGGCCTGCCCGCCGTCTGCTACGACGCCCCGCACGGCCCGCGCAACATCATCAAGCAGGGCGAGGACGGCTACGTCGTCCCGCTCGGCGACAAGAAGGCCCTCGCCGAGCACATCGAGAAGCTGATGGCCGACGAGGACCTGCGCCGCAAGATGGCGGCCGCCGCCGTGGCCAACGTCGTCCGCTTCCACGAGGCCGCGACCGCCGCCCGCTTCGAGGAGCTCGTGGAGACCATGCGGGCCCGCCGGGCCATCCCCCGCACGGCCGCCTCCGTGGTCACCCCGCAGGGCGACGTCCGGGTGACGGTCGCCGGCCTGCCCGGCGACAGCGGCGCCCAGCTGGTCTGCAAGGACATCCGCAAGAAGGCCGACGAGGTCGTCGTCCCCTTCGTCGGCGAGGAGGCCGTGGTCCCCGCGCTCGGCAAGCTCGTCGAGGGCGACTGGCAGCTCCAGATCCGCGCCGCCGGCTACGACCTGCCGCTGCGCTCCTCCGGCTGCGACACCCTCCAGATCCTGTCGCTGAAGCTCCCCCGCGCCGAGGGCCCCGCCCTCTCCCTGCTGCTGCCGCACGCCCACACGGACGGCACCCTGCGGGTGCAGAGCCGGGTGCGCGCCCAGCACGTGGAGGTCTCGGCCATCCAGGCCGGCGCCACCGCCATCACCGTCGACGCCGCCACGTGGGGCGTGAAGACCGGCGCCAAGAGCGTCATCGAGGCCGTCCACCGCCAGGACGCCGACAAGAACTTCACCTTCCCCGTGAAGCCCGGCGCCGACGGACGCTTCACGGCCTCCCTGGACAACGCCGCCGCGGCCCGTCTCCACCAGCCCGGCACCGAGGACGTCTGGGACATGTGGCTGCTGCCCGACCAGGACTCCCCGCGGATCCGCGTCTGCAAGCTGGCCCACGACGTGCTCGTCCCGATGGACGTCTTCACCTACCCGTACCCGGTGGTGAAGCAGTCCGGCGCCCCCGTCCCCGCCTCCGTGGACACCAGGCCGAAGAGCGGCTGGCGCAACCGGCTCTCCTCCGTGCCGACCGCCGTCGCCGGCACCCGGCACGAGCTGCGCCCCTACTTCGCCAGCAACGGGCAGCTCTCGCTGAAGATCATCGACAAGAAGTAGCCGCCTCCGGCAGAAGCGAAGGAGCCCCGGTCCGCGTCAGCGGACCGGGGCTCCTTCGTACGCGCGCTACAGCGGCGCGCCCTCCTCGGCGATCTTGAACATCAGGTCGGCGACACGGCCGGCCGCGTGGCCGTCGTCAAGGTCGCAGAACTGGTGGTGGAACTCGTCGTACTTCTCCTGGTACTCGGCCGCGACCTCGTCGATCTCCCGGATGGCCTGGAGCAGGTCGTCCGAGGTCTCCACCAGCGGGCCCGGGGCGTCGTTCTCGAAGTCGAAGTAGAAGCCCCGCAGACGGTCCCGGTAGTGCTCCAGGTCGTACGTGAAGAAGAGCATCGGGCGGCGCAGGTGCGCGTAGTCGAACATGACCGACGAGTAGTCCGTGATCATGATGTCGGCCGCCAGGTACAGGTCCGCGATGTCCGGGTACTCCGAGACGTCGTAGACGAAGCCGTTCCCGGCGCCCGGGATGCTGTCCACGATGTTGGAGTGGCGCCGGATCAGGAAGACGTGGTCGTCGCCGAGGCGGCGGCGGGCGTCCTCCAGGTCCACCCGGAGGTCGAACTTGAACTGGCCGCGGGCGTGCGACAGGTCGTCGCGCCAGGTCGGCGCGTACAGCACGACCTTCTTGTCCGCGGGCAGGCCCAGCTTCCGCTTCACCTCGGCCGCGCGCTCCTCGCGGTCCTCGGCGTACAGGTAGTCGTTGCGCGGGTAGCCCGTCTCCGCGATCAGACCGTTGTAGCCCATGGCCCGCTTGAGGATCGGGGTGGAGAAACGGTTCGACGAGACCAGGACGTTCCAGCTCTCGGCTTCCTTGACCAGACGCTCGTGGTAGTTCGGGTCGAACTTCGGCGCGTCGATGTCCAGGCCGATCTTCTTCAGCATCGTGCCGTGCCAGGTCTGCACGATCACCTGGCCCGCCCGGCGGCGGATCCAGTGCGGCAGGTGGGCGTTGGTGATGATGTAGCGCGAACGGGCCAGCGCCTCGTACCACTCACGGCCCTGGAAGCGGACCGGCCGCACCGTGTCCGGCAGCTCGACCTGACCGTCACGGACCAGCCACAAGTGCTCGACGTCGGCGCCCCTGCGCAGCAGCTCCTCGTGGATCGCGCGCGGGCTGTCCGAGTACTGCTTGCCGTTGTAGCTGATGTACAGCACCGAGTCGCGCAGCGGCAGCTCGCGGCCCTTCTCGTACACCTCCTGGCGCAGCTGGTACTGGCGGTTGTCACCGCGCTCCAGCGGGCTCAGGTCGGGCAGGCAGTTGAGCTGCGGGTGGTCCTGCCAGTGGACCTCCAGCCAGTTCTCACGCCCGTTGTGGACGCCCTGGAGCGGGAACTGGTCGACCGCGGTCCGGTCGACGACGAGCGGCAGCTGCGGCGCGTCCTCCCCGGCCTCCAGACGGAAGACCCAGCGGCCGGCCTTCAGCGGCAGGCCGCCGCCGGTGCCGGACATGGTGGACGGGCGGAAGGTCGCCTCGAAGGTTCCGTCCTTGCCGATGTTCAGCGGGACGGTCCGCTCGTCGAAGCGGTTCTTGGCGCTGATGACCAGGTGGTAGTCGGCCAGGTCCAGCGGCGCCGTGCCACGGATCAGGAAGGTGCCGTCGGTGGTGGCGATGCCGGTGATCCGGCCGCGCAGCGGACGGCCCGAGAACTTCAGGTAGCCGTTGGTGCCGGACAGGACCGCCACCTCGTTGAGCGGCGCGTCCTCGCCGAACGTCTCGGGGAGACGGACCTGGAGGTCGGTCACGCCGTCCCGGACGACGACCTTGTAACGGCGCCACTTCTCGCCCTCGGGCTGCAGCTGGAGCTGGGTGCTCCAGTTGCGGCGCATGTTCTTGGCCGGGTCGGCACCGGCGGTGTCCGTCTCCAGGTGCTCCGGGAGCAGGGCCACGTCCTTCAGCGGGACGCGGAACCGGATCTCGGTGTGGGCACCGGCCGGGGTCACCGCGTCGGCGGGGACGAAGAACGCCTCGCCGCTGCTCTGGTTGATGATCCGCAGGGAGACCTCGACACCCGGGTCGACCGTCTCGCGCAGCAGACCGTCCACGACGATCGCGTCCCCGTCCGGCGCGAAACCGGTGATCGAGAACGGGACCTTCTCGACGCGCAGCTTCAGCGCGGCGCGGCGCAGCTCGGGGACGATCCGGTGGGTCTCGTCCAGCCAGTGCGGCGAGGGGTAGGCGGTGCGGTCGGAGCCGTACGAGTGGACCGAGCGGGAGCGCACCAGACCGCCGGAGAGCACGCGCATGCCGACGTGCCAGAGGCCCTCCTGCCACTGGCCGCCCTTGCGGAAGCGGCTCAGGTCGATCTCGGTCTCCCAGCCGGCCCAGTCGAAGCTGTGCCCGCGGTTCTTCCAGCCGGCCGCCGTGGTGGCGTCCTCGGTCTGGAGGTTCTTCAGCGGGATCAGCATCCGCCGCTGGGTGCCGTCCTTCTTCAGCTGGAGCAGCTTCACCACGCTCCGCCGGCTGCTCTGGTCGACCCGGTCGATCCAGGCGTTGCCCGCCAGCCGCAGCTTCCCGCCCGGCAGCCACTCCAGCTCCTTCAGCGGCGAGCGCAGCTGGAGGTCCTGGTCCATGCGGAGGACCTTCTTGGGCAGCTGGGTGCTCTCCAGGGCCGGGTACACCGCGTACCGGCGGAAGGCGCCGTCGAGCTCGACCGGCTCGCCCAGGCGCTCGGCCTCGATGAACGACAGCAGCTCGGCCAGGGCGTGCTTGCGGACCAGCAGCCACTTGACGCGCAGCGCGGTGGGCAGCGTCTTGACCGTCTTCAGGTCGATCTGGTCGAGGAACTTGTTGGCCGCGGCCATGAACTCCGCGCGGTACTCCTCGTCGCCGTCGGGCAGCACGTTGAGGAAGATGCGCAGGTCACCGGTGAGCACGGTCTTGTCGTACTCGCGCTTGAGCTCCTCGGCACCCGGCTCGGTGCGCGCGGCGAGGAAGCGGCTGACGCTCTCCACCGCGGAGGCGCGGTCGCGGGCGGCCTTGGGCTCGGTGCGGCGCTGGGTGATCGACGGGGCGGCCTCGCCCTCGCGCAGACGCCAGTAGTACGTGGTCTCGCTGATGATGTCGACGGACTCGGCGAGGTACTGCGCCGGGACGATCACCGGGGTGTCCTCGTACAGGACGCCCTCGGGGAAGCGGAAGCCGTTGCGCTCCCAGAAGTCACGGCGGAAGACCTTGTTGCAGGCGATGCGGTCCGTGAGCAGCGCGCGCTTGCGGCTGACGTGGGTCTTCTTGACCGCGCCCCGGGAGAGGAAGCGGTGCATCGGGGACTGCCAGATGCGGGTGGAGTTGATGTGCTCCACGTTGCCGGTGGCGAAGGAGGAGCCCGTCTCGTCCAGGGTCTCGATCATCAGCCGGTAGGCGTCCGGCGGGATCAGGTCGTCGCTGTCGACGAAGGCGACGAACTCGCTCTCCGGCGCCAGGGTGTCCAGACCGGTGTTACGGGCGGCGCCCAGACCGGCGTTCTCCTTCCGGATGAGCCGGAAGCGGTCGTCCTTCGCCGCGAACTCCGCCGCGATCTCGTTGGACTCGTCGGTCGACCCGTCGTCCACCATGATCACTTCCAGGTCGTGGAAGGTCTGCACGGCGAGCGAGTTCAGGCAGGCGGGCAGGTAGTACGCCACGTTGTATATCGGGACGATGACGCTGAGCCTGGGAGCCATGTAGTTCTGCGTTCCTTTCCGGTTCAGACCCGCTCGACAGGCTCGAGCGTCTGAGGGGGTGACGGGGCGTGCTTTCGGTTGTTCCAGCGGACCGATGGGGGGTGTCTCCCCTCCGAGAAAGACCCGCCTGCCGGCCCGTCCGCCCCGGCGCCGGAGCGCAGCACCGCCGCAGCTCTTCAGAATAGACGATGGGCTCCTCGGCCGTTCGAACCCAGTTGGCCCCCGCCTCACCCGCCGGGAACACGCCGTTCACCCCGCCCGGGACCCGTACGGGCGCCCGCACCCCCGGAACGCGTTCGAGTACTCCTGTCATACTGCGCTTGAGCGGTTCGACTGAGGAGAGACACACGGTATGCCGTCTGCAGCTACCCCCCGGTTCAGCGTGATCATCCCGGTCTACGGGGTCGAGGGCTACATACGCGAATGCCTCGAATCGATCACCTCGCAGAGCTACCCGGACTTCGAGATCATCGCGGTCGACGACTGCTCGCAGGACAGCAGCGGCGCCATCATCGACGAGTTCGCCGCCCGCGACGCGCGCGTCCGCGCCGTCCACCGCGAGCAGAACGGCGGCATCGGCGCCGCCCGCAACACCGGCATCGCCCACGCCCGCGGCGACTACCTGCTCTTCCTCGACGGCGACGACTCCATCCGCCCCGGCTCCCTGCGGGCGCTCGCCGACCGGCTCGCCGAGACCGACGACCCCGAGATCCTCCTCTTCGACTACGTCCGCACCCATGTGGACGGCACCGTCGAGCCCAGCAAGTCCGGCCGGTTCATCGCCCCGCTCGGCGCCGAGGTGGTCCGCCCGGTCGACCGGCTCGAACTGCTGCGGATCTTCGCCGTCGTCTGGAACCGCGTCTACCGCCGCGACTTCTTCACCACCGGCGGCCCCGCCGGCGACGGCTTCCGCTTCACCGACGGCCTCTACGAGGACGCGCTCATGGTCTACACGACCATGGCCGCCGCCCGGCGCGTCGCCGGCCTGGAGTACGTCGTCGTCGAGTACCGCCAGCGCCGCCAGGGCAGCTCCATGCGGAGCAGCTCGCCGCGCAAGCACTTCGTGATCTTCGAGCAGTACCAGCGGGTCTTCGACCAGCTCGAAGGCCGCCCCGGCCTCGACGAGTACCGCAAGATCGTCTTCGAGCGGATGGTCAGCCACTTCCTCTACACCCTCGCCCGCGGCTTCCGAATACCGCGCAGCCACCGCCGCGCCTACGTCCGCGAGGCCGGCAAGGCGTACCGCAGGAACGAGCCCAAGGGCTTCACCCCGCCGCCCGGCATCACCGGCCTGAAGTTCAAGGTGCTGAGGACCGGCTCGTACGCGGCCTTCGAATCGCTCAAGGCGGCCAACGGCACCCGCGAGACCGCCTTCCGCGCGCTGGGCCGCTCGAAGCGCTGGGGCGGCCGCAAGGCCCTGAAGACGTACTACGCGGTGCAGCGCCGGCTCCCCGTCGACGAGAACCTCGCCGTCTACTCCGCCTACTGGGGCCGCACCCCCGGCTGCAACCCGCTCGCCGTCCACGACGCCGCCAAGAAGCTCGCGCCGAACCTGCGCGGGGTCTGGGTGGTCAACCAGGGGTACACCGACAAGCTGCCCGCGGGCATCACCCGGGTCGCCCCCGCCACCTTCGGCTACTGGAAGGCCATGGCCCGGGCGAAGTACCTGGTCAACAACGTGAACTTCCCGGACTCGGTGGTCAAGCGCCCCGGCCAGGTCCACCTCCAGACCCACCACGGCACCCCGCTCAAGCGGATGGGCCTGGACCAGCAGCACTACCCGGCCGTCGCCAAGAGCATGGACTTCGACAAGCTCATGGAGCGGGTCGACCGCTGGGACTGGAGCGTCTCCTCCAACCAGCACTCCACCGAACAGTGGGAGCGGGTCTACCCGGCGCCGTTCCGCAGCCTCAACACCGGCTACCCGCGCAACGACGTCTACTACCGGGCCGGCGCCGAGGACGTGCGCCGGATCCGCGGCGCCCTGGGCATCGCCCCCGGCAAGAAGGCGATCCTGTACGCGCCCACCGTCCGCGACCACCAGAAGGACGCCTTCGTCTCCCGCCTGGACCTGGCCCGCTTCGCCCGCGAGCTCGGCCCCGACTACGTCCTCCTGGTCCGCGCCCACTACTTCTACGGCGCCGACCCGGAGCTGAGCGCGCTCGCCGAGCGGGGCGCCCTGGTCGACGTCTCCCGCCACCCCTCGGTGGAGGAGCTGTGCCTGGCGGCCGACGCGCTGATCACGGACTACTCGTCGATCATGTTCGACTACGCCAACCTCGACCGGCCGATCGTCACCTACGCCGACGACTGGGAGATGTACCGCACCTGCCGCGGTGTGACCTTCGACCTGCTCTCCGGCGAGCCCGGTGACACCCCCGGTGTGATCGCCACCACCGAGGACGAGCTGATCGACGCCTTCCGCGGCGGCGCCTGGGCCGGCGAGCCCGCCGCCGCGCTGCGCCGGGCCTTCCGCGAGCGCTTCTGCGCGTGGGACGACGGCCACGCCGCCGAGCGCGTCGTCCGCGCCGTCTTCCTGGCCGAGCAGACCCCGAACCCGCCCGTGATCCCGGTCGCCGACCGCACCCCGGCCCCCACCCCGGAAGCCGCCGAAACCGCCACCACCCGCCCGGAACACGTCCCGGGCTGACCCCGGCACCCACGAACGAAGAGGGGCGCCCGGACGGATTTCCGTCCGGGCGCCCCTCTCGCTCGAACGGGGACCTACTTGACCACGCTCAGCGGCAGCAGCTTCTTGCCCGTGGGGCCGATCTGGATGTGGGTGTCCATCTGCGGGCAGACGCCGCAGTCGAAGCACGGGGTCCAGCGGCAGTCCTCGACCTCGGTCTCGTCGAGGGCGTCCTGCCAGTCCTCCCAGAGCCAGTCCTTGTCGAGGCCGGAGTCCAGGTGGTCCCAGGGCAGGACCTCCTCGTAGGAGCGCTCGCGGGTGGTGTACCAGGCGACGTCCACGCCGTACTCGGGGAGGGTCTTCTCCGCGCAGGCCATCCAGCGGTCGTAGCTGAAGTGCTCGCGCCAGCCGTCGAAGCGGCCGCCGTCCTCGTAGACCGCGCGGATGACGGCGCCGATGCGGCGGTCGCCGCGGGAGAGCAGGCCCTCGACGATGCCGGGCTTGCCGTCGTGGTAGCGGAAGCCGATCGAGCGGCCGTACTTCTTGTCGCCGCGGATCTTGTCGCGGAGCTTGGCCAGGCGCTCGTCCGTCTCCTCCGCCGACAGCTGCGGGGCCCACTGGAAGGGGGTGTGCGGCTTGGGGACGAAGCCGCCGATGGAGACGGTGCAGCGGATGTCGTTCTGGCCGGAGACCTTGCGGCCCTCGGCGATCACGTTCATCGCCATGTCGGCGATCTGGAGGACGTCCTCGTCGGTCTCCGTCGGCAGGCCGCACATGAAGTACAGCTTCACCTGGCGCCAGCCGTTGCCGTACGCCGTGGAGACGGTCCGGATCAGGTCCTCCTCCGAGACCATCTTGTTGATGACCTTGCGCATGCGCTCGGAGCCGCCCTCGGGGGCGAAGGTGAGGCCGGAGCGGCGCCCGTTCCGGGTCAGCTCGTTGGCGAGGTCCACGTTGAAGGCGTCGACGCGGGTCGAGGGGAGGGAGAGGCCCACCTTGTCCTCGGTGTACCGGTCGGCGAGGCCCTTGGCGATGTCGCCGATCTCCGAGTGGTCCGCGGAGGAGAGGGAGAGGAGGCCGACCTCCTCGAAGCCCGTCGTCTTGAGACCCTTCTCGACCATCTCGCCGATGCCGGTGATGCTTCGCTCCCGCACGGGGCGCGTGATCATGCCGGCCTGGCAGAAGCGGCAGCCGCGGGTGCAGCCGCGGAAGATCTCGACGGACATGCGCTCGTGGACGGTCTCCGCGAGCGGGACGAGGGGCTGCTTGGGGTACGGCCACTCGTCGAGGTCCATGACGGTGTGCTTGGACACGCGCCACGGCACGCCCGAGCGGTTGGGGACGACGCGGCCGATGCGGCCGTCCGGCAGGTACTCGACGTCGTAGAACGCCGGGATGTAGACGCTGCCGGTCTTGGAGAGGCGGAGGAGGACCTCCTCGCGGCCGCCGGGGCGCCCCTCGGCCTTCCAGGCCCGGATGATCTCGGTCATGTCGAGGACGGCCTGCTCGCCGTCGCCGATGATCGCCGCGTCGATGAAGTCCGCGATCGGCTCGGGGTTGAAGGCCGCGTGGCCGCCGGCGAGCACGATGGGGTGGTCGACGGTGCGGTCCTTCGACTCCAGCGGGATGCCCGCCAGGTCGAGCGCCGTGAGCATGTTGGTGTAGCCCAGCTCCGTGGAGAAGGACAGGCCGAACACGTCGAAGGCACCGACCGGGCGGTGGCTGTCGACCGTGAACTGCGGCACCTTGTGCTCGCGCATCAGCTCTTCGAGGTCCGGCCACACGCTGTAGGTGCGCTCGGCGAGGACGCCCTCGCGCTCGTTCAGCACCTCGTAGAGGATCATGACGCCCTGGTTGGGCAGACCGACCTCGTAGGCGTCCGGGTACATCAGCGCCCAGCGGACGTCGGCGCTCTCCCACGGCTTGACCGTGGAGTTCAGCTCTCCACCGACGTACTGGATCGGCTTCTGCACGTGCGGGAGCAGAGCTTCGAGCTGCGGGAAGACAGACTCGGCAGCAGACATCTCGAACCTTCGTGAGCTGGCAGGGGGCGACTCTCAAGCGTACCCCGGTGCTCAGTGGCCCAGCGCCGCCCGGAGTCCCGGCGTCACGGCCTTCTCCCACACCTCCGGCAGCCTCCGCTCCTGGGCCGCGGCGGCGGCTTCCTGGCGGGCGTGGAGAACGCCCCAGGTGAAGGAGGGTTCGCCGGCCGATTCGGCCTGGCGGGCGAGGTCGTCCAGGGCGGTGCGGGCGACGACGGTGTCCTGGTGGTCGCCGAGGAGGCTCTGGACCTTCTTCACCTTCTTGGCGAACCGCTTCGCCGGCTTGCCGAGGGCCGGGGCGGCGGCCTCGGCGGCGTACCGGGTCCGTTTGGCGGCCTTGCGGGCCTCGTGGAGGGCGAGGTCGCGCTCGTGGCCGGGGTCGAGGCCGAGCGCGGGGCCCATCCGGTCGGCGAGGCGCCGGTGGTCGCGGCGGATCGCCTTCGGCAGTACCTTGCCGGCCTTCTTCCGGGCGGCGGGCCGCAGCGGCGGGTCGGCGAGCAGTCCGTCGAGGGTGTCGAGGAGGGCGAGGTGGCGGGGTGAGTCGAGGGCGTCGAGGGCCTGGTGCCGGGCGCTACGGGAGCGGGCGTTGCCCCAGGTGCGGAGGCGGCCGCGGACGGGGCCGTGGCGCAGGTCGCGGGGCAGCGCGTCGAGGGCGTCGCCGATCCGGGCGTCCAGGACCTCCTGGTCGCGGGAGTGGCCGAGCTCGCCGGCGAGCCACTTGAGCTCGGCGCCGATCGGGTCGGTGACCTCGCGGTCGAGGACCTTGCGGTAGGTCTTGAAGGCGCTGCGGAGGCGGCGGCAGGCGACCCGCATCTGGTGGACGGCGTCGGGCAGGTCGCGGCGGACGGCGGGGTCGAGCCGGACGACGGCCTCGATCTGTTCCCGGACGTACGCGAGGACGGCGGCGCCCGCCGTGCCGTCACCGGCCGGCGGCGTGGGGTGGCGGGGCTGGGGGGCGAGGCCGGTCCGGTCGAGGGCGTGGGCCAGTTTGGAGGGGGCTTCGGAGGGGTGGATGCCGGCTTTCCGCAGCCGCTTCTCGACGGCGTCGAGGACCGCCGGGTCGGTGTCGTCGGCGAGCTCGACCTCGATCTCGGTCCAGGCGGCCGAGCCGCCGCCGCCGAGGAGGCGGTCGGCGTGGACGGTGTCCACGGAGAGCTCGGCGAGGATCGTGCCGTCGGCGTCCCTCAGGTGCTTCACGTCGCGGGAGGAGCGGAGGCGGACGACGGGGACGACCTCGGTGTGGCGCAGCCGGGAGCGCAGGAGCTCCGCCAGGGAGGGCGGGAGGGTCTCCGAGAGCGGGGCCGCGATCTCGTCGCGGACGCCGGCGGCGACGGGGAACTTGAGGTGCCAGCCGGCGTCCCGGCCGCCGGTGCGGCGCCGGAGCGTGAGGGAGTCGGCCGCGAGTCTCAGGTCGGCCGTGTCGTAGTAGACCGCGTCGAGCGCGGTGACGCCCTCGCCGGTGACCGAGGCGACCCCGGCCGCGCGGGTGAGGTCCGGCAGCCGGGTCTCCTCGGTGGCTTCGTACTTCCGCTCGATCTCGCGCTTGGTCTCCGCCATACGTCGAATCTAACCGCCGGGGCGGTCTCGCATGCCTCGGTCGCGTCAGGCGGTCATCGGGCGCTGCACCCGGATGGACTGGAGGAGTCCGATCGCGACCCAGACGGCGAACATCGACGAACCGCCGTAGGAGACGAAGGGCAGCGGCAGGCCGGCGACGGGCATGATGCCGAGGTTCATGCCGATGTTCTCGAAGGACTGGAAGGCGAACCAGGCGATGATGCCGGCGGCGACGATGGTGCCGTACAGCTCGGTGGTCTCGCGGGCGATCCGGCAGGCCCGCCAGAGGACGATGCCGATCAGCAGCAGGATGAAGCCGGAGCCGATGAAGCCCAGCTCCTCGCCGGCGACGGTGAAGACGAAGTCGGTCTGCTGTTCGGGGACGAACTGGCCGCTGGTCTGGTGGCCGTTGAAGAGGCCGGCGCCCCTGAGTCCGCCGCCGCCGATGGCGATGCGGGCCTGGTTGGTGTTGTAGCCGACGCCGGAGGGGTCGAGGTCGGGGTTGGCGAAGGCGGCGAAGCGGTTGATCTGGTACTCGTCGAGCATGCCGAGGGTGGTGACGAGGACCGCGCCGGCGATGCCGGAGCCGATGAGGCCGAGGACCCAGCGGTTGGAGGCGCCGGAGGCGAGCAGGACGCCGAGCACGATCACGATCATCACCATGACCGAGCCGAGGTCGGGCATGAGCATGACGATGCCCATGGGGAGGGCGGCGAGCACCAGGGACTTGGCGACGGTGCCGTGGTCCGGATGGATCTGGTCGCCCGCGTCCACCTTCGAGGCGAGCAGCATCGCCATCACCAGGATGATGGTGATCTTGACGAACTCGCTGGGCTGGAGCGAGAAGCCGCCGCCGACCACGATCCACGCGTGGGCGCCGTTGATGGTGGCGCCGAGCGGGGTGAGGACGGCGAGGATCAACACGATCGACAGGCCGTAGAGGAACGGGACGGCGCCGCGCAGGGTGCGGTGGCCGAGCCAGACCGTGCCGATCATCAGCACCACGCCGATGCCGGTGTTGAGCAGGTGGCGGAAGAGGAAGTAGTACGGGTCGCCGTTGTTCAGCTCGGTGCGGCCCCGGGTCGCCGACCACACCAGCAGCGAGCCGATGAGGGAGAGCGCCAGGGCCGAGAGCAGGATCGGCCAGTCGAGCCGGCGGACCACCGAGTCGCGGGCGGTCAGCCGGGCGAGGGTGCCGCGCTCGGGGGCGTAACGGGAGACGAAGAATCTTCTCCGCTTCGGCATCGGGTCAGTCCCTCCTGTTGGGGGGCGTGCCCGCGAGCGGCGGCGGCGCGGCGCCGTTCGCCTCGTTCGGGTCGACCAGCTGGGACTTGGGGTCGTACGCCTTGATCGTCGGCGCGTCGATGGTGCCGTCGGGCTGGACCTTGGGCAGCGTCTTCTGCGGCCCGGGGAGCAGGGCGCGCTTGAGGTCCTGGTTGCCGGCGTCGTCGAGGCCGTAGAGGGCGTCGTAGATGTTGCGGACGGCGGGGCCGGAGGCGCCGGAGCCGGTGCCGCCCTGGGAGATGGTCATGACGATGGTGAAGTCGTCGGTGTAGGTGGCGAGCCAAGAGGTGGTCTGCTTGCCGTAGACCTGGGCGGTGCCGGTCTTGGCGCGCATCGGGATCTTGTCCTGGGGCCAGCCGCCGAAGCGCCAGGCGGCGGTGCCGCCGGGTTCGACGACGGAGCGCAGGCCCTTGTCGAGGTCGCGGACGGTCTCGGCGCTGACGGGCAGCTTGCCGTGGGCCTTGGGCTTGATCTCGCGGATCTGCTTGCCGTCGGGGCTGATGACGGCCTTGCCGACGGAGGGGTCGTAGAGGGTGCCGCCGTTGCTGATGGCCGCGTAGATGGTGGCCATCTGGATGGGGGTGACGAGGACGTCGCCCTGTCCGATGGCGAAGTTGATGCTGTCGTACGCCTTCAGCTGGTTGCCTTCGAGGCAGTTCTCGTACGCGATCTGCTCGACGTAGCTGCCGCCCTTCTTGCCCTGCTTGCACCAGGCGTCCTTGTTGGCCTCCCAGAACGCCTGCTTCCACTGGCGGTCCGGGATCCGGCCCTTGACCTCGTTGGGCAGGTCGATGCCGGTCTCCGAGCCGAGGCCGAAGTCGCGGGCGGTCACGTAGAACCAGTCCTTGGAGTCCTTGTTCGCGGTGATGCCGCCGTCCTTCTGCCACTCCTTGTGGCCGAGGGCGTAGAAGACGGTGTTGCAGGAGTACTTGAGGGCGTCCCCGAGGGTGATGGGGCCGTGGCCCTGGGACTCGAAGTTGGCGAAGCTGCGGCTGCCGAGGCTGTAGGAGGCGCTGCAGTTGTACTTGTCGTTGAAGTCGTAGCCGGCCCGGACGGCGGCGCTCGCGGAGATCACCTTGAAGATGGAGCCGGCCGGGGCCTGGCCCTGGATGCCGCGGTTGAGCAGCGGGTAGTTGGAGTTCTTGCTGGTGAGGGCGGCGTAGTCCTTGGCGGAGATGCCGCCGATCCAGACGTTGGGGTCGTAGTCGGGCTGGGAGGCCATGGCGACGACGCGCCCGGTCCTGGTCTCCATGACGACGACGGCGCCGGAGTCGGCCTCGTACTTGCGGCCGGTGATCTTGTCGGTCTCGCCGCGGACGGTCTTCATCGCCTGCGCGAGCTCGTACTCGGCGACGGACTGGACGCGGGCGTCGATGCTGGTGACGAGGGTGGAGCCGGCCACGCCCGGGTCGGACTTGGTCTGGCCCATGACGCGCCCGAGGTTGTCGACCTCGTAGCGGGTCACGCCGGCCTTGCCGCGCAGCTCCTTGTCGTAGGTGCGCTCGATGCCGGAGCGGCCGACCTGGTCGGAGCGGAGGAAGGGGGAGTCGGTGTCCTTGGCCTTGGTGATCTCGTCGTCGGTGACGGGCGAGAGGTAGCCGAGGACCTGGGCGGTGCGGGCCTTGCCGGGGGCCGGGTAGCGGCGGACGGCGGTGAGCTCGGCGGTGATTCCGGGGAAGTCCTCGGTGCTCTCCCGGATGGTGAGCGCCTGCTGGACGGTGGCCTCGTCGGTGACCGGGATCGGCTGGTAGGGCGAGCCGTTCCAGCAGGGCTTGGGCGTCTTGGAGTCGCAGAGCCGGATCTTGTTGGCGACGTCCTCGGGCTTCATGTTCAGGACGCCGGCGAGCCGGGTGAGGACGGCTTCGCCGTCGTCCTTCATCTTCATCAGCTCGGTGCGCGAGGCGGAGACCACGAGCCGGGTCTCGTTGTCGGCGAGCGGGACTCCGCGGGCGTCGAGGATGGAGCCGCGGACGGCCGGGGTGACGACCTGCTGGATGTTGTTGGACTTGGCCTCGTCGGCGTACTCCTTGCCGTTGCGGATCTGGAGGTACCAGAGCCGGCCGCCCAGGGTGAGCAGCAGCGAGAAGACGAGGACCTGGATGACGATGAGCCGGGTCTGGACCCGTGGGGTCCGTCCGGTCTCGGGGATGTTGCTCATGCTGCCGGTGCCCCCTCGGTCACAGTCGCTTGACTCCCTTGATGCGTCCGGCGCGGCCGGCGCGGGTGCGGGCGGCCTTGACGCGGAGGCCGCCGCGCTGGGTGCCGATCCTCAGGCCGGTGCCGGAGGCGAGCCAGCCGGAGGCGACGTCTCCCGCGCCCGCCCCCGTGGCGTCGGCGACCGGGTCGTTCTCGGCGCGGCGGGCCAGCGCCATGATGAGCGGCACGGTGAAGGGGGCCAGCAGCAGGTCGTAGACGACGGCGGTGAAGAGCAGCGAGGCGAGGCCGACGTGGCGGGCGGCGGTGTCGCCGACGAGGGCGCCGACGCCCGCGTAGAGCAGGGTCGAGCCGACGGCGGCGCCGACGACGGCGGCCATCGGGCCGATCGCGGAGGTGAAGCGGCCGTTCTCGGGCCGGACGAGGCCGACGAGGTAGCCGACGACGCAGAGGACGAGGGCGTAGCGTCCTGCGGCGTGGTCGGCGGGCGGGGCCAGGTCGGCGAGGAGGCCGGCGGAGAAGCCGACGAGCGAGCCGGTGACGGGGCCGTGGACGAGCGCGAGGGCGACGACGGTGAGGAGGACGAGGTCGGGGACGGCGCCGGGGAGCTGGAGCCGGGCGAGGACGGAGACCTGGACGACGAGGGCGACCACGATCAGGGTCGCGGAGAGGAGGATGCGGTTGAACTTCACGGTGTCGCGTCCTCCTGGTCGTCCGGGTTCTGATCCTGAGCCTGGCCCTCGTTCCGCGGCTGGGCCTGGTCCTGCGCGGCCGGGTTCTGGTCCTGGTCCTGGATCGGCTGCTCGGCCTGGCCCTGGGGCTGTTCGCCGGCCTGCTCGCCGTCGGCGGGCGGCTTCGCGGTGACCGTGACGGTGACGGTCGGCGCGGGCTTCGGCTTCTCCGGCAGCACCGTGTCGCGCGGGTCGGAGCGGGGGGCCTGCACGACGACGCCGACGATGTCGAGCTTGCTGAAGCCGACGTACGGGCGGACGTAGACGTTGCGGGTGAGGCCGCCGCCCAGCGGGTCGACGCGGACGATCTCGCCGACGGGCACGCCGGGTACGAACGGCCGGTTGCCGGCCGAGCCGAAGGTGACGAGGCGGTCGCCCGCCTTCACCTTGGCCTTGCCGTTGAGGAGCTGGACGAGGAGCGGGCGGTCGCCCTGGCCGGTGGCGAAGCCGAGTTCGTCGCTCTTCTCCATCCGGGTGCCGACGGTGAAGTCGGGGTCGTTGGCGAGGAGGACCGTGGAGGTGGACGGGCCGACGGTGGTGACCCGGCCGACGAGTCCGGCGCCGTTGAGGACGGTCATGTCGCGCTGGATGCCGTCGCGGGCGCCGACGTCGATGGTGACGGTCCAGGAGAAGCCCTGGGCCGACCCTATGGCGATGACCTGGGCGCCCTTGATGCCGTACTGGCCGGCGCCGGCGGTCTTGAGCAGGGCGTCGAGTTCGCGCACCCGGTTGCGGTTGCGGTCGTCGCTGCCGAGCTCGGCCTTGAGCTCGGCGTTCTCCTTCTCCAGGGCGGCGATGCGGGTGTTGCGCTCGCCGGAGTCGCGGACGGCGCCTATGGCGTTGCCGATCGGGTCGACCGCGGCCGCGACGCCGTTCTCGACGGGGCCGAAGACGGCGGCGGCGGCCTGCCGGGCGCCGTCGACCGGCGACTCCTGGCCGCCGCGGATGTCGACCGTGATCAGCGCGAACGCGACGGCGACCAGCAGCACCAGGAGCAGCCGGCTCTCTCGTGTGTCCCTCACGTGCGGCGGCCGTGCCCTTCCTCGTGGTTCGTTGTGCAGATGTTCGTACCGTACGGGCTCGCGCCCGGCCGATGGGTCAGCGGCGCGGCTGGGCGTCCAGGACCTGCTGGAGGGCCTCGAACTCCTCGACGCACTTGCCCGATCCGAGGGCGACCGAGTCCAGCGGGTCCTCGGCGATGTGGATCGGCATGCCGGTCTCGCGGCGCAGCCGCTCGTCGAGGCCGCGCAGCAGGGCGCCGCCACCCGTGAGAACGATGCCGCGGTCCATCACGTCACCGGAGAGCTCCGGCGGGCACTTGTCGAGGGTGGTCTTCACGGCGTCGACGATCGCGTTGACCGGCTCCTCGATCGCCTTGCGGACCTCGGCGGCCGAGATGACGACGGTCTTCGGGAGGCCGGAGACGAGGTCGCGGCCGCGGATCTCGGTGTGCTCGTCCTGCTCCAGGTCGTAGGCCGAACCGATGGTGATCTTGATCTGTTCGGCGGTGCGCTCGCCGAGGAGGAGCGAGTACTCCTTCTTGATGTGCTGGATGATCGCGTTGTCCAGCTCGTCGCCGGCGACCCGGATCGACTGTGCCGTGACGATTCCTCCGAGGGAGATGACCGCGACCTCGGTGGTGCCGCCGCCGATGTCGACGACCATGTTGCCGGTGGCCTCGTGGACGGGGAGGCCGGAGCCGATGGCGGCGGCCATGGGCTCCTCGATGATGTGCACCTGACGGGCGCCCGCCTGGGTGGACGCCTCGATGACGGCGCGGCGCTCGACTCCGGTGATGCCGGAGGGCACGCAGACGACGACCCGGGGGCGGGCGAGGTAGCGCCGCTTGTGGATCTTGAGGATGAAGTAGCGGAGCATCCGCTCGGTGATCTCGAAGTCGGCGATGACGCCGTCCTTCAGCGGGCGGACGGCGACGATGTTGCCGGGGGTCCTGCCGATCATCTTCTTCGCCTCGGCACCCACCGCGAGGATTCCGCCGGTGTTGGTGTTGATCGCGACGACGGACGGCTCGTTGAGGACGATGCCTCGACCCCTGACGTACACCAGCGTGTTGGCGGTCCCGAGGTCGACAGCCATGTCACGGCCGATGAACGACATGAAGTTCCCCTTGTTTCCCATGGCTGAGGGTGGTGCGGCGAAGAGTTTTCATCGTAGTGCCGCTCACGCGGGATGGCGCGCGCTGGTCCACCTCTGTACTAGGTGACGGTAGGACGCGGCGATCCGTTCCCGGGATTGGCGTTCATATGCCTGGGGGCGGCCGAATTCCTTCGGTCGCCCCACAACTGGCTGCTGTTCGGCTGACGGCGGGTCAGCCGGAGGTCGCCGCGCGGCGGACCGGGCCGGGGAGGACCCGGGTCAGGCGAGACCGGGGAAGAAGATCTTCAGCTCGCGCGCGGCGGACTCCTCGGAGTCCGAGGCGTGGATGAGGTTCTCGCGGACGATGGTGCCGAAGTCGCCGCGGATGGAGCCCGGGGCGGCGGCGATCGGGTCGGTCGGGCCGGCCAGCTGGCGGACGCCCTCGATGACCCGCTCGCCCTCGACGACGAGCGCGACGACCGGACCGGAGGACATGAAGCCCATCAGCGGCTCGTAGAAGGGCTTGCCCTTGTGCTCGCCGTAGTGGAGCTCCAGCGTCTCCTGGTCCAGCTCGCGCAGCTCCAGGGCCGCGAGGGTCCAGCCGGCCTTGCGCTCGATGCGGCCGATGATCTCGCCGATCAGGCCGCGGCGGACCGCGTCGGGCTTGAGCAGGACGAGCGTGCGCTGGCTCACGGGGGGAACTCCTTCGGGAGGGGTGTGCATGTGCGGGCCTACGAATCTACAGGGCCCGCACCGCTCCCCGTCACGCAGCGTCAGGCCCTGCGGATCCCTGGGCCGTGGCGTTCGAGGCGGCCCAGCGGGCCTTGATCTCGTCCACCTTGCGCCCGTAGTGCACCGAGCACCACCACAGGACGGCGAAGACGGCCCCGAGGAAGAACATGACGGGGACGAAGAAGCCGCTGAGGATCAGCCCGATCTGGAGGGCCCAGCCGAGCTGCACGCCACCGGGACGGGTGATCATCCCGCAGAGCAGCACGGAGAGGACCATGGCGACGCCGCACACCCACCAGACGGTGGAGGTGGTGAGGGAGTCGTCCTTCATGGCGACGAGACCGGCGAAGCCGATGACGAAGAACTCGCCGATGAGGGTGGACGAGCAGAGCGTACGCATACCGGGTCAGCCCCTCTTGAGCAGCAGCCGGGCGTCGCCGACCGTGAAGATCGAACCGGTCACCAGCACGCCGGCGCCGCCGTACTCGGCCTCCTCCTCGGCGAGCGTGATCGCCGCCTCCAGGGCGTCGGGCAGCCGGGGCTCCACGACGACCCGGTCCTCGCCGAAGACCTCGACGGCGACCGCGGCGAGCGCGTCGGCGTCGGTGGCGCGGGGGGTGGAGTTCTGGGTGATGACGATCTCGGCGAAGATCGGCTCGAACGCCTCCAGGAACCCGCGGGCGTCCTTGTCGCCGCTGGTGGAGACGACGCCGATGAGCCGGGAGAAGCCGAACGCCTCGGAGACGGCCTCGGCGGTGGCGCGGGCGCCGTGCGGGTTGTGCGCGGCGTCGAGGATGACCGTCGGGGAGGAGCGGACCACTTCGAGGCGGCCGGGCGAGGAGGTCTGCGCGAAGGCGCGCCGGATCGTGTCGATGTCGAGGGTGCGGGCGTGCTCGGCGCCGATGCCGAAGAACGCCTCGACGGCGGCGAGCGCCACGGCCGCGTTGTGCGCCTGGTAGGCGCCGTGGAGCGGGAGGAAGATCTCCTCGTACTCGCCGCCGAGGCCGCGCAGGGTCAGCAGCTGTCCGCCGACGGCCACCTCGCGGGAGACGACGCCGAACTCCATGCCCTCGCGGGCCACGGTCGCGTCGACGTCGACGGCCTTCTTGAGGAGCACCTGGGCGGCGTCGACCGGCTGCTGGGCGAGGATGACGGTGGCGCCCTGCTTGATGATCCCGGACTTCTCCCCGGCGATCTCGCCGGTGGTCTCGCCGAGCCGGTCGGTGTGGTCCAGGTCGATCGGGGTGACGACGGCGACGGAGCCGTCGATCACGTTGGTCGCGTCCCAGGTGCCGCCCATGCCGACCTCGACGACGGCGACGTCGACCGGGGCGTCCGCGAAGGCGGCGTAGGCCATCGCGGTGAGCACCTCGAAGAAGGAGAGGCGGTACTCCTCCCGGGCGTCGACCAGCTCCACGTACGGCTTGACGTCCTGGTACGTCTCGATGAACCGCTCGGCGGTGATCGGGGCGCCGTCCAGGCTGATCCGCTCGGTGATGGTCTGCACGTGCGGCGAGGTGTAGCGGCCGGTGCGCAGCTCGAAGGCGCCGAGCAGGGACTCGATCATGCGGGCTGTCGACGTCTTGCCGTTGGTGCCCGTGATGTGGATCGAGGGGTACGCGCGCTGCGGCTCGCCGAGCACGTCCACGAGCGCCGCGATCCGCTGCACCGAGGGGTCCAGCTTGGTCTCGCCCCAGCGGGTCGAGAGCTCGGTCTCGACCTCGCGCAGCGCCTTGTCCAGCTCCGGGTCCTCGGGGCGGGTCGGCACGGGGTCGCCCTGCGGCGGTCCGGCCTGGGTGCGCAGGGTGCGGCTGCCGGCCTCGATCACCGCCAGGTCGGGGTCTCGGGCGGTCTCTTCGCCGACGATGTCGTCGAAGCCGTCGAGGTCGTCGGTGTGGTCGGTGTGCTCGCGCGGGTCGCTGGGGTCACTCACGCCCCCAAGTCTACGGAGACCCACCGACAGGACCTTGGACCCACCCCATCCGGGACCTTCGGCCCGCCGTCCGCCGGGGCCGCCGGGCAGACTTGGCGATCATGGACATAGGCATCGATCTCGGCACGGCCAACACCCTCCTCTACGCGCGTGGGCAGGGCATCGTGCTCAACGAGCCGTCCGTGGTGGCGGTCCAGGAGGGCTCCCGGCACGCGCTCGCGGTCGGCGCGGAGGCGAAGGAGACGATCGGCCGGACCCCGGGGTCGATCACCGCGATCCGGCCGCTGCGGGACGGGGTGATCAGCGACTACGAGGCCGCCGAGGAGATGATCCGGCACTTCGTCCGCAAGGCGGTGCCGGGGCGGCGCCGGCCGCGCACCCGGATGGTCGTCTGCGTGCCGAGCGGGGTGACGCCGGTCGAGCGGCGGGCGATCGTGCACGCGTCGATCTCGGCGGGCGCGCGGGCCGTCCACCTCATCGAGGAGCCGATGGCGGCGGCCATCGGGGCGGGGCTGCCGGTCTCCTCGGCGCGCGGCTCGATGGTCGTCGACATCGGCGGCGGGACGACCGAGGTGGCGGTGATCTCGCTCGGCGGGATCGTCACCGCGCAGTCCCTGCGGGTCGGCGGGGACCGTTTCGACGCGGCGATCACCGACCACGTCCGCAAGCGGCACTCGCTGCTCGTCGGGGAGCGCACGGCGGAGGACGTGAAGGTCGCGATCGGCTCGGCGTGGCCGGTGCCGGGCGGCGAGGAGTTCGAGCGGCGCACCTTCACCGTGCGCGGCCGGGAGAAGGTCAGCGGCCTGCCGCGGACGGTGGAGCTGACCGTGCCGGAGGTCCGGGAGGCCCTGGACGAGCCGGTGGAGGCGGTCATCGCGGCGGTGCGGGTGACACTGGAGGAGTGCCCGCCGGAGCTGTCCGGCGACGTGATGGAGCACGGCATCGTGCTGACCGGCGGCGGGGCGCTGCTGCCGGGCCTGGACCTCAGGCTGGCCTCGGCCACGGGCATCCCGGTCTTCGTCGCCGACGCCCCCCTCGACTGCGTGGCCCTCGGCTCCGGCCGCTGCGTCGAGGACTTCGACGGCCTCCAGCGGGTGCTGGGCAAGGCGGAACGGGCGCGGTAGGGCGGGCTCGGGGGCGTACGGGGGCGTACGGGGGCGGGCTCGGGGGCGTACGGGGGGGGCGGGCTCGGGGCTTACGGGTTTACGGGCCCACCGGCCTGGCGGGGCCTCCCGGGTCGGATGCCGGAGCCCGGTCAGCGGCGCAGGCCCGACGGGAGGGTGGCGCGGACCTCGTAAGTGTCGTCCCGGGCGCCGGCCGTGAGGGTGCCGCCCATGCTGGCGACCCGTTCGTCCATGGAGACGAGGCCGGTGCCGGTGGAGACGGGGGCGCGGTCCGGCGGGCTCTTCGGCAGCGGGTTGCGGACCTCGATCCACAGGTCGGGGCCGGCGACGCCGATCGCGACCCGCACCGGCAGCCCCGGCGCGTGCTTCGCCGCGTTCGTCAGGCACTCCTGGACAACGCGGTGGACCGCGGTCTGCCGCAGCGGCGACAGCGCCTTGACCTCCTCGGCCACCTCCAGGTCCACCGGGCTGCCCATCCGCTCGCTCTCGGCGGCCAGGTCCGCCAGGCCCTCCAGGCCCGGCGTGGCGCCGTCCCGGTCGGCGCGCCGCACGATCGTCTCGTTCAGCATGAGGTGGGCGCGCCGCGCGGTGTCGGCCAGCTCCTCGAAGTCCTTCTGGTGGGCCTCCCCGCGGGCCCGCACCGCCAGCACCTCGGCTCGTACCGACAGCACCGTCAGCTCCCGCCCGACCAGGTCGTGCACGTCCCGGCCGACCTGGATGCGCTCCTCCTGGACGGCCTGCCGGGCGGCGGCCTCGCGCCGCTGGACCTCCAGGGCGCGGACGAGGTCGTGGCGGTGGGCGGCGATGCCCACGCCCGCCGCGAGCACCCCGATGGGGATGACGAGGCTGAGGAAGTCGCTCAGCGTGGCGCCGTGCCGGACCGGCCAGCCGGGCGTCAGGAAGTACCCGTACGCCACCCCGACGTAGAGCAGGGTGGCGGCGACGGCGGCCCGCCGGCCCCGGAAGCGGCCGATCGAGTACAGCGCGAACTGGATCAGCGTCACCTCGTGCAGCCAGCCCATCAGCGCGAGCGCCACGAGGTACGGAACCCAGGGCGCCCGCCGGCGCAGGACCAGGGTGGCCGCGCCGCCGGCGAGGACGAGGGTGGCGGTGACGCCGGTGAGCGAGTTGTCGGCGCGGGCGAGCCCCGGCACGTCGAGGAGCATCAGCGCGAAGGCGCTGAGCGCGGCGACGACGTCCAGGGCGCGCGGCGAGGCGGCCCACCGGTCCGCACAGCGGCGCAGCGCGGGGACGGTGGGGAGGCGGACCATGCCTCCATCATCCAGGGTCCTTGGTCCCGACGCCGTGGACCTGAAGTCCCGTCTGCTGTGAGATCGGGCACTTCGTCCCTATTCCTGTTTGACTCGGAGACGTGCCCGATTCCCATCCCGCCGCGGATCCCCCCGCGCGGCCGGCGGTCGCGGACCTCCTCGACGCGCTGCCGCAGGCGGCCGCCGTCGTCGGGGACGGCCCCCGGGTCCTGGGGGCGAACCGGCGCTTCCGCGCCCTGCTCCGGCTGCCGGACGGCCTGGACCCGACCGGGCGGGACGGCGGCGAGCGGCTCCTCGCCCACGTCGCCGCGCTCCTCGCCCGTCCGGAGGAACGCGCCCGTTTCCTCGCCGACGCCCGCGCCCACGGCCCCGTCACCCGGACCGCCGACTACCACCTCGCGGACGGGCGGATCCTGCGCCGCCGCCGCTCCCCCGCCGGCGCCACCGCCCACCTGCTCCTGATCGAGGACGTCACCCGCCGGTACGAGGCCCGGGACGAGCTCGACCAGCGGGAGCGCCGTCTCGCGGAGCTCACCGACGAGCGCACCGCCTTCGCCGGCCGGGCCCTGCACGAGCTGCGCACCCCGCTCGCCACCGTCCTCAGCTTCACCGAGCTGCTGCTCGACCCGGCGAGCGGCCCGCTCGGCCCCGAGCAGACCGCCTATCTGGAGGCCATCCTGCGCAACGCCCGCCGGATGACCGCGATCGCCGAGAAGCTCCCCCGGGCCGCCGGCGAGGACCCCGCCGACCCCCGGCGCGCCGCGCCCCGCCGCGACCGGGTCCTCGTCCCGGAGCTGGTCGAGCGGGTGGCCCTGGAAGCGCTCCAGCGGACCGGCGGAGCGGGTCCTTACCTCACCGTCGACGTCCCGGCCGGCGGCCCGCCGCTGACCGCCGACGGCTGGCTGCTCACCGGGGCCCTGGAGGAGCTGGTCGCCAACGCTCTGCGGTTCACCCCGGCCGGCGGGCGGGTGGAGATCAGCGCGCGGGCCGGGGACGGGCACTGGACCGTCCAGGTGAGGGACACCGGGATCGGTGTCCCGCTGGAGTACCAGGAGGAGGTCTTCACGCCGTACGTCCGCGCCCCCAACGCCCGGCGCGGCGGCTACCCCGGCACCGGCCTCGGCCTGGCGAGCGCTCTGGAGGCGGTACGGCTGCACGGCGGCACCCTCACGGCCCGGGACCGGCGCGACGGCCCCGGCGCGGTCTTCACCGTACGGCTGCCGCTGACCGGCACGGACGGAGGCCCCGGACGCACGGCGGACGACGGCCCCGGACCCGCCCCGGGCGACGGCCCCGCGCCGGACGGAGGCCCCGGGCCGTGACCCGGCTGCTCGTCGTCGAGGACGATCCCGATCTGTCGCTGGCGCTGCGGGTGCTGCTGACCCGCAGCGGTTACGACGTCTCCCTCGCCGCCGACGGGCGCGAGGCGCTGCGGCTGCTCTTCGCCGAGCGGCCCGCGCTGATGGTGCTCGACCTGGTCCTGCCCGCCCTCGACGGCTGGGAGGTGCTGGACCGCACCCGGGACATGAGCGACCTGCCGGTCCTCGTCCTCTCCGGCCTCGGCGAGCTCGACGACCGGGTCAGGGGGCTGCGCTCCGGCGCCGACGACTACCTGGTGAAACCGTTCGCCCAGGCCGAGCTGCTGGCCCGTATCGAGGCCCTGCTCCGCCGTACCGGCCCCGGCTCCTGGGCCGGCGAGGCGGTCGAGGAGGACCTCCGGCTGATCCCGGAGCGCCGCTCCGCCCTCTGGCTCGGCTCCGAGATCCGGCTCAGCGACATCGAGTACCGCCTCCTCCAGCTCCTGGTCCGCAACCGGGGCCGGGTGGTCACCATCGAACAGCTCCTCGACCAGGTGTGGGACGACACCTCCGCCGTCGGCCGCGACCGGGTCAAGTTCGGCGTGCTGCGGCTGCGCCGGAAGCTGCGGTACGCGGGCGGGCCGCAGGCCCGCGACCCGATCGAGTCGGTCCGCGGCCTCGGCTACCGGTACGAGACGGGGTGACGCAGAGCACCCGGTTCCGGGGACGAAGGTCCCGGGCCCACCGTCCCGAACACGGGCGAACCGACCGGGACAACCGTCCGGCAACCGTGCGCCACCGGAGCGCGCCACCGGCCCGCGTCACCGTCGAGGCCATGCACACCCTTCCCGCCCGCAGTGTCGCCGTCGTCCTCGGTACCCGCCCCGAGCTGGTCAAGCTCGCCGAACTCGTCCGGGTGCTCGGTCCCGCCGCCCGGGTCGTCCACACCGGGCAGCACTACGACGAGGAGCTGTCGGGCGGCTTCCTGGCCGAGCTGGGCCTGCCCGAGCCGGAGTACCTCACCGGCGTCGGCGGCCACCCGCGCGCCGTCCAGGTCGCCGCCGCGCTCGCCGCCCTCGACGAACTCTTCGCGGCCGAGCCTCCGCTCGCCGTCATCGTGCAGGGCGACACCAACGCCGCTCTCGCCGGCGCGCTCGCCGCCAACGCCCGCGACCTGCCCCTGGTCCACGTCGAGGCCGGGCTGCGCAGCCACGACCGGGCGATGCCCGAGGAGCACAACCGGGTCCTCATCGACCGCCTCGCCGACCTGCTCTGCGCCGCCACCCCCGACAACCGCGCCCTGCTGCTCGCCGAGGGCCTGCCCGAGGAGCGGATCGCCGTCACCGGCAACCCGGTCGTCGAAGCGGTACGCGACCACCTGCCGCCCGTCCGGGAGCGGGCCGCGCTGCTCGCCGCGCACGGCCTCGTGCCCGACGCGTACGTGCTGGCCACCGTGCACCGCCCCGAGAACACCGACGACCCGGCCGCCCTCCGCGCCGTCCTCACCGAGCTCGCCGGACTCGCCTCCGAGCTGCCCGTCGTCCTCCCCCTCCACCCGCGCACCCGGGCCCGGATCGACGCCGCCGGACTGACCGGACTGCTCGACGGCGTCACCGTGCTGCCGCCCGCCGGCTACGGCACCTTCCTGGCGCTCGCCCGGCACGCGGCCGTCCTCGTCTCCGACTCCGGCGGCGTCCAGGAGGAGACGACGGTCCTCGGCCGCCCGCTGGTGGTCGTCCGCCGCTCCACCGAACGCCCCGAGGCCATGGCCGACTTCGCCGAACTCGTCACCCCCGGCCCGCGGATCGGCGCCGCCGTCCGCCGCCGCCTCGCCGAGGGCGCGCCCGGCCTCGACCGGCTGGCCGCGCTGCCCAGCCCGTACGGCGACGGCACCGCCTCCCGCCGGATCGCCACCCTCACCGCCCGTCTGGCCGTCGCCCGCGCCGTCCCCGACCGGGTCGCGGCGATGGCCGCCTGAGCCCGAACTCCCCGCTCCTGCCGCCCACCCACCGGAGACCGTCCCCATGACCCTCCCACTCGTCCTCTACGTCTTCCCGTTCGCGCTCCTCGGCTGCTTCCTCGTGTACTGGGCCGGGGCCCGGCACGCGTACGCCCGGCGCCGGCCCACCGAGCCCGGCGAACCGGCCGCGTACGACTGGCACTTCTTCGTGCCCTGCCGCGACGAGGAGGCCGTGATCGCCACCACCGTCGCCCGGCTGCGGGCCGGCTTCCCGAGCGGGCACGTCTGGGTCATCGACGACGCCAGCGACGACCTGACCGCCCCGATCGTCGCCTCGCTCGGCGCCCGCGACCCGCGCGTCCACCTGGTCTCCCGGCACCGTCCGGACGCCCGGATCGGCAAGGGCGCGGCCCTGAACGCCGCCTACGACGCGCTGAACACCCATCTCCCGGCCGGCGCCGACCGCGCGCGGGTGATCGTCTGCGTCGTCGACGCCGACGGGCAGCTCTCCCCCGACGCCCTGGCCCTGGTCAGCGGACCGGAGGCGTTCGGCGACCCGGACACGGGCGGCGTGCAGATCGGCGTCCGGATGCGGAACGTCGACGACGAGCGCCCGCTGCCCGACCGGGGCCGGGCCGCCAACGCGTACGCCCGGCTCCTGATCCGCACGCAGGACGCGGAGTTCGCCGTCTCCAACACCGCGATGCAGCTGCTGCGCCGCCGCACCGGCTCCGTCGGCCTGGGCGGCAACGGGCAGTTCACCCGGCTCACCGCGCTCGACCGGATCGCCGCCGCCGAACGCCGCCCCTGGCAGCGGGACGCGCTCCTGGAGGACTACGAACTCGGCCTGCACATGCGGCTGGCCGGCTACCGGGTCACCCACGTCCACGACACCTGGGTGAGCCAGGAGGCGCTGCCGTACACCCGCCGCTTCCTCACCCAGCGCACCCGCTGGGCGCAGGGCAACATCTCCTGCGTCCGCTACGCCGGCCGGATCGTCTCCTCCCGCCACTACAAGGCCCGCGGTGTCCTGGAGTCGCTCTACACCTTCTTCCAGCCGATCGCGCACCTCGCGACCCTGCTGCTGACCGCCGCCATGTTCGTGGCGCTCGTCGCCGGCGGCACCGCCGCCGAGGTCGTCCTCGCCGCCTGGCCGCTCGCCCTCGCCCTCGCCCTGATCTCGATCGTCCCCTTCGTCCTGTGGGGCCCGGTCTACCGCCGGGAGTTCGCCGGCGACCGCTCGCGGGTGAAGGGCGTCCTGTGGGGCCTCGCCCTCTGGCTGTACGCCTACCACCTGTTCCTCGTCTCGGCCCGCGGCTTCGTCCGCCTGCTGCGGGGCCGCACCGGCTGGGCCAAGACCCGCCGCAACGCGGAGCGGGCGGGCGTCGGCCCGGTGGCGACGGAGTCCTGACGGACGGCGTCGCCGGGGGTACGCGGAAGGGCCCGGAACCGTGACGGTTCCGGGCCCTTCCCTCGTACGCGCTACGCCTGCGGCAGCTTGTCCAGCTGGGCCTGGATGCGGGCGATGTCCTCGTCCGCCTTGGCGAGGCGGCCCTTGATCTTGTCCACGACGTTGTCGGGCGCCTTGGCGAGGAACGCCTCGTTGCCGAGCTTGGCCTCGGCCTGCGCCTTCTCCTTCTCGGCGGCGGCCAGGTCCTTGGCGAGCCGCTTCCGCTCGGCGGCCACGTCGATGGTGCCCGAGAGGTCGAGCGAGACCGTCGCACCCGCGACCGGCAGGGAGGCGGTGGCCTCGAAGGCGTCGCCCTCCGGCTGGAGCCGCAGGATCTGGCGGATGGCGGCCTCGTGCGCGGCCAGCGCGGTACCGCTCAGGTCCAGGCGGGCCGGGACCTTCTGGGCGTCCTGGAGGCCCTGCTCCTTGCGGAAGCGGCGAACCTCGGTGACGACCCGCTGGACCAGCTCGATCTCCCGCTCGGCGGCCTCGTCACGGAAGCCGCTGTCCTGGGGCCAGTCGGCGACGACGAGGGACTCGCCGCCGGTGAGCGTGGTCCACAGGGTGTCGGTGACGAACGGGACGATCGGGTGCAGCAGCCGCAGCATGACGTCCAGGACCTCGCCGAGGACCCGGCCGGAGACCTTGGCGCCCTCGCCGCCCGCGAAGAACGTCGTCTTCGACAGCTCGACGTACCAGGCGAAGACCTCGTCCCACGCGAAGTGGTAGAGCGACTCGCTCAGCTTCGCGAACTGGAAGTCGTCGTAGTACGCGTCGACCTGCGCGACCGTCTCGTTGAGGCGGGACAGGATCCACCGGTCGGTCGCCGACATCGCGGAGGCGTCCGGCAGCGGGCCCTCGATGGTGGCGCCGTTCATCATCGCGAAACGGGTCGCGTTCCAGATCTTGTTGGCGAAGTTCCGGGACGCCTGGACCCAGTCCTCGCCGATCGGGACGTCCGCGCCCGGAGTGGCGCCCTTGGCCAGGGTGAAGCGGACGGCGTCGGAGCCGTACGCGTCCATCCACGTGATCGGGTCGACCGCGTTCGGGTTGGACTTCGACATCTTCTTGCCGAACTCGTCGCGGACGAGGCCGGTGAGCGCGACCGTCTTGAACGGGACCTGGCCGTCCATCGAGTACAGGCCGAACATCATCATCCGGGCGACCCAGAAGAAGATGATGTCGTGGCCGGTGAGCAGGACGTCGGTCGAGTAGAACTTCGCCAGGTCCGGGGTCTTGTCCGGCCAGCCGAGGGTGGAGAACGGCCACAGGCCGGAGGAGAACCAGGTGTCGAGGACGTCGGGGTCCTGGGTCCAGCCTTCGCCCGCCGGGGCCTCGTCGTCCGGTCCGACGCAGACGACCTCGCCGTTCGGGCCGTACCAGATCGGGATCCGGTGGCCCCACCACAGCTGGCGCGAGATGCACCAGTCGTGCATGTTGTCGACCCAGTCGAAGTAGCGCTTGGAGAGCTCCTTCGGGTGGATGTCGACGGAGCCGTCGCGGACCGCGTCACCGGCGGCCTGCGCCAGCGGGCCGACCTTGACCCACCACTGCATCGACAGTCGGGGCTCGACGGTCGTCTTGCAGCGCGAGCAGTGGCCCACCGAGTGCATGTACGGGCGCTTCTCGGCGACGATCCGGCCCTGCTCCTTGAGCGCGCCGACGATCGCCGAGCGGGCCTCGAAGCGGTCCAGGCCGAGGAAGGGGCCGTGGACGGTGATGACGCCGTGCTCGTCCATGACCGTCAGGGACGGCAGGTCGTGGCGGCGGCCGATCTCGAAGTCGTTCGGGTCGTGCGCCGGGGTCACCTTGACGGCGCCGGTGCCGAACTCCGGGTCGACGTGCTCGTCGGCGACGACGGGGATCGTGCGGTCGGTCAGCGGCAGCTTGATCCGCTTGCCGACCAGGTGCCTGTACCGCTCGTCCTCGGGGTGGACGGCGACGGCGGTGTCGCCGAGCATCGTCTCGGCGCGGGTCGTGGCGACGACGAGGCTGTCCTCGCCCTCCCCGTACCGGATGGAGACCAGCTCGCCGGCGTCCTCCTGGTACTCGACCTCGATGTCGGAGATCGCGGTCAGACAGCGCGGGCACCAGTTGATGATGCGCTCGGCGCGGTAGATCAGACCGTCCTCGTACAGGTCCTTGAAGATCTTCTGGACGGCCCTGGACAGGCCCTCGTCCATGGTGAAGCGCTCGCGCGACCAGTCGAGACCGGCGCCGAGGCGGCGCAGCTGGCCGAGGATCCGGCCGCCGTACTCGTCCTTCCACTGCCAGACGCGCTCGACGAACTCGTCACGGCCCAGGTCGTGGCGGGACTTGCCCTCCTCGGCGAGCTGCTGCTCGACCTTGTTCTGGGTCGCGATGCCGGCGTGGTCCATGCCGGGCAGCCACAGGGTCTCGAAGCCCTGCATACGCTTGCGGCGGGTCAGGGCGTCCATGAGCGTCACCTGGAAGGCGTGCCCCAGGTGGAGGGCGCCCGTGACGTTCGGCGGCGGGATGACGATGGTGTACGGCGGCTTGTCGGACGTGGCGTCGGCGGTGAAATAGCCCCGCTCTACCCAGCGCTCGTACAGCGGCCCCTCTACCTCGGCCGGCGCGTACTGGGTCGGCAGTTCGGTCGTGGGCGCTGTCTGCTGCTGAGTGTTCTCGGTCACGGGCCCAGTTTAGGGGGGTCTCGGCCTTGTCCCGAAACGCGATTGTTCCGTAACGGTGTGACCCCCACCGCTCCACCGCCCCTCGGCTTCCGACAGGATGTTCGCTACGCATAAACGTCCTGTGAGGGGAAGCAGTAGATGAGCTACAACCAGCCGGGTCCGTACGGGGGCCAGCAGCCTCAGCAGCCCGGGCCCTACGGCCAGCAGCCCGGCCCGTACGGCCAGCCGCCGCAGGGGCAGCCCGGTTACGGCTACCCCCAGCAGGCCCCCCAGGGCGTGCCGCCGCAGCCCGGCTACGGCTACCCGCAGCAGCCCGGCCCCTACGGCCAGCAGCCCCAGTACGGCGCCCCCCAGGGCCCCGGCGGCTACGTGCCCCACCCGCCGGCCCCGAAGAAGTCCAAGACCCCGCTGATCATCGGCGCGGTGGCCGTCGTGGCGGCGATCGCGGTCGGCGCGTACTTCCTGATCGGCGGCGGTGGCGGCGCCGACGTCGCGAACGACGGCCCGCACAAGCTGGTGACGCCGGAGACTGTGCTGACCGAGTACAAGAAGAACGCGAAGGGGTCCGAGTCCGACGGCAAGGACGCTCTGAAGGAGGCCGAGAAGAACGGCGTCAAGAACGCGAAGAGCGTGGACGCCACCTACAAGGCCGGGGACGAGTCGAACCCGCTCGCGGGCAAAATGCTCTCCTTCAGCGGCCTCTACGGCGAGATCGAGGACCCCGAGAAGGTCGTCGACTCGCTGTTCGCCAGCATCAAGACCGAGGCGGAGAAGGACAAGGACGGCGGTGAGCTCGCCGGCAGCCCGCAGGCGTTCACCCCGGCCGAGGCCGACGGCGCCGTCCTCAAGTGCCAGTCGGCGAAGGGCAAGGCCGACGCCGCCGCGGGCACCCCGGCCTTCTCGATGAACTTCTGCGTCTGGGCCGACCACAGCACCGTGGGCTTCGTCGTCCCGATGGACATGTCCGCGATCCTCACGGGCAAGGGCGGGTCCCTCGAAGAGGCGGCCACCATCACGGCCAAGCTCCGCAAGGAAGTCCGCGTCAAGATCTGACGCACGCGGCGCACGCGAAAGGGGCGCCCCCACCGGCTCGGTGGGGGCGCCCCTTCGTCGTGTGCTTCCGGTTACGCCGACTTCTCGTGGCGGCCGTCGTTCTTGACGATCCTGGGGACCAGGGTCGGGTTCACGTTGTTGCGGACGACGTCCGCCGTGATGACCACGCGGGCCACGTCCTTGCGGGACGGGACCTCGTACATCACCGACTGGAGGACCTCCTCCATGATGGCGCGCAGGCCGCGCGCGCCCGTGCCGCGGAGGATGGCCTGGTCGGCGATGGCCTCCAGGGCCGGGCGGTCGAAGTCCAGCTCCACGCCGTCGAGTTCGAAGAGGCGCTGGTACTGCTTCACCAGCGCGTTGCGCGGCTCGACGAGGATCTTCAGGAGGGCCTCGCGGTCCAGGTTGTGGACCGAGGTGATGACGGGGAGACGGCCGATGAACTCGGGGATCATCCCGAACTTCACCAGGTCCTCCGGCATGACCTCCTGGAACTGGTCGCTCGCCTCGATCTCGCGCTTGGAGCGGATGGTCGCCCCGAAGCCGATGCCCTTGGCGCCCGCCCGCGACTCGATGATCTTCTCCAGGCCGGCGAAGGCGCCGCCCACGATGAAGAGCACGTTCGTCGTGTCGATCTGGATGAACTCCTGGTGCGGGTGCTTCCGGCCGCCCTGCGGCGGGACGGAGGCCGTGGTGCCCTCCAGGATCTTCAGGAGGGCCTGCTGCACGCCCTCGCCGGAGACGTCTCGCGTGATCGACGGGTTTTCGCTCTTACGGGCGACCTTGTCGATCTCGTCGATGTAGATGATGCCGGTCTCGGCCTTCTTGACGTCGTAGTCCGCGGCCTGGATCAGCTTCAGCAGGATGTTCTCGACGTCCTCGCCGACATAGCCGGCCTCCGTCAGCGCCGTCGCGTCGGCGATGGCGAACGGGACGTTGAGCATCCGGGCCAGCGTCTGGGCCAGGAGCGTCTTGCCGGAGCCGGTGGGGCCCAGCAGCAGGATGTTGGACTTCGCCAGCTCGATGGCGTCGTCACGGCCCGCCCCGCCGCCGTTCTCGCCGGCCTGGACGCGCTTGTAGTGGTTGTACACCGCGACGGAGAGGGCCTTCTTCGCCGGCTCCTGGCCGACGACGTACCCCTCCAGGAACTCGTAGATCTCGCGGGGCTTGGGGAGTTCCTCCCAGCGCACCTCGCTCGTCTCCGCGAGTTCCTCTTCGATGATCTCGTTGCAGAGGTCGATGCACTCGTCGCAGATGTACACACCGGGTCCCGCGATGAGCTTCTTCACCTGCTTCTGGCTCTTTCCGCAGAACGAGCACTTGAGCAGATCGCCGCCATCACCGATGCGTGCCACGAGGTGCTTCCCCTTCGCCTGGGAGCGCCTGGTTCAGCGACTCCTGGTGCCTCATATTCGACGGTACCTTGCCGGGCCCCCCGTTCGGGCCCCCCTTGGCACGGTTCACATGGTCGCGATTCGGCCACGCGAGCCGTGGGGACCGTGCCAGGGGAAGGTCGGACGTCAGTGTGCCGCGGCGGCCGTGCTCTTGCGGGTCGAGACGATCTGGTCGACCAGGCCGTACGCGAGGGCGTCCTCGGCCGTGAGGATCTTGTCGCGCTCGATGTCCTCGCGGATCTTCTCGATCGGCGTGGTGGAGTGCTTGGCCAGCATGGTCTCCAGCTGGTCGCGCATCCGCAGGATCTCCTTGGCCGCGATCTCCAGGTCGGAGAGCTGCTCGCGGCCGGTGCCGCCGGAGGGCTGGTGGATCAGCACACGGGCGTTCGGCAGGGCCATCCGCTTGCCGGGGGTGCCGGCGGCGAGCAGCACGGCCGCGGCGGAGGCCGCCTGGCCCATGCAGACCGTCTGGATGTCCGGCTTCACGAACTGCATCGTGTCGTAGATCGCCGTCAGCGCGGTGAAGGAGCCGCCGGGGCTGTTGATGTAGATCGAGATGTCGCGGTCCGGGTCCATCGACTCCAGGCACAGCAGCTGCGCCATGACGTCGTTGGCCGAGGCGTCGTCGATCTGGACGCCGAGGAAGATCACGCGCTCCTCGAAGAGCTTCGCGTACGGGTCGTACTCGCGGATGCCCTGCGAGGTGCGCTCGACGAAGCGCGGGACGACGTAGCGGTTGTCCATCGGCGCGCCGGTGTACAGGCCGCTCGGGGAGAGGTTGTTCTGCATGTGGGTGTTCACCGTCCTGGTGGCGTTCGGCGGGGGGCTGGGGCTCTGTGGCGGGCTGCCGGCGCTCAGGCGCCCGTGCCGCCGCCGCCCGGAACACCCGCGGCGTGCGTGATGATGTCGTCGATGAGGCCGTAGTCCTTGGCCTCCTCCGCGGTGAACCAGCGGTCGCGGTCGCCGTCGCGGATGATCGCCTCGACGGTCTGGCCGGAGTGGTGCGCGGTGATCTCGGCCATGCGCTTCTTCGTGCGAAGGAGGTACTCGGCCTGGATCTTGATGTCGGAGGCGGTGCCGCCGATGCCGGCGGAGCCCTGGTGCATCAGGATGTCGGTGTTCGGCAGCGCGAAGCGCTTGCCGGGGGTGCCGCCGGTGAGCAGGAACTGGCCCATCGACGCCGCCATGCCCATACCGATGGTGACGACGTCGTTCGGGATGTACTGCATGGTGTCGTAGACGGCCATGCCGGCCGTCACGGAGCCACCGGGGCTGTTGATGTACAGGTAGATGTCCTTCTCCGGGTCGGCGGCCAGGAGGAGCATCTGGGCGGTGATCTTGTTGGCGATCTCGTCGTCGACCTGCTGGCCGAGGAAGATGATGCGCTCGCCGAGCAGCCGGTTGTAGACATGGTCGCCGAGGCCACCACCGATGGACGGCTCACCCGCGGCGTAAGGCTTCAGATTCGTCACGTATCCACCTGCTCGTCTCCGACGGCCCCGGGCCGTCTCAGCGTCTCGTTCTGAGGGCAGTGCCCCCGTCTTCATGGACCCTAACGCGCAGGTAGGACAACGCCATCCCGGTTCCCGAACTGTTCGCTCGGAGCGCAAGGTAGTTGGCGGCGCATAAAAGGTCCGCGTACGTCCACGGGCCCGGCCGCACAGCAGTGCGTCCGGGCCCGTGGCGCGATACGGAGCGCGCGAGGCGGGGGCCCCGGCGTCGGCCTGGTGGGGCCTTACTTCTCCTCGGCGACCTCGGCCTCGCCGGTGACGGCCTCGACCGTCTCGGCGGCGGCCTCGACCTCGTCCTCGTCGTCGGAGAGGTCCACGACCTCGCCGTTGGTGTCGACGACCTTGGCGGCCTCGACGACGACCGCGAGGGCCTTGCCGCGGGCGACCTCGCCGACCAGCATCGGCACCTGGCCGCCCTGGACGACGGCCTGGGCGAACTGGTCGGGGGACATGCCGGAGGAGGCGGCACGGCGGAACAGGTGCTCGGTGAGCTCGTCCTGCTCGACGTTCAGCTCCTCCTTGGAGACGAGCTCGTCGAGGAGGAACTGGGTCTTGATGCCCTTGACCGCCTGCTCCTTGGTCTCGGCCTCGAACTCCTCGACCGTCTTGCCCTGGAGCTCCAGGTACTTCTCCAGGCTCAGGCCCATCTGGCCGAGCTGGTGGTGCTCCAGGTTGTGCTTGCGGGTGTTGACCTCGTCCTCGAGGAGCTTCTCGGGGACGGGGATCTCCGCCAGCTCCAGGAACTTCTCCAGGACGCGCTCCTGGGCCTGGGTGGCCTGGTCGAACTGCTTCATGTTCTCGAGGCGCTTGCGGCTGTCGGCCTTGAGCTCGTCGAGGGTGTCGAACTCCGACGCCATCTGCGCGAACTCGTCGTCCAGCTCGGGGAGCTCACGGGCGGCGACGGCGGTGACCTTGACGGTGACCTCGGCGTCCTTGCCCGCGGCGGAGCCGCCCTTCAGCTGCGAGGTGAAGGTGGCCTCGCCGCCGGCCTCCAGGCCGGTGACGGCGGCGTCGATGCCGTCGAGCAGCTCGCCGGAGCCGATGGTGTACGAGACGCCGTCGGCGACACCGTCGGGCAGGACCTCGCCGTCGACCTTGGCGGTCAGGTCGAGGGTGACGACGTCGCCCTCGGCGGCGGCGCGCTCGACCGGGTTGGTGGAGGCGAAGCGCTCGCGGAGCTGCTCCACCGACTTCTCGATGTCCTCGTCGGTGACCTCGACGGCGTCGACCTCGACCTCGATGCCGGAGTAGTCCGGGATCTCGATGGCCGGGCGGACGTCGACCTCGGCGGTGAAGGCCAGCAGCTCGCCGTCCTTCAGCTCCGTGATGTCGACCTCGGGCTGGCCCAGCGGGTTGACCTCGGCCTCGTTCACGGCCTCGGTGTAGAACTTCGGGAGCGCGTCGTTGACGGCCTCCTCCAGCACGGCGCCACGGCCGAAGCGCTGGTCGATGACGCGCGCGGGGATCTTGCCCTTGCGGAAGCCCTTGACCGTGACCTGCTGGTTGATCTTCTTGTACGCCGCGTCGAGGCTGTCCTTGAGCTCCTCGAAGGGCACCTCGACAGTGAGCCGAACCCGGGTCGGGTTCAGGGTCTCCACGGCGCTCTTCACGGTTCGGTCTCCTTGTGGCTGATTCCTGGATTCCGGCGGAGCCGCGCGGGGCGGTTCCGGCCGATGGGCCCGGTCAGAAAGACACACGGGCACGCAGCTTGCATAGTAACCGCACGTGGGATCAGGCCCACAACGTGATCAAGAACCCGCGAGGTCGGGGGACCGCGGTGGATCAAGAGGATCAGGTTGGTCGGGGTGGCGGGATTTGAACCCACGGCCTTCCGCTCCCAAAGCGGACGCGCTGCCAAGCTGCGCCACACCCCGTCGGTGCGACACGTAGGGTACATGCACGGAGACGCTGTGACGCCCCCGGTTTTCACGGGCGTGCACGGACGGCTCCGGACCGGCTACGATGCTGTCCGTGCCGCGGCCTTCCGGCCTGTGGCGCGTCCTGTGCGGGCGTAGCTCAATGGTAGAGCCCTAGTCTTCCAAACTAGCTACGCGGGTTCGATTCCCGTCGCCCGCTCCACATGGCTCAGGGCCAGGTCAGAGGATCATCCTCCAGCCTGGCCCTGATGCGTTTCCGATCTTCGCTCAGCTCTGCGTGCCCGCTGCGTGCCCGTTCGGCGCGGGTCCCTGCTTCCGGGCCTGCTCTACGACAGCGCTCACGGCCTGCCCGATCAGCCTTTCTCGCTCAGCCGTTGCGTGCTGATAGATCAGCGCGGCACGGGCGGTGCTGTGGCCCATTCTCGTCATCAGCTCTCGCGTGCTCGCGCCGGTCGCGGCTGCAAGGGTGTTCCCCGTATGGCGAAGGTCGTGGAAGTGCAGCCCCTTGATGCCGGCCTTCTCGCATGCCTGACGCCAGAGCTTGCCGAAGTGATTGCGTCGCGGAGTCGCACTCTTCGCCCCGATGAAGACCCGGCCGTCGGCGCCCGCCTCTGAGTAGACGGCGAGATGAGTGGCGAGTTCGTGGGAGATCACCGCAGGAATGGCCACCGTGCGCTTCCCGGCCGCACTCTTGGGCTCCTTCACCAAGCGTCGCCCGCTGTGGAGTTCGGCGATGTTCCGGCGAACGCGCAGGGTGCCCGCGTCAAGGTCGATGTCACGGCGCGAGAGGCCGATGAGCTCGCCCCAGCGGAGTCCCGTGAAGGCCGCCAGAAGGACCAGCGCGCGGTAGCGGGACTGGATGGCGCCCGCCAGGTCGTAGACCTCCTGAATGGTCGCCGTGGGCCGCTCCGGGGTGGGAGCGACGCTCGCGCCCTTGACTCGACAGGGATTGCGCCGGATCAACCGGTCCTCGACAGCGGTCATGAGAACAGCCCGCATGAGCGCGTACGCCTTGGCCACCGAGGAGGCGCCGGCACCTGCTTCCAGGCGAGCTACGCGCCAGGCCCGGACCGAAGCGGGACTGATGTCTGCAAGCGCGACGTTCCCAAAGGTCGGTTGAAGGTGGTTCCGAAGAAGCGATCGGTACAGGTCCGCAGTCGAGGCACTGATGCCACGCTCCTTGATCCAGGTCGAGGCATAGGACCCGAAGGGCACCCTGGCGGCATCCGGGTCGGTCCAGTCCCCCGCACGCAGCTCGGCTTGCCGCTCGGCCAACCAGTCGTCAGCTTCACGCTTCGTACGGAATGTGTGGGGTGCCGGGCGGTCGATTCCATCGGGGGCCGGGTAGCGAGCCTGGTAGCGCCCGGAGGGCAGTTTGCGAACACGGCCGAACGCTCGCTTCTTTCCCGCCATCAGGCCACGCTCCGCAGACGACGCAGGGTCGGTTCGACGGTGTTGGCCGTGACGAAGGCGGTGACCGCGCTCTCCGGGATGCGGACGTGTCGGCCGACCTTCACGAAGGTGATCCGGCGCTCCTCGATCAGGCGCCGAGGGAAGCGAACGGTGGTGCCCAGAAGCTCGGCCACCTCTCCCACGCTCAGCAGTCGGTCCATGGTCACCACTCCCCCAGTTCGGCGTCTTCGAGTTCGGTTCGTGCTTCGCGTGCGGTGTCTCGGTTGGTGCGGATGTCTCGGGCGATGCCGGCGGCGAGCCAGGACTCTCCCGGGGTGTGGCCGTGTCCGGCGTAGGTCCAGTGGGCGATCACGAGGGTGGAGCCCTCCGGGTCGTCGTCCGGTTCGGGCAGGCCGCGTTCGCGTCGTTCCTGGGCGGCGCGGTAGTCGGCGCGGGTCTGGCGCAGGGCGCCGAGGGTGGTGGAGTAGGCGCGGGACTTGGTGGAGAAGTGGCCCCGGAAGCCGAGCATGTGGGCCCAGCGGGCCAGCATCCGGCCGGGGAACTCGGCGTCGAGGTTCCAGCAGGCTTCGATCAGGCGCCGGGTGTGTGCGGGGATGTCGAGGGTGGCCAGCTCCGCCAGCTCGCCGATGCGGCGGTCGATGGTGCCGGTGGTCTCGGCGGCCTTGGTGGCGTACTTGGCGACGTATGCGGCGACGGCCTGTTCGGTCAGTTCCTCCTGGCCGAGCGCGCCGATGGGCTGGACGTCGACCTGGGTGCCCCACCGCAGCGTCCGGGCGGGCTGGGTGTCGGTGGCGGGGAGGGTGACGGCGACGCGGGCGGCAGCGGCGCGGATCGCGTC
This sequence comes from Streptomyces sp. NPDC085460, assembly GCF_044541975.1. NCBI lineage: Bacteria > Bacillati > Actinomycetota > Actinomycetes > Kitasatosporales > Streptomycetaceae > Streptomyces > Streptomyces sp. NPDC085460. Next base: position 338,524 of record NZ_JBITTO010000008.1, read on the forward strand.
GTTCAGCACAGTGACCGAGGCCCAAGGGGGTGGGGCGGTGTCGGGTCCGTCGGGGCCGTCGAGGCGGACGACGGCGTGGAAGTGGATCGCGCCTCGCTTTTGGAACTCGGCGACTTTCCCGAACGAGACCCGGCACGACTCCTTGAGCGCGGCCTGGGTGATGCCGGCGCGGGCGGCGATCTCGCGGCGGAGGTAGATGGTGAAGCGCTGCCAGAGCTGTCCGGCGTGGTTGTTCCACAGCACCGCGCCCGCGTAGTCGTAGCGGGCCGCGTCCAGGGCCGTGCCGAGGGCGGGATCGTTCTCCGGATGAATGGTGTCGCAGCGGCAGCGGCCGGAGGCGGGACGGTTGTGGACCAGGCCGAAGGACGGGGCGGTCAGGGTCGCGAAGACCCGGGGATGGTCCCGGACGGCCGCGGGGACGCTCTTGCGTTCGTCGCCGGTGATCCCGGCGCGGATCAGGTGGTAAGTGTCCCCGGCGTAGGTCCAGGCGCACGAGGGACAGCGCGAGGCCCGCCGATTGCCGCAGGCGACCCGTAACCGGCCCCCCGGCTCATCGACGGTGGAGTACGAGTACAGGACGTCCCCGGTACGGCGGTCACGGGTCACGGTGCTGCCGGACAGGTGGATCGGGTCCGAGCAGCCACCCGTACGCCGGACCTGCTCACGCCACCGCTCGAACCCGGGGGTGTTCGCCACCCGCAGGAGATCCGCCAGCGCGAGGGGATCGGTGCCCAGAGAGGCCGCGACACCTGCCACGGCCTCCGGGGCGACGGGGAAGACCGTCACGCGGCCACCGCCACACCGACGGACGCCGTCTCGAACAGCGGGTGGCGGGAACGCTCGATGGCTTCGGCACTGGTCCGGTACGTGAAGGTGACCAGGGCGGCCAGGGTCTGCGCCTGGTCGAACCGCTTACGCTCCGGGAATCGGCCGAAGTGGGCGGCGTCGTGGCCCGGCGTGTTCTGCTCCTCCACCCACAGCCCCAGGTAGCCGCCGGTGTAAGCGGCGGCCAGGTACAGCTCCTCCAGCCCCAGCCGGGCCGCACCCTGGAAGATCCAGGCGCACAACTTCGCGCCGTCGCCCTTGCGGTACCGGTACGAGGCCGGCATGTCCGAGGCGTAGAGCGCGATGGTGCGCTCGGTGTTGTTCAGGTCCGCGATCGAGATCTCACCGAACTGCGCGATCTTGAACGTTGCGGGCATCATGGAAGCTCCCTTCGAGGGAGCCGGGGCGGTGGTTGCTTGGCGGTAGGCACTGCCCCGGCGCGACTCACTGGCTTGAGCCAGTTCTGGCTTAAGCCAGTTGAGCATGAGCCCTAGTTCGCGTCAAGACGCTGGCTTAAGCCAGTCGCTATGATGGCTGCATGACTACGCCCGGAGCAGTTCCGCAGCAGCCTGCAAGCAGGCGCATCGCGGAAGATCTACGCACGGCCATTGAGTCCGGGCAGCTAGCTCCCGGCGACAAGCTCCCGTCCGAGCGCACACTGGCAGAGCAGTACGGCGCAGCCCGCAACACTGCACGCGAAGCCATCAGGCTGCTCGCTGAGCAAGGGCTCGTAACCGCCAAGCACGGGCGCGGAGTGTTCGTGCGCGAGCCTCAACGGCTATTCCGGTTCGGGAGTGACCGCTACTCCCGCAAGAACCGCCAGACGGGCCTGACCCCCTTCCGGCTCGAAGCCAAGCGCCAGGGGAAAGAAGCCCGGATCGATGTGGTCAGCATCGAACGCGAGGTCCCTCCCCGCGACGTGGCCGACCGACTGAACGTGCCGGCGGACGAAGCCAGCGTGGTTCACCGCGAGAACCACTACTTCGCCGACGACGAGCCCGTCCAGATCGTCTCGACCTTCCTTCGATGGGACGAGGCTCAAGGCACCCTCCTCATGCAGCCCAAGTCGGGCAAGGACGGGATTTACGGGCGCCTCGAAGAGCTTGGGCACGTCATGACTCGCGTTCGCGACGAGATCAGCACTCGCATGCCGTCACCCGAAGAAGCCGCGGTGCTTGACCTCCTGCCCGGCGTCCCGGTGCTTGAGGTTCTCCACACAAGCCTCGATCAGAACGGCGTGCCATTCGAAGTATCGAGGTACGTGCACCGGGGGGACCAGACCGGTCTCCTCTACGAACTTCCCGTCGAGTGAGAGAGCCGCCATGGAGACGATCGCAGTACGCCCCTTCGCCACCTCAGACCTGGAGGGGGCGGCGTCAGCCCTCGTTGAGGTGCACGCTTCAGACGGCTATCCGGTCGAAGGGGTGGCCGACCCGAAGGGCTGGATCCAGTCTGAGAACGTTCTTGCCGCCTGGGTCGGGGAGGTCCAGGGCCGGATCGTCGGCCATGTCTCGGTGATGCGGCCACAGGGCGTAGAAGCAGCGGCCATGTGGATCGAGCAGTCCGGAGATCCCGAAGGAAACGTAGCCGTTCTGGCGCGCCTATTCGTTGTCACGGAAGCCCGAAAGCACGCCTTGGGCGAGCGCCTGATGCGAGCGGCCATGGACTGGGCTCGGGAACGCGGAATCCGCCTTGTGCTAGACGTCATGACCAAGGACACTGCCGCCATCCGCCTCTACCAGCGCTTGGGATGGACCAAGATCGGCGAAGCCTCCCACTCGTTTGGTGACGAGCAGCACATCGATGCCATCTGTTTCGTGGCCCCAGACGCTTAGCCGAACCAGACGCTGTTACAGGTTTCTCTACCTCATCAAGCACCCGGCTGCGCTCCGCTCCGCCGGGCGGGCTTCCCGGCTCCGCTCGGGGCGCCGCTCCTGCCTTCGGCCCGCTCCGCCCCCGCTGCGCCGACGCCCGCCCCTGCAAGACGGGATAGGCCCGAAGGCATGAGTCCGAGCCCCGACGGCCACCGGTTCCTCAGGTCACCGACATGCCTCCGGCGGGGGCGCTCAGGCTCCGGGATGGGAGGGGCCCGCGAGCGGGTGCCGGCCGGTGGCGTGTAACGGTGGGGAACTCCCATCCCGTCTGCCGTCGACCCAGGCAGAGCCGAGCAGACACGGCACCGGGCGTCCAGGTCGTTCGTCCAGCGGGGCGCTCCACCTGGACGCCCGGCACCGCGCCTGCTCCACGGTGTGTGGGTCGACGGCAGACGGGATGGGAGTTAGGGAGCAGCGGGCTGAGCTGGCGGAGTTTCCCCCGGTTGAGCCTCGGCTGCGCCCCGGTCACTGTGTGGCGTCGGATGCGGCATGCGGGTCAAACCACGTCGTCCCGAAGTCGCATTCCATCCGGCGGCGAACATCTCGCCACAGAGGGCTTCGATCTGCCTCGCCGTCTCTTCCATCTCGGCGATCGTCATCGCAGTGCCGGAAGCCCCCAGCTGCTTCCGCATCTGCTTCATGGCCGTCAGCTCAGGCCCTTCTCCAGTCTTGATGAAGAGCGAGTGGACGATCTTGTTGCGTTGATCCTTCAACTCGCGCGCTCGCGCAAGGCACGCCTTGATGGGCTGGACGTCTTCGCCCGCAAGGGTGCCCACCGTAAGGCCCAGCTCACATAGCTCAATGAGGCGAGCCGTTCCTTCGGCATTCGCGTACATCAAGAGCGTCGGCTCAAACGAGATGTTGCCCAGCAGCCCACGAAGATGAAGATCCAGAAGCGCGCCCGCTACGGTCACGCGGCCCACAGCTTCGAAGAAGGGGTTCCGCTCCGGGGCTGAGGCATCAGACGTCATGCTCAGATGCTATGACTGCGGCAAAGCCGCTTCACCTGGTTTGCGGAATCTCCGAGCCATCACTGCTCGGAGGACAGGTGCAGTCGCGACGTGCCCCAAGCGTGCCCGATCCGTCAGCGCTGAACGGGGAATCACGGGGAGCGGGGGCGACGTGGCCGCAAGCACCCAGGTCAGCAAAGGCGCAGGTGGGACCACATCCGCGTACGGGGTCTTCCAAACTAGCTACGCGGGTTCGATTCCCGTCGCCCGCTCTGTGTACGGCTCCGGCCCGGTCCCTCGTCGAGGGGCCGGGCCGGCGCCGTTCTCCGCCGGCTCCGTCAGAACTTGATGGAGCCGATCGTCTGGGTTATCGAGTCCAGGAAGCGCTGGATGTCGTCGGCCATGCCCGTGGAGGCGAGGAAGAAGCCGAAGAGGACGGCGACCACCGCCGGTCCTCCCTTGAGGCTTCCGCCCCGGATCAGCACCACGAGGACGATCGCCAACAGCAACACCACAGACAGCGAAATGGCCACAACTGATCACACCCTCGGTCGGTCCCTGCCCAGCCCGGGGTATGCATCCGGACACCCCCGCGCCTCCATCGTGCCACCAACCCCTTTGCCCTCGGCGGGGGGTGACGAATCGTGGGACGCGGGACGGCGCCGGAGGGTTCAGGCCGGGCGGGAGATGAGGAGGAGGGCGCGGTCGTCGTTGACGTCCTTGGCCACCGCCTCGATGAGGTGCCAGGCGACGCCCTCGAAGCCGCCGGAGACGCAGCGGTCGGCCTCGCCGGTGAGGCGGTCGATGCCTTCGGCGAGGTCGCGGTCGGCGGCCTCGACGAGGCCGTCGGTGAAGAGCATCAGGACGTCCCCGGGGTGCAGGGTGCCCTTGACCGGGTGGAACTCGGCGCCGTCGTAGACGCCGAGGAGGGGCCCGTCGCCGTCCTTCTCCTCCCAGCGGCCGGTGCCGGAGTGGAGCTGGAGCGCGGGGAGGTGGCCGGCGGAGAAGAGTTCGTAGTCGCCGGAGTCCAGGTCGAGGACGAGGTGGATGGAGGTGGCGAAGCCCTCGTCCCAGTTCTGCCGGAGCAGGTAGCCGTTGGCGGCGGGCAGGAAGCCGTGCGGGGGGAGCGAGCCGAGCAGGCCGCCGAAGGCGCCGGAGAGCAGCAGGGAGCGGGAGGCGGCGTCCATGCCCTTGCCGGAGACGTCGGTGAGGACGACCTCCAGGGTGCGGCCGCCGTGGGTGCGGGCGGCGACGACGAAGTCGCCGGAGAAGGACTGGCCGCCGGCCGGGCGGAGCGCCATCTCGCGGTGCCAGCCGCGCGGCAGCCGGGGCAGCGCGCTCTGGACCCGGAGCCGTTCGCGCAGGTCGAAGAGCATGGTGCCGCCGCGCCGCCAGGGCACTCCGACCCGGGCCCGGAACTGGGCGATGAGCAGGCCGAAGAGGCCGCAGGCGGCGACCACCAGGACGATGCCGGGGGTGACCCGGGCGGGTCCCTCGCCGTACGGGCCGAGGATCGCGGACTCGACGATCAGGCCGCCGGCGGCCGCCGCGTACAGGCCGAGGAGGCTGGCGGGGCGGAGCAGCAGTCCGCCGGCCACGATCGGCAGGACGAGGGCGGCCGGAGAGCACCAGACGGGGTCGAGGACGGTGCCGCAGACGATGGCGGGGACGGTGAGGAGGAGACCGGCGAGGGCCAGCCGGTCGGAGGCGCCGCCGCGGAAGTAGTCGACGCCGGTCCGGCGCAGCGCGACGCGGGCCCGGTGGGCGCGCCTGCGCAACCGGGCCGCGTACGTGTTCACTCCGTGGTGGGCCATTGGCCTGGACCCTATCCACCCCGGCTGTGTCCGTGCAGGGGTACCCCGGTGACAAGGTGCGTGAAATCGGGTCGCCTCGGGCGAGGACCGCTGATATCGATGGCATATGACGACTGAACTGCGGGTGCTCGACCCGTCGGAGTGGGATCGCTGGTTCGCGGCGCTGGAGCTCGCCTTCGGCGGCATCCACGAGGAGCCCGAGGAGCGGGCGCTGTGGCGGGACCTGACCGAGTGCGAGCGGTCGCTGGCGCTCTGGGACGGGGACCGGGCGGTGGCGACGGCGGGGGCGTTCTCCTTCCGGGTGACCGTCCCGGGCGGGGCGGCGGTTCCGGCCGCGGGCGTCACGATGGTGAGCGTGGCCGGAACGCATCGCCGGCGGGGCATCCTGACCTCGATGATGCGCCGGCAGCTCGACGACGTACGGGCGCTGGGTGAGCCGCTGGCGGTGCTGACGGCCTCGGAGCCGGTCATCTACGGGCGGTTCGGGTACGCGGCGGCGAGCTGGACGCGGCGGGCGGTGATCGACACGACCCGGGTGCGGCTCGACGTGCCGGCCGGGACGGACGCGGTGGCGCTGCGGACGGTGCCGGCGGCGGAGTCCTCGGCGGCGACGGAGGCGGTGTACGCGCGGATGGTGCCGCGCAGGCCCGGGATGGTGGCGCGGGCGCCCGGCTGGGAGCGGCTGCCGCTCCTGGACCCGGCGGGTTCGCGGAACGGCGCCTCGCCGAAGTTGTGCGTGCTCGCGGAGCGGGACGGCGAGGTCGTCGGGTACGCCTATTACGCGATCAAGCCGGAGTGGACCTGGGGCGGTGCGGACGGTTCGGTGAACGTGCACGAGCTGCTGGCGCTGGACGGGGCCGCGGAGGCGGCGCTGTGGCGGTTCCTGTGCTCGGTGGACCTGACGGCGAAGGTGCGGGTGGACAGTTCGCCCGTGGACGCGGCCTGGCAGCACCTGGTCTCGGACGTGCGGCGGTGCGAACCGGTGGCGCGGGAGGGGCTGTTCGTCCGGCTGGTGGACGTGGGCGCGGCGCTGGAGGCGCGGACGTACCGGACGCCGGTGGACGTGGTGTTCGAGGTCGAGGACGCGTTCTGTCCGTGGAACGCGGGCCGTTGGCGGCTCACCGGGGACGCGAAGGGCGCGTCGTGCGCCAGGACCTCGGACGCCGCCGATATCGCGCTGTCCGTGCGGGAGTTGGGCGCGGCCTATCTGGGCGGTACGGCGCTGGCCGCGCTGGCCGCGGCGGGGCGGGTCGGCGAGCTGCGGGACGGCGCGCTCGCGGAGGCGTCGGCGGCGTTCGGGTCGGAGGTCGCTCCCTGGCTGCCGCACGGGTTCTGAGGGCGGGGGTCAGCGTCGCTGGCAGGTGGGGCACCAGAAGAGGTTTCTGGCGGCCAGGTCGGCGACTCTGATCCCGGTGCCGCAGAGGTGGCAGGGCAGGTGCGCGCGCCGGTAGACGTAGACCTCGCCGCCGTGGTCGTCGACGCGGGGCGGGCGGTTCATCGCCTCGGGGGTGTGCTCGGGGCGGACGGTGTCGATCCGGTTGAGCCGGACGCCTTCGCGCATGAGGGCCTTCAGGTCGTCCCAGATCGCGGTCCACTCCCCCGCGGTGAGGTCCTTGCCGGCGCGGTAGGGGTCGATGCCGTGGCGGAAGAGGACCTCGGCGCGGTAGACGTTGCCGACGCCGGCGATGATCTTCTGGTCCATCAGCAGGGCGGCGATGGTGGTGCGGGACTTCGCGACGCGGGCCCAGGCGCGGTCGGGGTCGTCGGCCGGGCGGAGGGGGTCGGGGCCGAGCCGGGCGTGTATCGCCGCCTTCTCCGCGTCGGTGATGAGCGCGCAGGTGGTGGGGCCGCGGAGGTCGACGTACGCCTCGGGGTTGGCGAGGCGGAGGCGGACGGTGTCGGCCGGCGGGGGCGCGGGGGCGTCGCCGAAGGCGACCTTGCCGAAGAGGCCCAGGTGGATGTGGATCCACTCGTCGCGGGGGAAGCCGAGGAAGAGGTGCTTGCCGTGCGCCTCGGTGGTCTCCAGGGTGGCGCCGTCGAGGAGGGCGGCGGAGTCGGAGAACTTGCCCTGGGGGCTGGAGACGCGCACGGGCCGGCCGCCGAACCGCTCGCGGTGGTCGGCGGCCAGCCGGTGGATGGTGTGCCCTTCGGGCATCAGGCGGTGGGCTCCTGCGGGTGGTGGGCCGGGATCGGGGGGAGCTCGCCGGTGGTCTCGTACGCGCTGAGCATCTCGATGCGGCGGGTGTGGCGCTCGTCACCGGAGTACGGGGTGGCGAGGAAGATCTCGACGAACTTGGTCGCCTCCTCCTCGCTGTGCATGCGGGCGCCGACGGCGACGACGTTGGCGTTGTTGTGCTCGCGGCCGAGGGCGGCGGTCTGCTCGCTCCAGGCGAGGGCGGCACGGACGCCCTTGACCTTGTTGGCGGCGATCTGCTCGCCGTTGCCGGAGCCGCCGATGACGATGCCGAGGCTGCCGGCGTCGGCGGCCGTCTTCTCGGCGGCGCGGAGGCAGAACGGCGGGTAGTCGTCGAGGGCGTCGTAGATGTGGGGGCCGCAGTCGACGGGCTCGTGGCCCTGGGCGGTGAGCCACTCCACGAGGTGGGTCTTGAGTTCGTAGCCGGCGTGGTCGGAACCGATGTAGACGCGCATGGCTTCGAGTGTGGCACGGCCGGGACGGGGCAGGCGTCAGCGGGGTCGGGACCTTGGTCCCGGCGGGTCATGGACCTCCGTCCCGGGCTGGTCCGGACCTTTTGTCCTGTACGTGGCTCGAATCACGATCCGGAATTAGCTCTTCCGTACCGGCCCGTCGCCAGGTTTCATATCTCAGGCTCGTGACCCGAGCCACCCCCGGATTCGAAGGAAGCGTTCATGAACACGCAGCCGACCCTCGTCAAGGAAGGCAGCGGCACCGGTGACCCCGGTCAGACCCCGCCCTCCGACGGCCTCAAGGCCGGTCTCAAGAACCGCCACCTGTCGATGATCGCGATCGGCGGTGTCATCGGCGCCGGCCTCTTCGTCGGCTCCGGCGGCGGCATCGCCAAGGCGGGCCCCGCGATCCTGATCTCGTACGCCCTCGTCGGCGCGATGGTCGTCTTCGTGATGCGGATGCTCGGCGAGATGGCCGCGGCCCGGCCGAACTCCGGCTCCTTCTCCGCCTACGCCGACCAGGCGCTCGGCCGCTGGGCCGGTTTCTCCATCGGCTGGCTGTACTGGTTCTTCTGGGTCGTGGTGCTCGCCGTGGAGGCCACCGCGGGCGCGGTGATCCTGGAGAACTGGATTCCGGCCGTACCCCAGTGGGCGTGGGCGCTGATCGTGACGGCGCTCCTCACGGCCACCAACCTGGGTTCGGTCGCCTCCTACGGCGAGTTCGAGTTCTGGTTCGCCGGCATCAAGGTGGTGGCGATCGGCGCCTTCGTCGTGATCGGCCTGCTGGCCGTCTTCGGCGTGCTGCCGGGCTCCGACAACCCGGGGGCGGGCTTCGCGCACCTGACCGACACCGGGGGCTTCTTCCCCAACGGCTACGGCGCGGTGCTGACCGGTGTGCTGATGGTCGTCTTCTCCTTCATGGGCAGCGAGATCGTCACGCTGGCGGCCGGCGAGTCCGAGGACCCGCGCCGCGCGGTGACCAAGGCGACCAACTCCGTGATCTGGCGGATCGGCATCTTCTACCTGGGTTCCATCTTCGTGGTGCTGACCCTGCTGCCGTGGAACGACAAGTCGATCACCGAGAAGGGCTCGTACGTCGCCGCCCTGGACTCGATCGGCATCGCGAACGCGGGCACGATCATGGAGGTCATCGTCCTGACCGCCGTGCTGTCCTGCCTGAACTCGGGCCTGTACACCGCCTCCCGGATGGCCTTCTCGCTCGGTGAGCGCGGGGACGCCCCGAAGTCCTTCGCCAGGGTCAACGCCAAGGGCGTGCCGACCGTCGCGATCCTGAGCTCGGTGGTCTTCGGCTTCGTCGCCGTCTACTTCAACTACGCGTTCAAGGACACGGTCTTCAACTTCCTGCTGAACTCCTCGGGCGCGATCGCGCTCTTCGTGTGGCTGGTGATCTGCTTCACCCAGCTGCGGATGCGCGGGATCCTGCTCCGCGAGTCGCCGGAGAAGCTGACCGTCAAGATGTGGCTGTTCCCGTACCTGACCTGGGCCACGGCCGGCCTGATCATGTTCGTGATCGGCTACATGTTCTTCGACGACGCCAACCGCGAGATCGTGCTCCTCTCCACCCTGGTCGCGGCGCTCGTGGTCGCGGTGGGCCTGGCGAAGGAGCGCCTGCAGCGCCGGAAGCCGACCGCCTCGGTCTAGCTCCCACCGGGCACCGCCCGCACGCCGTACGCCGGAGCCCGGCCCGCCCGAGAGGGGCGGGCCGGGCTCCGGCGTGTGTGGCGGACCGCGAAGAGCGCGGCGGACGGTCAGCCCTTGCGGCCGACGAGCTTCCAGGCGGCCGGGAGGGCGCCCATGGCGAGCGCGGCCTTGAGGGCGTCGCCGATGAGGAAGGGGGTCAGGCCGGAGGCGACCGCCTGGCCGAGGCTCATGCCGGTGGCGAGGGCCAGGTACGGCACGCCGACCGCGTAGATGATCGCGGAGCCGAGGACCATGGCGCCGGCGGTGCGCGGGACCGAGCGGTCGGCGCCGCGGCGGGCGAGGGCGCCGACGACGGTGGCGGCCAGCATCATGCCGAGGATGTAGCCGAAGGACGGCATCGCGTAGCCCGAGGCGCCCTCGGCGAACCACGGGACGCCCGCCATGCCGACGACGGCGTAGAGGGCGAGGGAGAGGAAGCCTCGGCGGGCGCCGAGGGCGGTGCCGACGAGCAGGGCGGCGAAGGTCTGGCCGGAGACCGGGACCGGGGAGCCGGGGACCGGGAGCGCGATCTGCGCGGCCAGGCCGGTGAGGGCCGCGCCGCCGGCGACGAGCGCGACGTCGCGGACGCGGCTCGCGGGCAGGAGATCGGCCAGGACGGTGCCCGTACGGAGGGTGCGGACGGGGGCGGCGGCGGTGCTACTCATCGGTACTCCGCGAGGGTGAGGAGGTCGGGACAGGTTGACGCTATGCCAGGAGTGAACGCTCGATCACCGTCAGCCGCCGACAAAGCCTCGGGCCAGGGCTTCATGGGGTTCCGACAAAGGGCGGTCGAGACGCCCGGCGCCACGTGACGCTTGTCACTGGCGAGTCGGCACGTGGCACCCCTTTTGCGCCAGAGGGTGGTCAGCGGAGACACTGTGGGGTCTCCATAAAGTTCCCCTCCTCCCAGAGCGCGAGTCCCCCACCATGCGCGACGACGCACCGCCCCGCTCCCTCGCCGAACCCGAGCCCCTCTCCCACGGCCTGAAGCAGCGTCACCTGACGATGCTCGGGCTCGGCGGGGTCATCGGCGCCGGCCTCTTCGTCGGCTCGGGCGCGGGCATCGCGGTCGCCGGACCCGGCATCGTCCTCTCGTACCTGATCGCGGGCGCGCTCGCGATGCTGGTGATGCGGATGCTGGGCGAGATGTCGGCGGCCATGCCGGCGTCCGGGGCGTTCTCGGTGCACGCGGAGCGTGCCCTCGGCCGCTGGGCCGGCTTCTCGGTGGGCTGGCTGTACTGGTTCCTGCTGGTCGTCGTGCTCGCGGTGGAGGCGACGGGCGCGGCGCGGATCGCGCACGGCTGGGTGCCCGGGGTCCCGCAGTGGGGCTGGGTGCTGCTCTTCATGGTGGTCTTCACGGCGGCGAACCTGGCGGCGGTGAAGAACTTCGGCGAGTTCGAGTTCTGGTTCGCCGCGCTGAAGGTCGGCGCGATCGTCCTCTTCCTGATCCTCGGCACGCTGGCGATCCTCGGCCTGCTGCCGGACACGGACCCGGTGGGGCTCGCCAACCTGACCGGGCAGGGCGGCTTCCTGCCCAACGGCTGGTCCGGGGTCGTCTCCGGGGTGCTCGCCGTGGTGTTCGCCTTCGGCGGTCTGGAGGTCGTCACCATCGCGGCGGCCGAGTCGGAGGACCCGGCGCGGAACGTGGCGCGGGCGGTGCGCAGCGCCGTGTGGCGGATCCTCCTCTTCTACGTGGGCTCGATGCTGGTGATCGTGACCCTGCTGCCGTGGACGTCGATGGTGCCGGGCGAGTCGCCGTACGTGGCGGTGCTCGACACGATCGGGGTGCCGGGCGCGGGCCAGATCATGAACGTGGTGGTCTTCGTGGCGCTGCTGTCGGCGCTCAACGCCAATCTGTACGGCTCCTCGCGGATGGTCTTCTCGCTGGCGGAGCGGGGCGAGGCTCCGAAGGGGCTGCTGCGGGTGTCGGGCGGCGGGGTGCCGCGCCGGGCGGTGCTCGCCTCGGTGGCCTTCGGGTTCGTCTCGGTGCTGCTCAATCTGAAGTGGCCGGATTCGGTCTTCCTCTACATGCTCAACGCGGTCGGCGCGGTGCTGCTGTTCGTGTGGGCGCTGATCGCGGTGTCGCAGCTGCGGCTGCGGCCGCGGATCGAGCGGGAGGCCCCGGAGACGCTGACGCTGCGGATGTGGGCGTTCCCGTGGCTGACGTGGACGGCGCTGGCGGCGATGGGCGCGGTGCTGGTGCTGATGCTGACCGACGACGGGGCGCGGCCGCAGGTGCTGTGGTCGGCGGGGGCCACGGCGGCCGTGCTGCTGGTGGCGTGGCTGCGCGAGGTGCGGGCGTCACGGGGTACGGCCCGGGGCGGATCCGGGGATTCCGGCACGTCCGCGACGAAACGGAACTAGATCTTCACCTTGTGTGAAGCTCGTGACCGTATAGCGGACACCCGTTCCCTCTGAGCGGTGCGGGCACCCAGACTGTGGGCTTCCCTCCCCGTCTCAGCCTATGAACAGGGTTGCCCATGTCTCGGACCACCGCGCCCGCGCGGGCCGACCGCCAGGACGGCTCCGCCGCGCCCGCCGAGGGCCTCTCCCACGGCCTCAAGCAGCGCCATCTGTCGATGATCGCCCTCGGCGGCGTCATCGGCGCCGGCCTCTTCGTCGGCTCCGGCGCCGGCATCGCCGCCGCCGGACCCTCGATCGTCGTCGCCTACGCGATCTCCGGCGTGCTCGTCATGCTGGTGATGCGGATGCTCGGCGAGATGTCGGCGGCCAACCCCGCCTCCGGCTCCTTCTCCGTCCACGCCGAGCGCGCCTTCGGCCCGTGGGCCGGCTTCACCGCGGGCTGGGCCTTCTGGTTCCTGCTCTGCGTGGCCGTCGGCCTGGAGGGCATCGGCGCCGCGAAGATCATGACGGGCTGGTTCCCCGGCACCCCCGAGTGGGCCTGGGTCGCGCTCTTCATGCTGGTCTTCTGCGGCACCAACCTGGCGGCGGTGAAGAACTTCGGCGAGTTCGAGTTCTGGTTCGCCGCGCTGAAGGTCGGCGCGATCGTCCTCTTCCTCGGCATCGGCGTCCTCGCCATCGTGGGCGCCCTGCCCGGCACCGAGGCGCCCGGCACCACCAACCTCACCGGTGACGGCGGCTTCTTCCCCCACGGCTCCGAGGGCCTGATCGTCGGCCTGCTCGCCTCCGTCTTCGCGTACGGCGGCCTGGAGACGGTCACCATCGCCGCGGCCGAGTCCGAGCACCCGGTGCAGGGCGTCGCCAAGGCGGTCCGTACGGCGATGTGGCGCATCGCGCTCTTCTACATCGGCTCCATGGCGGTCATCGTCACCCTCGTCCCCTGGGACGACAAGGCGGTCGTCGAGAAGGGCCCGTACGTCGCCACCCTCGACCACCTGGGCATCCCGGCGGCCGGCCAGATCATGAACGTGGTCGTCCTGGTCGCCCTGCTCTCGGCGATGAACGCCAACATCTACGGCGCCTCCCGCATGGCCCGCTCCCTTGTCGCCCGCGGCCAGGGCCCGAAGGCGCTCGGCCGCACCTTCGGCGGCGTGCCGCGCACGGCGGTGCTCGCCTCCTGCGCGATCGGCTTCGCCTGCGTGGAGCTGAGCTACGCGTCGCCGGACAGGGCGTTCGTCTGGCTGCTCAACACGATCGGCGCGATCATCCTCGTCGTCTGGTTCTTCATCGCCGCCTCGCAGCTGGTGCTGCGCCGCCGCACCGAGCGCGAGGCGCCCGAGAAGCTGGTCGTGCGGATGTGGGCGTTCCCGGTGCTGACCTGGGTGGCGCTCGCCGGCATGGCGGCCATCTTCTTCCTGATGGCCCGCGAGGAGGGCACCCGGGTGCAGCTGTACGCGACGGGCGCGCTGACGCTGGTCCTCGCGGCGGTCGGCTTCGGCCTCCAGAAGGCGCGCGGGGCGGCGGCCGAGGAGGTCTGACCCGCGGCGGCCGAGGAGGTCCGACCCCGCGGCGGCCGAGGAGGTCCGGCCCGCCCCCGTACGCTCCCCCGTCACGACGCCCCGCCGGGCCTGCCGCCCGGCGGGGCGTCCGCGTGTCCGGGGTCAGGCCCCGCAGTAGGGGGCCGTGCGGACGTGTCCGCCCAGGTTCTCGTCGTCGGTGCCGAGGAGGGCGTCCCCGCCGGGCAGGCACTCGACGGCCTCGACCTTGTGGCCGGGGAAGGTGCCGAGCGGGACCGGGCGCGCGGTGAGGGCGATCCGTACCCCGCCGGTGGAGGTCAGGACCACCTGCCCGGCGTCGGTCACGGCGGAGCCGAAGGGGCCGTCGTCGCCGGCGTCCGACGCCGAGCCGACCAGGATCCGGCCGGAGTCGGTGACGGTGATGTCGGAGATGTGGCGGGTCCCGGCGCCCGCGGGGTGCGGGGCGGTGAAGGCGCGCCGGGTGACGGCGCCGAACCGCGGCTCGCCCCACGCGGCGAAGGCCAGCGGGGCGGAGTAGAGCGTGGCGGGCCGGTCCGGGCCCTCGCCGCGGTCCGCCCAGAGGGCGGCGTACCGCCCGTCGCGGGCGACGAGCGCGAAGCCCTCGACGTCGTCGCCGGGGCCGATCGCGGGCAGCGGGGTGTACTCGACGACCGTGGCGGTGGTGCCGTCGGCCTTCAGGCGGTAGACGATGCCGCGCGCGGCGACGGCGAGGTACTCCCCCGGCATGCCCGGGATCGCCTCGATCGCCTCCAGGTCGACGGGTTCGGCGCCGTCCCAGACCAGCGGGGTGACGGTCACGGGGTCCGTGCCGTACGCGAGCCGGGAGAGGCGCCGCTGCCCGGAGCGCTTGTTGTCGTGGACGACGAGGGCGGTGCCGGCGGCCTCGTGGGCGAGGCCGCTGACGCCGCCGCGGGCGTCGGCGCCGACCTGCCGCCAGGGGCCGGCGGCCTGCGCGGAGCCGGCGAGCAGGGCGACGAGGACACCGGCGGCGGCGAATCTCAGGGGGAGCTTCATGCCCGCACGTTATGGATCTTGGACGGCCCGGGACAGGGCGGACTACGCCGTTCGGCGGAGCGCGCGGAAGCAGACGGCGGGGGGCGACGGGACTAGGACCAAGGGCTGATCAACAAGGTGTGCAGGTGCTGTTAGCCTGCACTTGCATATAGGTTGCAATAACCAGTCAGTCGAAGGGCTCGGCACACATGGCGATCTACACACTTCCGGAGCTGCCGTACGACTACGCGGCGCTGGAGCCGGTGATCAACCCGCAGATCATCGAGCTGCACCACGACAAGCACCACGCCGCTTACGTCAAGGGCGCGAACGACACCCTGGAGCAGCTGGAGGAGGCCCGCGACAAGGAGCAGTGGGGCTCCATCAACGGCCTGGAGAAGAACCTGGCCTTCCACCTCTCCGGCCACATCCTCCACTCCATCTACTGGAACAACATGGCCAGCCCGAAGGCCGGCGACGGCGGCGGCGAGCCGCTCGCGGCCGACGGCGTGGGCGAGCTCGCGGACGCGATCACCGAGTCCTTCGGCTCCTTCGCCAAGTTCAAGACCCAGCTGACCAAGGCGTCGGCGACCACCCAGGGCTCCGGCTGGGGCGTCCTCGCCTACGAGCCGGTCAGCGGCCGCCTCATCGTCGAGCAGGTCTACGACCACCAGGGCAACGTCGGCCAGGGCTCCATCCCGGTCCTCGTCTTCGACGCCTGGGAGCACGCCTTCTACCTCCAGTACAAGAACCAGAAGGTCGACTTCATCGACGCCATGTGGCAGGTCGTCAACTGGCAGGACGTGAACAAGCGCTACCAGGCCGCCAAGGCCAGCGTGCCGCTGATCTCGTTCTGACCCTCCGGCCGCCCCGTCCGGCGGCCCCCCGCTCGTCCTGCTCGTGATCGTCTTCTCAACCTTCACTCGCAGGCGGATGAAAGAAGAACCCCCGCGATGACGTGAATCGCGGGGGTTCTTCCATGCGCCGGGGGCTACTCGAAGCTGGGCGCCGCCGTGCGGGTGCGCTTGATCTCGTAGAAGCCCGGGGTGGAGGCGACGAGGAGCGTGCCGTCCCACAGCCGGGCGGCGGCGTCGCCGCGCGGGGTCGGCGTGACGACCGGACCGAAGAAGGCGACCTCGTCGCCGTCCGGGCCGGGGACCGCGATCACCGGGGTGCCGACGTCCTGGCCGACCTTCTCGATGCCCTCCGCGTGGGAGGCGCGCAGCTCGGCGTCGTACGTGTCCTTGTCGGCGTACTCCACCAGGTCCTCCGGGAGGCCGACGTCCCGCAGGGCGCCGGCCATGGCCTCGCGGGTGGGGCCCTCGCCGTCGTTGTGGAAGCGGGTGCCGAGCGCCGTGTAGAGCTTGCCGACGACCTCGTCGCCGTGCAGCTGCCGGGCCGCTATGACGACGCGGACCGGGCCCCACGCCCTGGTCTCCAGCATCTCGCGGTACTCGTCGGGGAGCTCGTCCAGCCGGTTCTCGTTCAGGACGGCGAGGCTCATCACCTTCCAGCGCACGTCCACGGGCCGGACCTTCTCCACCTCCACCATCCACCGGGAGGTCATCCACGCCCAGGGGCACAGCGGGTCGAAGAAGAACTCGGCGGTGGTCCTGCTCTCGGACATGTCACTCCTCGCATGCGGACGGACGGGGCGGATGGCGCCGACCTCTCGCAACACCACGCGCCCGTGTCGGCATTCCCGTGCGCCCCGTGAAAGGTGCGCATGGGAGGATCGGTGCTGTTTCGAACACGCCACGAAGGAGTGACCGTGCCCGGTGAGAACCTGTCCCGCGACGAGGCCCACGAGCGGGCGGCCCTGCTGTCCGTCGACGGCTACGAGGTCGCCCTCGACCTGCGCTCGGCGGTCGGCGAGTCCACGGAGGCGGTACGCACCTTCCGCTCGGTGACGACGATCCGCTTCCGCCGCACGGGCGAGGGCGACGCCACCTTCGCCGACCTGGTCGCGCCGTCGGTGAACGCCGTCACCCTCAACGGGCGGGCGCTCGACCCCGCGGCCGTCTTCGACGGCACCCGGATCGCGCTGGACGGGCTCGCCGACGACAACGTGCTGGTCGTCGACGCGCAGTGCGCCTACAGCCGCACCGGCGAGGGCATGCACCGCTTCGTCGACCCCGAGGACGGCGAGGTGTACCTGTACACCCAGTACGAGCCGGCCGACGCCCGCCGGGTCTACGCCAACTTCGAGCAGCCCGACCTCAAGGCCCCGTACCGCTTCGAGGTCACCGCGCCCGACGGCTGGAACGTGTGGAGCAACGGCGCCGGCGAGCGGGACGCCGACGGCGTGTGGCGGTTCGCCGAGACGGCGCCGATCTCCACGTACATCACCTGCGTGGTGGCCGGTCCCTACCACTACGTCACCGACACCTACCGGCGCGGCGACGTCGAGATCCCGCTCGGCGCGATGTGCCGCAAGGGGCTCGCGAAGCACTTCGACGCGGACGACGTCTTCCTCGTCACCAAGCAGGGCTTCGACTTCTTCCACGACACCTTCGACTACCCGTACCCCTTCGGCAAGTACGACCAGGCGTTCGTGCCCGAGTACAACCTCGGCGCCATGGAGAACCCCGGCATGGTCACCTTCACCGAGGAGTACATCTACCGGGGCAAGGTCACCCGGGCGGCCTACGAGCGGCGCGCCAACACGATCCTGCACGAGATGGCCCACATGTGGTTCGGCGACCTCGTCACCATGGTCTGGTGGGACGACCTGTGGCTGAAGGAGTCGTTCGCCGACTTCATGGGCTCCTTCTCGCTCGCCGAGGCCACCCGCTTCACCGACAGCTGGGTCACCTTCGCCAACAACCGCAAGGCGTGGGCCTACCGGGCCGACCAGCTGCCGTCCACCCACCCGATCACGGCCGACATCCGTGACCTGGAGGACGCCAAGCTGAACTTCGACGGCATCACGTACGCCAAGGGCGCCTCGGTCCTCAAGCAGCTCGTCGCCTACGTGGGCCGGGACGCCTTCCTGGAGGGCGCGCGCCGCTACTTCAAGCGCCACGCGTACGGCAACACCCGCCTCGCCGACCTGCTCGCCGTCCTGGAGGAGACCTCCGGCCGGGACATGCGGAGCTGGTCGAAGTCCTGGCTCCAGACCTCCGGCGTCAACGTGCTCGCCCCCGAGCTCACCTACGACGCCGAGGGCCGGATCACCGAGCTCGCCGTCCTCCAGGAGGGCGACGAGCTGCGCCCGCACCGGGTCGCGGTCGGCCTCTACCGGCTGTCCGACGGCGAACTCGTCCGGTACGCGCGCGTGGAGACCGACGTCGCCGGGGTCCGGACCGTCGTCGACGGACTGGCGGGCAGCGAGCGTCCGGCGCTCGTCCTGGTCAACGACGACGACCTCACCTACTGCAAGATCCGCTTCGACGAGGGCTCCCTCGACACCCTCCGCGACCACCTCGGCGACATCACCGACCCGCTGGCGCGCGCCCTGTGCTGGTCGGCGCTGTGGAACCTGACCCGGGACGGGATCGTGCCGGCCCGCGACTTCGTCGCCGCCGTGCTCGCCTTCGCGGGCCGCGAGACCGACATCGGCGTCCTCCAGATGCTGCACGCCTGGGCGCGGACCGCCGTCACCCACTACGCCTCGCCGGTGTGGCGCGCGGAGGGCGGCCGGCTGCTCGCCGAGGGCGGGCTGCGCGAGCTGCGGCTCGCCGAGCCGGGCAGCGAGCACCAGCTGACCTGGGCCCGCTTCTTCGCCGCGACCGCCTCCTCGGACGCCGACCTCCAGCTCCTGGAGGGGCTGCTGGCCGGCACCGCCCGGATCGACGGCCTCGACGTCGACCAGGAGCTGCGCTGGGCGCTGCTCTCGACGCTCGCCGAGGTGGGCCGGGCCGACGAGACGCGGATCGGCGAGGAGCTGGCCCGCGACGACACCGCGAGCGGCAAGCGCCACCAGGTGCGGCTCCTCGCCGCCCGGCCGTCGGCCGCGGTCAAGGCGCAGGCGTGGGCGCAGGTCGTCGAGTCGGACGCGCTGTCGAACGCGCTGGCCGGCGCGGTGATCGCCGGGTTCGCGCAGCCGTCGCAGCGCGAACTGACCGCCCCGTACGCGGAGAAGTACTTCGCGGTGATCGAGCGGATCTGGGCCGAGCGGTCGATCCAGATCGGCATGGACGTGGTGCGGGGGCTCTACCCGGCGCTCCAGGACCGTCCGGAGACCCTGGCGGCGACCGACGCCTGGCTGGCGGAGCACGCGGACGCGGCTCCGGCGCTCCGGCGGCTCGTCCTGGAGGCCCGCGACGACCTGGCCCGCGCGCTGCGGGCGCAGGAGTGCGACGCGCTGGAGGACTGACCGGCGATCGGAGCGGGGCCCGCACGCCCGGGCCCCGCTCCGGCGGGTGGCGCCGGTGCGCGCGGCCCTTCTCGGCAGTCGAACGTGCGTACTTTAGCGCCGTCTTGTGCTGATTCGGCCACCGCCTTGTAACAGGCCGTTAGGACCGGACCGGGGAGCGGAAGACCCCCGGCATGAACCAGAACACCCCCATCACCCCCCGCCCCCTCTCCTCCCCCGCGGGCCGCACCCAACGCCTGGCGTCCACCGCCCAGTTGCGGGCCATGGGCGTGCCCGCCGCGGAGGTCGCCGGGCGGGCCGCGGCCGGCGGCGACTGGCAGCAGCTGCTGCCGGGCGTCTTCCTGCTCCACGCCGGGGCGCCGACGAGCGACGACCGGCTGCGGGCCGCGCTGCTGTACGCCCGCCGGGACGGCGAGGCGCCGCTGCACGGCCCGGGCGCGATGATCACCGGGCTCGCCGCGCTCGCCCTGCACGGCTTCTCCTCCGCTCCCCCGCTGACCGCCCTGGAGCGGATCGACGTGCTGGTGGGGCGGACCCGGCGGCTGCGCTCGACCGGTTTCGCGCGGGTGGTGCGGACGCCGGAGTCGCCGGAGCCGGTGGAGCTGACCGGGCTGCCGGTGGCGCCGGTCGCGCGGGCGGTCGCGGACGCCGTCTCGGGGCTCCAGGACGCCGAGACCGTCCGCCGTCTGCTGACCGAGGCCGTGCGCGGCGGGCACTGCGAACCGCCGCTGCTGGTCCGCGAGTTGAGCCGGGCGCGGCTGCTGACCCGGCCGCACGTGGTGGACGCGGTGGACTCGCTGCTCGTGGAGGGGCGGGCGCTGTCGGAGGAGCGGCTGTACGAGATGGTGCGGGACTTCGCGCTGCCGGACCCGCTGTGGAACGTGGACCTGCGGCTGCCGGGCGGCCCGCACCTGGGCGGGGTGGACGCCTACTGGCCGGACCAGGCGGTGGCGGTGGAGCTGGACACCCGGGCGCCCCGGCAGGACGAGGACGCCCTGTGGTCCGAGTACACCCGCAAGCGGGAGCACCTGGAGCGGCTGGGGATCACGGTGGTCCACCTGACCCCCCGCAAGCTGCGGGAGGCCATGGACCAGCAGGCCACCGTGGTCCGCACGGCGCTGATGGCCGCGTCGGAGCGGCAGCCCGCCGCCTATGTCGTCGTCCTGCCCCGGTGAGCGCTACTTCTTCGCCGGGACCGTGCCGCAGAACTCGGCGTCGATGACGGCCTGGGTGTCGCCGGTCCAGTCGGCGTTGATGTTGGCGGCGAGGGTGTGCCGGCCGTCGCGGGTGGTGTACGCCTCCGAGTTCGAGCCGTGGATGCCGCCGCCGTGGCCCCAGATCTCGGTGCCGCAGCTCAGCTTCTGCCAGGAGATGCCGAGGCCGTAACGGAAGTCGGGGTACTCGGCCGAGACCGGCACGGTGGTGGTGAGTTCGCGCAGCTCGGCCTTGGGGAGGAGCCGGCCCTTGAGCAGGGCGCGGTAGAAGGTCTGGAGGTCGGCCGAGTCGGAGATCATCTCGCCGGCGGCATGGGCGAGGGAGGGGTTGAGCGCGGTGACGTCGTGGACGGGGGCGGACGCGTCGGGGCCGAGGGTGGAGTAGGCGCGGCTGCTGGGCCGCGGGAGGTTCACCCGGGTGCCGGGGACGCTGGTGGCGCGGAGCTTGAGGGGCTTGATGATCCGGTTCTCGACGGCCTTGCCGTAGGGGCGGCCGGTGACCTCCTCGATGACGAGGCCGGCCAGGACGAAGTTGGTGTTGGAGTAGCTCCAGGAGGTGCCGGGGGCGAACTCGGGGGCGTGACCGGTGGCGACGGCGACGAGGTCGCGCGGCTTCCAGGTGTCGTAGCGGTGCTCCAGGAAGCCGGCGCCGAAGACCTTCTGCTGGAAGCCGGGGTCCTCGGTGTAGCTGTAGACGCCGCTGGTGTGGTTGAGGAGCTGGCGGACGGTGATCTTCCGCCCGTCGTGGCCGTTGCCGCGGACGAGGCCGGGGAGCCACTTCTCGACCGTGTCGTCGAGGTCGAGGCGGCCCTCGGCCTGGAGCTGGAGGAGGACGGTGGCGACGAAGGTCTTGGTGATGGAGCCGACGCGGTAGCGGTCGTCGCCGCCGCGGTCGCCGGCCGTGCCGGTCCAGGAGCGGCCGTCGACGCGGGCCTGGGCGACGGCCCCGGGGACGCCGGCGGCGGCGTTGGCGTCGAGTGCAGCCTGGGTCGCCGTGTGGTCCTTCTTCACGGGGGCGGGGGCCGCCGCAGGGTTCGCGGCGAGGGCGGGGGCGGCGAGCGCGGTGACGGTGAGGCCGGCGGCGAGGGCCGCGGCGACGACGGTGCGGGTGGTGCGGGTGGCGGTCATGGCGTTCCCCTGTGTCCCTGGTGATCCGGTACTGCGGTCGGCGGGGAGGACCGGGGGCGGGACGGGAGGGTTGAGCGACCGCGTGACGGTTGAGCCGTTTTCGGCCGTTCCCGCGAAGGAGGCCGGGAGAGCGGTGGGGGGTCAGTTGCGGCGGGGGTCGCTGAGGCGGGAGCGGCCGAGCGGGGGGCGGGCGCGCCAGAGGTCGAGGCCGATGTCGACGAGGTGGACCCGGGGGAGGCCGGGCACGGTGTCGAGGGGGTGCCAGGCCGCGAGGTCGGTGGAGCCGCCGGTCTCGGGGCGGAGGGCGCCGCCGGTGATCCGGGCCTCGTAGAGGAGGCGGAGTCCCTGCCAGG
Organism: Streptomyces sp. NPDC085460; assembly: GCF_044541975.1. NCBI lineage: Bacteria > Bacillati > Actinomycetota > Actinomycetes > Kitasatosporales > Streptomycetaceae > Streptomyces > Streptomyces sp. NPDC085460. The sequence goes on from NZ_JBITTO010000008.1 coordinate 360,239, forward strand.
AGCCGGGGGCGCCGACGCGCGGGAGCCGGTCGCGTACGACGGAGTCGACGCCGAGGAGGGCGACGGGCTCGGAGGCGTACCCGGTCTCCTCCTCGACCTCGCGGACGACGGTCGCGAGGGGTTCCTCGCCGTGGTCCATGCCCCCGCCGGGCAGGGTCCAGCGTCTGGTCCCGTCCTTGGCGACCCAGCGGGCGAGGAGGACCTCTCCGTCACGGACGCACACGGCGTAGGCCGCCACCCTCAACTCCTGTTTCATGGGCCGAGGTTAGGCGATGGGGGTGGCGGCGGGGCCGGTCAGAACCAGTAGAGGGGGTAGCGGCGGCGGCCGGCCCGGGCGGCGAGCAGACCGACCGCGACGAGGAGGACGCAGGAGGCGAGCAGCAGGCCGGTGAAGGTCCAGAAGCGCGGCGCGTCCAGGGCGACGATCACGGCGGTGGCGGCGGCCGGGGAGTGCGGGGCGCGGGCGAGCGTCATCACGCCGAGGGCGAGTCCGCCGGCGACGGCGGCGCTCCACAGGCCGGGTCCCGCGACCGCGAGGACGGCGAAGCCGGCGAGCGCGGAGAGGAACTGGCCGCCGATCACCGAGCGGGGCTGGGAGAGCGGCAGGTCGGGGGAGGCGGCGACGAGGGCCATGCTCGCGGCGAGCGGCGGGATCAGCAGCGGGTGGTGCAGGACGGTGCCGAGCGCGACGAGGAGGAGCAGGGCGGCGGTGCTGACGCCGGTGGCGACGAGGACCGCGAGCGGGCGCGGGCGGGGCGGCGGCCCGGGGCGTACGGGGGCGGGCGCGGGGTGCGGGGCGGGGGCGGTGGGCGCGGACGGCGCGGGCACGGTGGCCTCGGGAGCCGGGGTGCTGGTGGTCACGGGTTCCTCGGGATCGTGGATCGGGAGTCCGCGTGCGGGCGGCAGGTGCGGTGGTGCGGCGGTGCGGGTTCGGGGGGTGGTCGGATGGGCCGGGGAGTGCGCGGCGCGGACCGGCGCGGGGGGGCCGGCGGCCGGGGTCTCGACGACGCTGTCGACCCGGAGGCGGACGAACCGCTCCCTCAGACGGTATACCGTTTGCTCCCGGCCGCCGATCCGGAGGGGCGCGCCGCCCTCCCGTCCGGGGCGCGGCGACCGGCCCTGCCACTGTCTCCGGGCGGCCGGGTGTGAGGAACATCGCGTCGCCCGGGTGGTCCCGCCCTTCCGGGGCGCGGGGGTCCCCGGCGCGGACGGGACCGGGATCGCCGCCCCGGTGGCCGGCGCCGGCACCCGGCGCCGGGACGAAGGTGCGGTGATCCACGACTCGGGGTCGAATCGCCCGCGTTGAGGGCGGTTCGTCGTCTCTGGCGGTGGACGCGCGGTGGCGGATGTACGCCACGGACACAACCCGCCCTCCGCGAACTCTCCACAAAGCCCGGTCATTTACGAAAGGCTGAGCGGTCATCCGGTACCGGATTCCGGACCCTCTTCTTTCACAAACAGGGATGTAAATGACCACCCCCGAAACGCAGAGCTCCATACCCGGGCGCTCGACCGGGACCAGACGAGCGGCCCGGATCGCCGCCGCCGCCGGCCTGGTGACCGCGCTCGTCGCGGCCGGTGCCGCCCCGGTCCTCGCCGCCGACGACCCGGTGACGACTCCCCCGGTGAAGACCACGGAGCCCGCCGACAAGCTCGGCGCCACCGACGCGCAGCGCCTGGCCGAGGCCGAGGCCGCCGGCGAGCCGCACGTCACCATCCTGGTCGCCACCGCGCCCGGCGCGACCGAGCAGGTCGCCGGCCAGCTCGACGCCGTCCCCGGCGGCTCGGTGGGCAACCGCAACGACGAGCTCGGCTACGTCCGCGCCACCCTGCCGACCGGCAAGGCCGAGGCCGCGATCCAGGCCGCCACCAAGCTCTCCGCCGTCCAGTCGGTCGACCTCCAGGCCGAGATCAAGCTGGACGACCCGCGCCCCGACGCCGGCGTCTCCGGCCCCGTCGAGGGCACCACGGTGAGCCGGACCTACCCGGCGCCGTCGAAGTACACCCCGGCGGAGAACCCGTACAACCCGTCCCACGAGACGGGCGCCGTCGACTTCGTCGAGGACCACCCGCGCGCCGACGGCCGCGGCGTGACCATCGGCATCCTCGACTCGGGCGTCGACCTGGCCCACCCGGCCCTCCAGAAGACCACCACCGGCGAGCGCAAGATCGTCGACTGGGTCACCGCCACCGACCCGATCGCCGACGGCGACGGCACCTGGCGCCTCCAGAACACCCCCGTCACGGGCCCGGTGTTCACCGCCGCCACGCAGTCCTGGAAGGCGCCCGAGGGCTCCTACCAGTGGAGCCGCTTCAGCGAGTCCGTCACGGCGGGCGGCGACCCGGCCGGTGACATCAACCGCGACGGCGACACCACCGACGTCTTCGGCATGCTGTACGACCCCGCCGCCGGCACCGTCCGCGTCGACACCGACCAGGACAACGACTTCACGGACAACGCGCCGATGAAGCCGTTCAAGGACGGGCACGGCATCGGCTACTTCGGCACCGACGACCCGGCCACCGAGGTCGCCGAGCGCACCCCGTTCGTCGTGGAGATCCGCAAGGACGTCCCGATGGACCCGCTGGGCGGCCCCTGGGTCGGCCAGAAGCGCGACTTCGTCAACATCGGCGTCGTCGAGTCCTCGCACGGCACCCACGTCGCCGGCATCACCGCCGCCAAGGGCCTCTTCGGCGGCCGGATGAACGGCGCCGCGCCCGGCGCGAAGCTCGTCTCCTCGCGCGCCTGCACCTGGACCGGCGGCTGCACCAACACCGCCCTGACCGAGGGCATGGTCGACCTCGTCGTCAACCGCGGCGTCGACATCGTCAACATGTCGATCGGCGGCCTGCCCGCGCTCAACGACGGCGACAACGTCCGCGCCCGCCTCTACACCCGTCTCATCGACGAGTACGGCGTGCAGCTGGTGATCTCGGCCGGCAACTCCGGCCCCGGCACCAACACCATCGGCGACCCCGGCCTGGCCGACAAGGTCATCTCGGTCGGCGCGGCCGTCTCCCGCTCGACCTGGGCCGCCAACTACGGCTCGGCCGTCGAGAAGAACTACGCCATGTTCCCGTTCTCCTCGCGCGGTCCGCGCGAGGACGGCGGCACCGCCCCGGTGATCACCGGCCCCGGTTCGGCCGTGAACACCATCCCGACCTGGCAGGCCGGCTCCGGCGTCGCCGAGGCCGGCTACGCGCTGCCCGCCGGCTACGGCATGCTGAACGGCACCTCGATGTCGTCCCCGCAGGTCGCCGGCGCGAGCGCGCTGCTGCTCTCCGCCGCCAAGCAGCGCGGCATCGAGCTCTCCCCGCTGACCCTGCGCACCGCGCTCACCTCGACCGCGCAGCGGATCCCGGGTGTCGGCGCCCACGAGCAGGGCGCCGGACTCATGGACGTCGAGGAAGCCTGGGACTCGATCAAGGACGGGGCCACCGCCCACTCCTACAAGGTCGAGGCCCCGGTCGACACCGCGATCTTCCCGGCCCCGCGCACCGGCACCGGCGTGTACGACCGCGAGGGCGGCCTCAAGGTCGGCCAGAAGAAGGTCTACGACGTCACCGTCACCCGCACCAGCGGCCCGGACCGTGCCATCGAGCACGAGCTGGACCTCAAGTACAACGACGGCACCTTCCGGATCCTCGGCGACGACGAGGTCCGCCTGCCGCTGAACAAGCCGGTCACCGTCAAGCTGGAGGCCCGCCCGCGCACCGCCGGCGTGCACAGCGTGATCCTGGAGGCCGACGACGAGCGCACCGAGGGCGTCGACAAGCAGATCATGGCCACCTCGGTCGTCGCGAGCGACCTGGTCGCCCCCGGCTACGGCTTCTCCGCCGCCGGCTCGGTCCAGCGCAACAGCACGAAGTCGTACTTCGTGACCGTGCCGAAGGACGCGACCTCCCTGGAGGTGGCGATCGGCGGCCTGAAGGCGAAGAGCCAGACCCGGTTCATCGCCATCCACCCGTACGGCGTCCCGGTCGACCCGACCGCGACCACGGGCTGCTACCCGCACTACAACCCGGCGAACACCTGCCGCCCGGACCTCCGCTCCTACACCAACCCGCAGCCGGGCGTCTGGGAGATCGAGGTCGAGGCGCGCCGCACCTCGCCGGACCTGGACAACCCGTACAAGCTCGGCGTCACCGTGCTCGGCGCGTCCTTCGACCCGGCCGTCCAGACGGTCGCCGAGGCGAAGGTCGGCACCCCGTCCGCCGTCGAGTGGACCGTCACCAACTCCTTCGCCGGCATCGACGGCAAGCTGAAGGGCGGCTCGCTGGGCTCGGCCAAGGTCGAGACCCCGACCATCCAGCACCACGAGCAGCAGACGAAGACCGTCACCATCGGTGAGGGCGTCGAGCGCCTCGACATCGGGATCGGCAACACCTCCGACAAGGCCGCCGACCTCGACCTGACCGTGCTGCTGGGCGGCAAGCAGGTCGCCCAGTCCGCGGACGGCGACTCGGAGGAGTCCGTCTCGCTCGTCAAGCCGGCGGCCGGCACGTACACCGTCGTCATCGACGGCTACGCGGTCCACGCCGAGGGCGGCACCACCTACGACTACAAGGACGTCTACTACTCCGCGGCGCTCGGCTCCGTGAAGGTGGACGAGGCCAGGACCCACCCGCTCGCGCACGGCGCGAGCGCCCGGGTCGCGGCCGAGGTCGTCGTGGGCGCTCCGGCCCCCGAGGGACGCCAGTTCTTCGGCCAGGTCCAGCTGGTCAACGCGCGCGGCACCGTCGCGGGCACCGGCAGCGTCCTGATCGGCAGCGTCACCCCGTAACACCCCCGGCGGTACGAGGGGCGGGCGTCCACCGGGGCGCCCGCCCCTTCCCCGTCCCGCGGCACGTCCGCCCATCGGACAATGGATTGGACAAGTCGGGCCGGGTCATACGCATCATGGACGGCAGCAGCCGCTCGAACATACGGAGGAGTCCCCGTGAAGGTCGGAATCGTCGGAGCCACCGGTCAGGTCGGCACAGTCATGCGCAAGATCCTGGCCGAGCGGAACTTCCCTGTCGACGAGCTGCGGCTCTTCGCCTCCGCCCGGTCCGCGGGCACGGTCGTGGACGGCGTCACCGTCGAGGACGCCTCGACCGCCGACTACACCGGCCTCGACATCGTGCTCTTCTCCGCCGGCGGCGCCACCTCCAAGGCCCTCGCCGAGAAGGTCGCCTCCCAGGGCGCCGTCGTGATCGACAACTCCTCCGCCTGGCGCCGCGACCCCGAGGTCCCCCTCGTCGTCTCCGAGGTCAACCCGCACGCGATCAAGGACCGCCCCAAGGGGATCATCGCCAACCCGAACTGCACCACGATGGCCGCCATGCCGGTCCTCAAGCCGCTCCACGAGGAGGCCGGCCTCACCGCGCTGATCGCCACCACCTACCAGGCCGTCTCCGGCTCGGGCGTGGCCGGCGTCGCCGAGCTGCGCACCCAGGCGTGCGCGGTGGCCGAGCGGGCCGACCAGCTGGCCTTTGACGGCGAGGCCGTCGAGTTCCCCGAGCCCGCCGTCTACAAGCGCCCGATCGCGTTCAACGTGGTCCCGCTGGCCGGCTCGATCGTCGACGACGGCTCCTTCGAGACCGACGAGGAGCAGAAGCTCCGCAACGAGTCCCGCAAGATCCTGGAGATCCCGGAGCTGAAGGTCTCCGGCACCTGCGTCCGCGTCCCGGTCTTCTCCGGCCACTCGCTCCAGGTCAACGTCCGCTTCGACCGCCCGATCAGCGTCGAGCGCGCCTACGAGCTGCTTGAGGACGCCGAGGGCGTCGTGCTGTCCGAGATCCCGACCCCGCTCCAGGCGGCCGGCAAGGACGCCTCGTACGTGGGCCGCATCCGCGTCGACGAGACCGTGGAGAACGGCCTCGCCCTCTTCCTCTCCAACGACAACCTCCGCAAGGGCGCCGCGCTGAACGCGGTGCAGATCGCGGAGCTCGTGGCGGCCGAGCTCAAGGGCTGACACCGGACCGTACGCGCCGCGGGGCGGCCACCCGGGTGGGTGGCCGCCCTTCGCGTGTTCGCCCTGGGAAATGTCCCGTGCGCGGGCCGAGCGCCCCGTGGAAGGATGGGCCAAACGTCACGAAACCGAGGAGTTGACCGGGTGCCTGGTACGAACCTGACCCGTGAAGAGGCCCAGCAGCGGGCGGCGCTGCTGACCGTGGACGCGTACGAGGTCGAACTGGACCTCACCGGTGCGCAGGAGGGCGGTACCTACCGGTCCGTCACCACCGTCCGCTTCGATTCCGCCGAGGGAGGCGCCGAGAGCTTCATCGACCTCGTCGCCGACGCCGTCCACGAGGTCGACCTGAACGGGCGCTCGCTGGACGTGGCCGCCGTCTTCCGCGACGCGCGGATCGCGCTGCCCCACCTGAAGCAGGGCCGCAACGAGCTGCGGGTGGTCGCGGACTGCGCGTACACCAACACGGGCGAGGGCCTGCACCGCTTCGTCGACCCGGTCGACGGGCAGGCGTACCTCTACACCCAGTTCGAGGTGCCGGACGCGCGCCGGGTCTTCGCCTCCTTCGAGCAGCCCGACCTGAAGGCGACCTTCCAGTTCACGGTGAAGGCGCCGGAGGGCTGGAGCGTCATCTCCAACTCGCCGACCCCGGAGCCGAAGGACGGGGTGTGGGCCTTCGAGCCGACGCCGCGGATCTCCACGTACATCACCGCCCTGATCGTCGGCCCGTACCACTCGGTGCACTCGACGTACGAGGGCCCCGACGGGCAGGTCGTGCCGCTGGGCATCTACTGCCGTCCGTCGCTGGCCGAGTTCCTGGACGCGGACCACATCTTCGACGTGACCCGGCAGGGCTTCGGCTGGTTCCAGGAGAAGTTCGCGTACGCCTACCCGTTCGCCAAGTACGACCAGCTGTTCGTGCCGGAGTTCAACGCGGGCGCGATGGAGAACGCGGGCGCGGTCACCATCCGCGACCAGTACGTCTTCCGGTCGAAGGTGACGGACGCGGCCTACGAGCGGCGCGCCGAGACCATCCTCCACGAGCTGGCCCACATGTGGTTCGGCGACCTCGTGACCATGGAGTGGTGGAACGACCTGTGGCTGAACGAGTCGTTCGCCACCTACACCTCCGTCGCCTGCCAGGCGGCCGTCGAGGGCACCCGCTGGCCGCACGCCTGGACCACCTTCGCCAACGCGGAGAAGACCTGGGCCTACCGCCAGGACCAGCTGCCGTCGACCCACCCGATCATGGCCGAGATCAACGACCTGGAGGACGTGCTCGTCAACTTCGACGGCATCACGTACGCCAAGGGCGCCTCGGTCCTCAAGCAGCTCGTCGCCTACGTCGGCCAGGACGAGTTCTTCAAGGGCGTGCAGGCGTACTTCCAGCGCCACGCCTTCGGCAACACCCGCCTGAGCGACCTGCTCGGCGCGCTGGAGGAGACCTCCGGGCGCGACCTGAAGACCTGGTCGAAGGCGTGGCTGGAGACGGCCGGCATCAACATCCTGCGCCCGGAGATCGAGACCGACGAGAACGGCTCGATCACCGCCTTCGCGGTGCGGCAGGAGGCCCCGGCGCTGCCCGCCGGCGCCAAGGGCGAGGCCGTGCTCCGCCCGCACCGCATCGCGATCGGCTTCTACGACCTGGACGCGGCCGGCAAGCTGGTCCGCACCGAGCGCCTGGAGCTGGACATCGACGCGGCCGGGCTGACCCCGGTGCCGGCGCTGGTCGGCAAGTCCCGCCCGGCGGTCGTCCTGCTGAACGACGACGACCTGTCGTACGCCAAGGTCCGGCTCGACGACGTGTCGCTGCAGAACGTCACCGCGCACCTCGGCGACTTCACCGAGTCGCTGCCGCGCGCCCTGTGCTGGTCCGCCGCCTGGGACATGACCCGGGACGGCGAGCTGGCCACCCGCGACTACCTGGAGCTGGTGCTGTCCGGCATCGCCAAGGAGTCGGACATCGGCGTGGTGCAGTCGCTCCAGGGCCAGGTCAAGGCGGCCCTGGAGCTGTACGCGGCACCGGAGTGGCGGGACGCGGGCCTGACCCGCTGGACCGAGGCGGCGCTCACCCACCTCAAGGCGGCCGAGCCGGAGAGCGACCACCAGCTGGCGTGGGCGCGGGCCTTCGCCGCGACGGCCAGGACGCCGCAGCAGCTCGACCTGCTCGCCGCGCTCCTGGAGGGCCGGGAGACGATCGAGGGCCTGGCCGTCGACACCGAGCTGCGCTGGGCGTTCGTGCAGCGGCTCGCGGCGACCGGGGTCTTCGACGAGCCGGAGATCGCGGCCGAGCTGGAGCGGGACCGTACGGCGGCCGGTGAGCGGCACGCGGCGACGGCCCGTGCGGCGCGTCCGACCGAGGCGGCGAAGGCCGAGGCGTGGGCGGCGGTCGTCGAGGACGACAAGCTGGCCAACGCGGTGCAGGAGGCGGTGATCGGCGGCTTCGTCCAGGCCGACCAGCGCGAGCTGCTCGCCCCGTACACGGAGAAGTACTTCGCGTCGATCAAGCGGGTGGCGGAGACCCGCAGCCACGAGATGATCCAGCAGATCGTGGTCGGCCTCTACCCGACGCTCCAGGTCTCGCAGGAGACGCTGGACGCGACGGACGCGTGGATCGCGGCCAACGACCCGGTGCCGGCGCTGCGGCGCCTCGTGACGGAGTCGCGGGCGGGTGTCGAGCGGGCGCTGAAGGCCCGCGCGGCGGACGCGGCGGCGGCGAGGTAGCCCTCGACCGGACACGATGAAGGGGCGCCCTCCCCCGCGGAGGCGCCCCTTCGCCGTTTCCCGGTGCCTCCCGGTTCCCGGTGCCTGCCGGTTCCCGGTGCCTACCGGCTCGCGCGGTCGAAGCGGGCGCGCAGGTCGGCGGCGCCCTCCTCGGTCAGGGAGCCGTGGAGCCGCATGCGGGCGACGCCGCCGTCGGGGAAGGCGTCGAGGCGCACATGGGTGACGACCGCGTGGGCGGGGAGCTTGAAGCGGTGCAGGGTGTCGGGCTGGAGGCGGGTGCGCGGGATGATCTCGAACCACTCGCCGGACTCGCCGTTGCGGCCCTGGAGGGCGATCCAGCCGGCCGAGTTGCCCTTCAGGTAGGCGGTGTCGATCTCGACGGCGCGGACGGCGCCCTGGGCGGGGAGGCGGAAGCGGACCCAGTCGTTGGTGCCGCGCACGCGGCGGCGGCGGTTCTCCCAGCCGTCGTCCATCTTGCGGGAGGTGCCGGGCAGGATGATCTGGGTCGGCGAGGAGTAGAACTTGTCGGAGGCGTCCTCGTACGACCCGCCGTTGAGGACGGAGAGCAGGTCGATCGTGCCGAGGAGGTCCAGCCACTCGGGGTCGGGCAGCACCTCGCCGTGGACGCGGAGGCGGGCGATGCCGCCGTCCGGGTGCTGGCAGAGGCGTACGTGGGTCCAGCGGCGGTCGCTGTCGATCGTGAAGCCGTTGGCGGCGTGGCCGCGGACGGGGGTCGGCGGGACCAGCTCCTCCCACTTCGCGTCGAGGAGCTCCTCGGGGCCGGGGCTGCCCTCGACGGCGGTGGCCTGGACGCTGACCTTCTGCGGGTAGTTGCCGCGGAAGTGGGCGGTGTCGACGATCAGGCCCCTGATGACGCCGGGGGCGCCGAGGCGGACGATCGCCCAGTCGTGGTCCTCGGGGGCGGGGAAGACGTTCGCGGCGTCGGCGCCGCGCCGGCGGCGGGTCTCCCAGCCGTCCATGATCTTGCCCTTGTGGCCGAAGTGCTCGGGGTCGAAGACGGCCCGCTCGCGGACGAGGAGGTTCTCGCGCTCGGCGAAGAACTCGTCGTTGGCGGCGACGACGCCGGCGCCGAGGCGGCGGTCGGCGAGGTCGACCAGCTCGGTGAAGGGGAAGTCACCGGTGCGGTAGTCGGCGTAGGGGTCACCTCCGCCGTAGGGGGCGGCGTCGTTGGCGTGCGGGTCCTGGGTGTCTTCGAGAGCGGTCATGCCTCGACTCTCCTCCGCCCCGGGCCCCCGGTCCATCGAATGTTTTCGATGGTGTCGTTCAGTTCCGCTGAAAGGTCTCGCGGGCGGCGGCGGCCTGCCGGAGGGCGGCGAGCACCCGGGCGACCGCCGGGCCGTCCTCGGCCCCGCGCCGGACGGCGGCGACGACGTGGCGGCGCGGCTGGTCGGCGGAGAGGACCCGCATGACGACCCCGGTGCCGCCGCGCCGGTCCGCCGAGGCCATCCGGGGGACGAGCGCGATGCCGAGCCCCGCCTCGACCATGGCGAGGATCGCGGTCCAGCCGGAGGCGCTGTGGGCCTGCTCGGGGACGAAGCCCGCGGCCTCGCAGGCGGCGGTGGTGATCTCGGACCAGGGGCCCGAGCCGCCGAAGATCCAGGGCTCGGCGGCGAGGTCGGCGAGGCGGAGGCCGGGGGCGTCGGCGAGCGGGTGGCCGGCGGGCAGGGCGACGTCGAGGGGGTCGGCGAGCAGCGGCATCCGGCTGAACTTGGGGTCGCGGGCGGTGGGCGCGTGGGCGGCGAGCGAGAGGGCCAGGTCGACCTCGCCGGCGGTGAGGAGTTCGTACGCCTCCCCCGCCTCGGCCTCCCGGACGCGGACGTCGAGCCCGGGGTGGGCGGTGCGGAGCCGGCGTACGGCGGGGACGAGGAGGGCGGGGACGGAGGTGGAGAAGGCGGCGACGCGGACCTGGCCGGCCTCGCCCCGCAGATAGCCGTCGAGTTCGGCGTCGGCGCGCTCCAGCTGGGCGAAGACCGCCTCGGCGTGGCGCAGCACGAGGTGGGCGGCGTCGGTGAGGCGGACGCGCCGCCCGTGCGCCTCCAGGAGGGGCACGCCGAGCTGCTTGGCGAGGTTGGTGAGCTGCTGGGAGACGGCCGAGGGGGTCATGAGCAGGGTCTCCGCGGTGGCGGTGACGGTGCCCCGGTCGCGCAGGGTACGCAGGATGTGCAGCTTCTTGATGTCCCACTCGGTCATGGGCGCAACCTACCTGGGGGTCCGCCTTCGTCCGGCCGGGGCCGGGCGTCCGGTGGCGGAGCCGAGCGCCACGCCGCCCAGGATCAGCGCCATGCAGGCCCCGCCGGCCAGGCCGAGGCGCTCGCCGAGGAGGAGGAAGGAGAGCAGGGCGACGCAGACGGGCTGGAGGTAGTAGACGACTCCGGCGCGGGCGGCGCCGATCAGGGAGATCGCCTTGTTCCAGGCGAAGAAGGCGACGGCGGAGGAGAACACGCCGATGTAGAGCAGGGGGCCGACGGTGCCGGGGACGACGGCGAAGCCGCCCTGGACGGCGAGGGAGACGGCGTAGGCGGGGGCGAGCATGAGCGCGCCGAGCACGAAGGTGGTGAGGAGGAAGGCGAGTCCGTCGAGCTCCGCGGGCCTGCGCCTGAGGAGCGCGCTGTACGAGGCGAAGGAGAGGGCCGCGGCGAACATCCAGAGGTCGCCGGCGGCGAGGTCGACGGCGAGGGAGCCCTTGCCGACGAGCAGCAGCACCCCGAGGACGGCGACGGCCATGCCCAGGAGGCGGCGGGGGCCGAGCCGTTCGCCGCCGAGGCGGGCGTAGGCCGCCATGATCACCGGCGAGGCGGCCATGATCATGCCCATGTTGGTGGCGGAGGTGGTGAGGCCGGCCTGGTGGACGAGGGTGTTGTAGAGGGCCACCCCGAACAGCGAGGCGAGGGCGGTGAATCCGAGGTGGCGGCGGAGGAGCGCGCGCTGCCGCCAGAGCCGGCGGGCGGCGAACGGGGCGACCGCGAGGAGGGCGATGACCCAGCGCCAGAACACGGCCTGGACGGGCGGGACGGAGTCGGCCATGTCGCGGGTGGCGACGAAGCTGCCGGACCAGACGACGGTGGCGAGGAGGGCGAGGAGCAGACCGAGACCGACACCCTTGGCGGGTGCCGGTCTGCGGGGTTCGTGCGGTTCGGTGGCGGTGGCCGGGGGTTCGGCGGGGGTGGTGGCAGCGGTCGGGTGACGGGGTGTCGTGAGGGTCATGCCGCCTACCGTCGCACCCCCGAAACCTCCAGGTCCATCGAAACTTCCTGACCATTCCTTTCAGTGGAGCTGAACGATCCGGAAGCGGGCCGCGCGGGCTTCGGCTTCGCGGGGGCCGTCTGGCCCACCAGGGTCGCGCCGAAGGCGATCACCATGCCGAGCACCTGGACCGGGCCGAGCGCCTGGCCGAGCGCGGCCCAGCCGATGACGGCGGCGGTGATCGGGGAGAGCGGGCCGAGGAGGGTGGCGGAGGAGGCGCCCAGCCGCTCGATGCCGCGGAACCAGAGGAAGTACGAGACCGCGGTGTTGCCGATGGCGAGGTAGGCGTAGCCGGCGAGGTTCGTGCCGGTGAGGGCCGGCGGGGCGCCCTCGGCCAGGAAGGCGACGGGGAGGATGACCAGGCCGCCCGCGGTGAGCTGCCAGCCGGTCATCGCCAGGGCGCCGACGCCCTCGGGGCGGCCCCAGCGCTTGGTGAGGACGACGCCGGCGGACATCGAGAGGGAGGAGAGCAGTCCGGCGCCCACGCCGAGCAGGTCGAAGGCGGCCCCGGCCTTGAGGACGACGAGACTGACGCCGAAGGCGGCGGCGACCGCGGTGAGCAGGGTCCGCACGGCGGGCTTCTCGCCGAGGAGGAGGGCCGCGAGGCCGACGACGAAGAGCGGGCCGACGGAGCCGACGACGGCGGCGACGCCACCGGGCAGCCGGTAGGCGGCGAGGAAGAGCAGCGGGAAGAAGGCGCCGATGTTGAGGGCCCCCAGGACCGCCGACTTCCACCACCAGGCGCCCCGCGGGAGCTTGCGGGTCAGCGCGAGGAGCAGCAGGCCGGCGGGCAGGGCCCGCATGAGGCCGGTGAAGAGGGGCCGGTCGGCGGGCAGGAACTCGGTGGTGACGAAGTAGGTCGAGCCCCAGGAGATCGGGGCGAGGGCGGTGAGCGCGACGGTGGCCGCCTTACGGGACATGGCAGGACTCCCCCTGGAGTGACGCGGTTCCGGTGGACCGGAGCCGCGATCGGCTTGGCGGTAATTAACTTAGCACTAAGCTACTTACTTGCAAGTGGCTTGCTTGCCGTCGACCGGAAGGAGAGGGAACACTGAGGCCATGAACACGCAGCCGCCCGCGCCCGACCCCGTCGACGCCATCGCCGCCCAGTGGGCGGTCGTCCGCCCCGACCTGGACACGCTCCCCATGGCCGTCTTCGGGCGGATCTACCGGCTCGCCGCCGCCATGCGGGGCCGGGTGGACAAGGCGTACGCGCCCTACGGGATGACGCTCGGGGAGTTCGACGTGCTCGCGACGCTGCGCCGCTCGGGAGCGCCGTACACGCTCTCGCCGCGCGAGCTGACCGCCACGCTGATGATCACCACCGGCGGGATGACCGGCCGGCTGGACAAGCTGGAGAAGGCCGGGCTGCTCACCCGCAACCCCGACCCGAACGACCGGCGCGGGCTGCGCGTCACGCTCACCGAGCGCGGCCGGGAACTGGTGGACCAGGCGGTCGGCGCCGGCCTGGAGCGGCAGCGGGAGGCAGTGGAGGCGGCGCTGACCGAGGAGGAGGCGGAGCAGCTGGCCGGACTGCTCCGGAAGCTGCTCACGACGACCGCGTGAGCGGGTGCGGAACGCGCGAGGGCGGGCCCGGGGCACGCGAGGGCGGGCCCGGAACGCGCGAGGGCGGGCCCGGGACGCACGTGAGCGGGTGCGGAACGCGCGAGGGCGCCGCACGGCCGGTGTCGGTCGTGCGGCGCCCTCGGAAACGGACGGGGGAGGCGGTTACGCCTTCTTGCGGGACTTGTCGAGGACCATCACCAGGCCGGCGATGACCAGGAACAGCACCACGGGGGCGACCACGAAGAGACCGAGGGTCTCGATGACCTCCAGCTTGGGGGCCGGGTCGTCACCGTCGTCGCGGGTCAGCGCGAGCGCGGGGGACGACATGAGCAGCATCATCAGCGTCGTACCGGCCGCGACGGCGCCGGCGCGCAGGGCGTTCTTCTTGTCCACGGTGCAAAAGTAGCGAACACCTAAACGGCCCGCGCGCCCGGGGGTGCCGTACGGGCTCCGACCCCCTCCGCGGCGGTCCGCAGCAGCGCGTGCGCGCGGGGCGAGGCGGCGATCCGCTCCAGGGTGAGCGGCTGCCCGTCGGGGCCCGCGACCGGCAGCCGCCAGTTGGGGTACTCGTCCCAGGTGCCCGGCAGGTTCTGCGGCCGGCGGTCGCCCACCAGGTCCGGCAGCCACACCCCGACCATGCGGGCCGGGGTGCGGGCCAGGAAGCGGTGGACGGCCCGGATCTCGGCCTCCTCGTCGCCCGGCCCCTCGGGGAGCAGCCCGAGCCGCTGGAGGACCCCGCGCCACTCGGCGGTCTCCGCCGCGTCGGACGCGCGCTCGCGGGCCAGGTCGCCGCCGAGCAGGGCGAGCCGGTGGCGCAGCAGCACGTGGTCGCCGGAGAGCCGGGCGGCCGTGGAGGGCAGGTCGTGGGTGGTGGCGGTGGCCACGCAGCCGGGCCGCCACGCCTCGGGCGGCAGCGGGGCGCCGCCGCCGTCCCAGTCCCGCTCGAACCAGAGCACGGAGGTGCCGAACACCCCGCGCGCGGCGAGCGCTTCGCGGACGCCCGGCTCGACCGTGCCCAGATCCTCGCCGACCACGAGGGCGCCGGCCCGGTGCGCCTCCAGGACGAGGACGGCGAGCATCGCCTCGGCGTCGTAGCGGACGTAGGTGCCCTCGGTGGGCTCCCGGCCCTCCGGCACCCACCAGAGGCGGAAGAGGCCCATCACGTGGTCGATGCGGAGCGCGCCCGCGTGCCGCAGCAGCTCGCGCAGGAGTCCGCGGTACGGGGCGTACCCGGCGGCGGCGAGGGCGTCGGGCCGCCACGGCGGCAGGCCCCAGTCCTGGCCGCGGGAGTTGAAGGCGTCGGGCGGGGCGCCGACCGACATCCCGGCGGCGAAGTCGCCCTGCCGGGCCCAGACGTCGGAGCCCTCCGGGTGCACGCCGACGGCCAGGTCGTGGACGATCCCGACCGCCATCCCCGCCTCACGGGCCGCGTCGGCGGCCTCGCCGAGCTGCCGGTCCGTCAGCCAGGCGAGCCGACAGTGGAAGTCGACCCGGGCGGCGAGGACCGCGTCGGCGAGGACCGCCGCCGCCGCTCCCTCGGGGGTGCGCAGCGGCCCGGGCCAGGAGCGCCAGTGGGGGCCGTGGCGCTCGGCGAGGGCCTGGTAGGTGGCGTGGTCCTCCAGGGCGCGGCCCCGCTCGGCGAGGAAGTCGTGGTAGTCGGCGCGCCGGCCGGGGCCGGTCTCCACGGCGGCGATCAGCTCCAGGGCGCGCAGCTTGAGCGCCCAGACGGCGTCCCGGTCGATGGCCGTGCCCTTGCCGAGGACGCGCTCGCGCAGCTCGGCGGCGGCGGCGAGGATCCGGTCCAGCTCCTCGCGGTGTCCGGCGGCCAGGTGGGCGTACTCGGGGATCTGCTCGATCCGCAGGTGGACGGGGTCGGGGAAGCGGCGGGAGGAGGGGCGGTACGGGGACGGGTCGGAGGGCGCCCCGGGCACGCCCGCGTGCAGCGGGTTGACCTGGACGAATCCGGCGCCGTGCGCGCGGCCCGCCCAGGAGACCAGTTCGCGCAGGTCGCCGAGGTCGCCCATGCCCCAGGAGCGTTCGGAGAGCAGCGAGTAGAGCTGGACGAGCAGGCCGTACGCGCGCGTGGCGGGGGCCGGGACCCGCGCGGGGGCGACGATGAGGGTGGCGCGGGCGGTGCGGCCGTCGGGCGCCTCGGCGTCCACGGTGTGCACGCCGAGCGGCAGCCGCTCCCAGTCGCCGCCGGTGTGGACGGCGCCGGTCTCGGTGGTGACCCGGAGCAGGGTCCCCTCGGGCAGGCCGGCGGGCGGGGCGGGCGGTCCGTCCCCGGTGTGCCGGACGAGGGTGGGCGGGAGCAGGCGCTCCCTGTCGGCCCGCTCCGCCGCGCCGAGGGCGGCGGCGACCGCCTCCGGGGTGGTGGCGTCCACCCCGAGGGCGCCGAGCACCGCGACCACGGTGGCCTCGGGCACGGGCACGGTGACGCCCTCGGACGGGCTGAACGCGGTGGCGACGCCGTGACGGGCGGCGAGGCGGGCCAGGGTCACTTCACACTCCGGTTGACTCCGTGCCGCACCGGTTTCCGGGGGCGGGGGGCTCGCTGGTGAGGGGTGCGGCGCCGGTGAGCGGCGGCTCGCTGGTGAGGGGTGCGGCGCCGGCCAGCGGCGGCTCGCTGGTCAGCGGCGCGCCGGCCGCCCACGAGGGTTCGCTGGTCAGCGGTGGGGTGGTGGCCTGCGCGGGTCCGCAGGGGGCGGCCTGGCGCGGGATCCGTATCCGCTCGGAGAGATGGCGGGCGGTCGTGGTCACGGGGGTCTCCCGGTTCGTCTCGACGTGGTGGCCGGCCGTACGGCTGATGGCCGGGGCCGTGGTGCGACGAGTGATAGCCCTACCCATCGCGCCTCGCTTTGCCCCTTTTACCGGGGGAAGACGGCGAAAGGGCGACAGCTCGCCGGAGGTTCACCGGGCAAAGCCGACACTTCGCCCCGTCGCATTGACACCCTCGTGCGAAGGGTGGTGGGGTCGTAACCCGCTCGTGACCAACCGGCGGGGCGGGGACCGCGTCTGACGATCCGGCGGGTCCGCGTCCCGGTGAAGGGAGACCCCGTGACCCCCGTGCGTCCGGGCCGCGGACCGCGTGCGGCGACCGCGGTCGCCGCCGCCGTGATCGGCGGGTTCCTCGGCGGTGCCGTGCCCGGCTCGGCGGGCGCCGCCCCGCTCCCCGCCTCGGTGCCGGACCTGGCCGCCGCCCCGCTCCCCGACCTGGCCGCCGCTCCGGCGGCTCCCTCCGGCCCGCTCGCGGCCCCGGCCGTACCGTCGCCCCGTACGGGCTCCGCGCGCGCGGGGGCGCCCTCCGTGTGGCCCCGGCCTCAGTCGCTGACGGCCGCCGGGCCCGCCGTGCGCCTCGGGGAGCGGGTGACCCTGGTCGCGGACGGCGACGCCGACCGGTACGCCCTCGCGGCGCTGCGGGAGCTGCTCGCCGACGCCGGGGTGCGGACGGTGCACGAGGGGCTGCCGGGCACGGGCCCGGTGCTCCGCGTCTCGGGTCCCTCCGGGGAGGCGGCGCAGGAGGCGCTGGCCTCGTTCGGGGTGGCCGAGCGGGGCGACCTGCCCGACGGCGGCTACCGGCTGGCCACCGGCCGCTTCGGCGGGCGGGACACCGTGGTGCTGGACGGGACGGGCGAGGACGGCCTGTTCCACGCGGTGCAGACGCTCCGCGGGCTGCTCGGCGAGGGGCCGGACGGCGTCGGCGGCGAGGTGCCGGGCGTCGTCGTCCGGGACTGGCCCGGCACCGCCGAGCGGGGGCTCACCGAGGGCTTCTACGGCACGCCGTGGACGACGGAGCAGCGCCTGGCGATGGTCGACTTCCTGGGCCGCACCAAGCAGAACCGCTACCTCTACGCGCCCGGTGACGACCCGTACCGCGCGGCGCGGTGGCGCGAGCCCTATCCGGCGGCGCAGCGGGCCGGGTTCCTCGCGCTGGCCGAGCGGGCCCGGGCCCGGCACGTGACGCTCGGCTGGGCGGTGGCCCCGGCGCAGTCGATGTGCCTGTCCTCGGACGCGGACCTGGCGGTGCTGACGCGGAAGCTGGACGCGATGCGGGAGCTGGGTTTCCGCTCCTTCCAGCTCCAGTTCCCGGACGCCGGGTTCGGCGAGTGGACCTGCGACGAGGACGCCGACGCCTTCGGGCGGGACGCGGCGGGCGCGGCCAGGGCGCACGCGCGCGTGGCGAACGCGGTGGCCCGGCACCTCGCCGAGCGGCATCCGGACGTGGAGCCGCTGACGGTGCTGCCGACGGAGTACTACCAGGAGGGCACCAGCGAGTACCGGTCGGCGCTGGCGCGGGCGCTGGACGGGCGCGTGCGGGTGGCGTGGACGGGCGTCGGGGTGGTGCCGCGCACCATCACCGGCACCGAACTGGCCGGGGTGCGGGCGGCCCTGGGCCAGCGGCCGCTGGTCACCATGGACAACTACCCGGTGAACGACTACGCGCAGGACCGGCTCTTCCTGGGGCCCTCCACGGGCCGGGAGCCGGCCGTGGCGGCCGGTTCGGCCGCCTATCTGGCGCACGCGATGGAGCAGCCCTCGGCCTCCCGGATCCCGCTCTTCACCACCGCCGACTTCGCCTGGAACCCGCGCGGCTACCGGCCGGCGGAGTCCTGGCGGGCGGCCGTCGACGACCTGGCGGGCCCCGGGGCGGCGGCGCGGGAGGCGCTCGGCGCGCTGGCCGGGAACGCGGCCTCGTCGCTCCTCGCCCCGGACGCCGAGTCCGCCGGTCTGAAGCCGCTGATGCGCGCCTTCTGGTCGGCCCGCGCCTCGGGCACGGCGGCGGCGCGGGAGCGGGCGGGGCGCGAGCTGCGGGCCGCGTTCACCGTGATGCGGGAGGCGCCCGAGCGGCTGTCCGGCACGGCGGGCGGCGCGCTGCGCGCCGAGGCCGGGCCGTGGCTGGAGCAGCTGTCCCGGTACGGGGCGGCGGGCGAGGCGGCCGTCGACATGCTGCTCGCCCAGGGGCGCGGTGACGGTCCCGCGGCCTGGCAGGCGCAGTTGCGCCTGGAGCCGCTGCGGCCGCGGATCGCGGCGAGCGGGGCGACGGTCGGCGACGGGGTCCTCGACCCGTTCCTGGAGCGGGCGGTGAAGGAGGCGGCGGCCTGGACGGGCGCCGACCGGGACCCGGAGCGCGAGGTGGACCGGGCCGCCGGTTCGTACACGGTGAAGCTGGACCGGGAGCGGCCGGTGGAGGCGGTGACGGTCCTCGCCGGTCCGCCGGCGGACCGGAAGCCGGCGGACGAGGCGGACGAGGCGGACGGGAAAGAGGCCGGGAAGCCGCCGGAGGGCGGCGGGTCCGGGGCGGACGGCCCGGCGCACGCGCGCGTGGAGGCGTACGTGGCGGACGAGGGCTGGCGGTCGCTGGGCCCGCTGTCCTCCTCCGGCTGGACGCAGACCGAGCTGAAGGGGCTGCGCGCCGAGGCGCTGCGGATCGTCTGGGACGGCGAGGGTCCGGCGCCCGACGTGCGGTCGCTGGTGCCGTGGTTCGCGGACGGCCCCGAGGCCGGTCTGGAACTGGCCCGGACGGAGACGGACCTGGAGATCGGCGGCGCCGCGGGCCGGGTGGACCTGGAGCTGACGGGCCGCCGGGCGGCCGGGGTGCGGGGCCCGCTGACGGCGAAGGCGCCGAAGGGCATCACCGTACGGCTGCCGAAGGAGGCCGCGGTGGAGCGCGGCGGCACGACGACGGTGCCGATGGAGGTGTCGGTGGCGCCCGGCACGGCGTCCGGGGAGTACCGGGTGCCGGTGTCGTTCGCGGGCGAGGAGCGGGTGCTGACGGTGCGGGCCTTCCCGCGCACCGGCGGCCCGGACCTGGCTCGGTCGGCGACGGCGTCCTCGTCCGGCGACGAGACGGCGGACTTCCCGGCCGCGCTGGCGGTGGACGGCGATCCGGAGACCCGCTGGTCCTCGCCCGCGGAGGACGGGGCCTGGTTCCAGCTGGAGCTGGCCGGGCCGGCCCGGATAGGCCAGGTGGTCCTGCACTGGCAGGACGCGCACGCCTCCCGCTACCGGGTGCAGGTCTCCGCCGACGGCCGGAACTGGCGCACCGCGGCGACCGTCACGGACGGGCGCGGCGGCCGGGAGTCGGTGCGGATGGACGCGGCGGACACCCGTTTCCTGCGGGTGCAGGGCGAGAAGCGGGCGACCCCGTACGGCTACTCGCTCTGGTCGGTGGAGACGTACGCGGTGACGCCGGAGCGGGCAACGGAGAACTCCGGGACTCCGAAGGCACCGGAGGACCCCGGGAACCCCGAGAGCCCCGGGAACCCCGAGAGCCCCGAGGCGTCGGCCGCGACGCCCGAGGCGCCGGAGCCGGACGCGCCGGAGGAGAGCACCGCCCCCTGACAGCGGACGCGCCGGAGGAGGGCGCCGCTCCCCGAGAGCGGCACCCTCCTCCGTCCGGCCCGGTCCGCGTACGCGAAAGGCCCGGATCTCAGCCGGTCGTCAACGCCCCCGCTGGGGTGTCGGCGACGGAGTCGATCCGGGCCATCGCGTCCTCGGCGCCGTACGGCGTGAGGTAGGGCAGCCACCGTGGGTCCCGGTGGCCGGTGCCGATGATCCGCCAGGCCAGGCCGGTCGGCGGCGCGGGTTGGTGGCGCAGCCGCCAGCCGAGCTCCCGCAGGTGCCGGTCCGCCTTGACGTGGTTGCAGCGGCGGCAGGCGGCCACCACGTTCTCCCACGCGTGCGTCCCGCCGCGGCTGCGCGGGATGACGTGGTCGACGCTGGTCGCCACTCCCCCGCAGTACATGCAGCGCCCGCCGTCGCGGGCGAAGAGGGCCCGGCGGGTCAAGGGAACGGGCCCCCGGTAGGGGACCCGCACGAACCGCTTCAGCCGTACCACGCTGGGCGCGGGGACGATCTGATGCTCGCTGTGCAGGAAGGCGCCGGACTCCTCGATGCAGAGGGCCTTGTTCTCCAGTACGAGGACGAGTGCGCGGCGGAGCGGTACGACGCCCAGGGGCTCGTACGACGCGTTGAGGACCAGGACATGCGGCACGGATGCCTCCTATGGCGCCGGCGGCGCGTGGCTCGCGCCGGGACGAACTGCTCTCAGTCTCTCCTCATGCCTGGTCGGAGCGCCACCACGTTCCCGCGATCGCGTGGGGCGGGCCGGACGTGTTCTCGACCACAGCGGCATGTCTCCCGGGTATGTGCCCGGGTGAGGTCCGTCTCTCCCTCGAACAGGGGCAACGGTTCGGTGTCCTGGGCCCCGTAGGGTGGATGGCCTGCGTACGCGATGCCTGGAGGTTGTCCCGTGTCCTGGTCCGTCCTGGCGGCCGCCAACGACCCCGAGTCCATCCCGGTGACTCTGGACGAGGCGGCGGAGAAGGCCACCAACGCGGCGAGCTGGGTGGAACAGAACTGGTCCACCTGGCTGAACACCGGTCTGCGGATCCTGCTGATCGTGGTGGTCGCCCTGCTGCTGCGGTGGGCCGTCCGCCGCGCCCTGACGAAGCTGATCGAGCGGATGAACCGCTCCGCCCAGGCGGTGGAGGGGACCGCGCTCGGCGGTCTGCTCGTCAACGCGGAGCGGAGGCGGCAGCGGTCCGAGGCGATCGGCTCGGTGCTGCGCTCGGTGGCGTCCTTCCTGATCCTGGGCACCGCCGGACTGATGATCCTGGGCGCCTTCGCCATCGATCTGGCGCCGCTGCTGGCCTCGGCCGGCGTGGCCGGCGTCGCGATCGGCTTCGGCGCGCGGAACCTGGTGACGGACTTCCTCTCCGGCGTCTTCATGATCCTGGAGGACCAGTACGGCGTCGGCGACTCGGTGGACGCGGGCGTGGCCTCCGGCGAGGTCGTCGAGGTGGGGCTGCGGGTGACGAAGCTGCGCGGCATCGACGGCGAGATCTGGTACGTGCGCAACGGCGAGATCAAGCGCATAGGGAACCTCAGCCAGGGCTGGGCGACGGCCTCGGTGGACGTGACGGTCCGGCCGACGGAGGACCTGGACCAGGTGCAGGCCGTGATCACGGCGGCGGGCGAGGCCATGGCCAAGGACGAGCCGTGGAACGAGCGGCTGTGGGGCCCGGTGGAGATCCTCGGTCTGACCGAGGTGCTGCTGGACTCGATGACCGTCCGGGTCTCCGCGAAGACGATGCCGGGCAAGAAGCTGGGCGTCGAGCGCGAGCTGCGGTGGCGGATCAAGCGGGGTCTGGACGAGGCCGGCATCCGGATCGTCGGCGGGCTGCCCGCGCAGGCGGAGGAGCCGGCGCCGGCCGATCCGACGGCGGGCATGGCGGCCCCCTCGGCGTTCTCCAGCGCGACCTCGCCGCAGTCGGCGGCGGCCACCCCGCTGCCGAGGACGGACCTCAGCAAGCCCTGACCCCGGGAAGGTCCCCCGGGCTCCGCACCACCCCCCGGGCTCCACGACCGGGCTCCACGACACCCCCGCCGGTAACGCTTCGGTTGCCGTCGGGGGTGTCGTGCGTGTGCGGGTATTGACGGCCCGCCGACGCCGTCCTACCGTCCTCCCCACCGGATAGGAAACTTTCCTAACAGTGTGGTGGAGGAAGCGGCGGCCGTCAGGCGCCACCATGGCCTCCCGGCGTCGAAAGGGCAGGTGCGACGGACATGGCAGGTACCCAGGGAACCCCTGGCACCCCGCGCGTCCTGCGGGCCATGAACGACCGCGCGGCGCTCGACCTCCTCCTGGAGCACGGCACCCTCTCGCGGACCCGGATCGGCAAGCTCACCGGCCTCTCCAAGCCGACCGCCTCCCAGCTCCTCGCCCGCCTCGAAGCCGCCGGGCTCGTCCGCGCCACCGGCACCACCGAGGGCCGCCCCGGCCCCAGCGCCCAGCTGTACGCCCTCGACCCGAGCGCCGGGTACGCCGCCGGGCTCGACGTGAACCAGCACCGCATCCGCGCCGCCGTCGCCGACATCACCGGCGCCGTCACCGGCGAGTACGAGCTCCGCACCGGGGGGCGTACCGGGGACGGCGTGGTCCGGCAGGTCACCGACGCCCTCGACGGGGCCGTCAAGGCCGCCGGGCTCACCCGGGCCGACGTCCGCCGCCTGGTCATCGGCACCCCCGGCGCCTTCGACCCGGCCACCGGACGGCTCCGGTACGCCTCCCACCTGCCCGGCTGGCACTCCCCCACCCTCCTGGAGGAGCTGGCCGCGGTCCTGCCGATGCCCTTCGAGTACGAGAACGACGTGAACCTGGTCGCGGTCGCCGAGCGGGCCCTGGGCGCCGCCCGGGGCCACGAGGACTTCGTCCTGCTGTGGAACGAGGAGGGCCTCGGCGCCGCCCTCGTCCTCGGCGGCCGGCTGCACCGCGGCTTCACCGGCGGCGCCGGCGAGGTCGGCTTCCTGCCGGTCCCCGGCACCCCGCTGGTCCGCCAGGTCACCAAGGCCAACTCCGGCGGCTTCCAGGAGCTCGCCGGCGTCCAGTCGGTGCCCCGGATCGCCCGCGCGGCCGGCCTCGACACCCCCGACCACCCCTATGTGCCGGTGGCGTCCGGGCTGCTCGCCCGCGCCGCCGAGACGCCCGACGAGGGACCGTACGCGGAGCTGCTCGACCGGTACGCCGAGCGCGTCGCCACCGGCCTCGCCTCGCTCACCGCCGTCCTCGACCCCGGCCTGATCGTCCTCTCCGGAGACGTCCTCGTCGCCGGCGGCGAACCGCTGCGCGCCCGGATCCAGGCCGAGCTCGCCGACCTCGCGGCCTCCCGGCCACGGCTCGTCCTCGCCGCCGTCCCCCGTGAACCCGTGCTGCGCGGGGCGCTGGAGAGCGCCCTCGCCACCACCCGCGACGAGGTCTTCGACACCTCGCGCTGACCCGTCCTTCCCCGCCTTCCCTACCCCTCGTACGACCGTCCCGGCCGTCCCGCGCGCCCGGGGCGGGACCGCCACGCCCTCCACCCCTCCAGGGAGACACCGCCATGCCCGCACGCACCCGCAGAGCGGCCGCCGCGCTCGCCGCCACCGCCTCGCTCGCCCTCTTCGCCACCGCCTGTACCGGCTCCGCCGGCGACACCGCGAGCGACGACCCGAAGGCGGAGACCACCCTCACCTTCTGGCACGGCTGGTCGGCCCCCTCCGAGGTCAAGGCGATCGAGGAGAACGTCGCCCGCTTCACCAAGGCCCACCCGAACATCAAGGTGAAGGTCGTCGGCAACATCAACGACGACAAGCTGGGCCAGGCGCTCCGCGCGGGCGGCTCCAACGGCCCGGACGTGGTCGCCTCCTTCACCACGGCCAACGTCGGCAAGTTCTGCCACACCGGCGCCCTCGCCGACCTCAAGCCCTTCGTCGAGAAGGACAAGCTCGACCTCGACAAGATCTTCCCGAAGGTCCTCCAGGAGTACACCCAGTTCGAGGGCAAGCGCTGCACGCTGCCGCTGCTCTCCGACGCGTACGGGCTCTTCTACAACAAGGACGCCTTCAGGAAGGCCGGGCTCGACCCGGAGGCGCCGCCGAAGACCTGGTCCGAGTTCACCGAGGTCGCCAAGAAGCTGACGAAGGCCAAGGGCGACTCGTACGAGCAGCTCGGCTTCATGCCGAACTACCTCGGCTACGAGACGGTCGTCTCGCACTACATGTCGCAGTGGAGCCACGGCGGCTACTTCGGCGCGGACGGCAAGTCGACGGTGGGCACCGACCCCGGCTTCGCCGAGATGATGACGTACCAGAAGTCGCTGGTGGACGCGCTCGGCGGCTTCCAGAAGCTCGACAAGTACCGCACCACCTTCGGTGACGAGTGGGGCGCCAAGCACCCCTTCCAGACCGGCCAGGTCGCGATGCAGCTGGACGGCGAGTGGCGGCTGAACTTCGTCAAGGAGGCGAAGGTGCCGTTCGAGGTCGGCGTGGCGCCGCTGCCGGTCGCCGACGACGAGGTCTCCGAGTACGGCAAGGGCTACCTCTCCGGCACGATCATGGGCATCGCGCCGCAGTCCAAGAAGCAGAACGCCGCCTGGGAGCTGGTCAAGTACATGACCACGGACACCGAGGCCGTGGTGGGCTTCGCCAACTCCATCGGGAACGTCCCCTCCACCCTGGAGGCCCTGAAGTCCCCAAAGCTCACCTTCGACCCGCGCTTCAAGACCTTCCTGGAGATCGCCCAGCACCCGAAGTCCACCACCTCGGACGGCGCGGTGAACGGCTCCGCGTACCAGGACACCCTCCAGAAGTTCGCCCAGCAGTACGAGAAGGGCCAGGTCACCGACCTGAAGAAGGGCCTCGCCGACACCGCGGCCCAGATCGACCGCGACATCGCCGCGGCGAAGTGACGGCCGGACCCCGCCCATGAGCACGGACACCCTGCCCGCGACGGAGGCGGCCGCCCCGGCCGCCTCCGCCCCCGGGAAACGCAACACGCTCCGGTCGAAGCGCCGGCGCAACGCGCTCCGCACCCTGGCCTTCATGGCGCCGTTCCTGATCGGCTGCGGCTTCTTCTTCGGCTACCCGCTCGTCTCGACCGTCTACTTCTCGCTGATGAAGTACGACGGCCTCAACCCGCCGGAGTGGCGGGGCCTGGCCAACTGGGAGTACGTCTTCACGTCCTTCCCGCAGTTCTGGCCGGCCCTGCGGAACACCCTCTGGCTCTGCGTCGTCATGGTGAGCTGCCGAGTTCTCTTCGGCCTCGGCATCGGCATGCTGATCACGAAGATCAAGACGGGTGCGGGAATCTTCCGGACCCTCTTCTACCTGCCCTTCCTGGCCCCGCCGGTCGCGGCGACGCTCGCCTTCGTCTTCCTCCTCAACCCCGGCACGGGACCGGTCAACGCGCTCCTGGAGGCGATCGGCCTCCCCGCCCCCGCCTGGTTCACCGATCCCGCCTGGGCCAAGCCGGCCCTCACCCTCCTCGCCGTGTGGGGCATCGGCGACCTCATGGTCATCTTCATGGCCGCCCTGCTCGACGTGCCCAAGGAGCAGTACGAGGCCGCCGAACTGGACGGCGCGGGCCCCTGGCAGCGATTCCGGCACATCACGCTGCCGAACATCTCGCCGATCATCCTCTTCGCGGTCGTCACCGGGATCATCGGCGCGATGCAGTACTACACGCAGCCGATCGTGGCCTCCAAGGTCGCCTCGGGCGTGATGGGCGGCTCCGGCGTCACCTTCGTCCCCGGCTACCCCGACGACTCCACGCTCACGCTGCCGCAGCTCGTCTACAGCCTCGGCTTCAGCCAGTTCAACTACGGCGCGGCCTGCGTGATCGCGCTCGTGCTGTTCGCCTTCTCCATGGCCTTCACCGCCCTGCTCATGCGCCGGCGCGGCGGCCTGATCGGCTCGGGTGACTGAACCATGACCCTCACCGCCCCCTCCCCGACGTCCGCGACCCCCGCCTTGCGACGGGCCCGCCGCAAGGCGCTGCTGCACTGGATCGCCGTGCACTCGCTCGGGATCGCCGCGGCCCTCTTCTTCGTCCTGCCGTTCGTCTTCGTCGCGCTGACCTCGCTGATGAGCGACCAGCAGGCGCTGACCCGCGACCTCACCCCGGACTCCTGGCACTTCGAGAACTACGCCAAGGTCTTCGACACCCCCGGCTTCCTCACCTGGTGGAAGAACTCGCTGCTGTACGCGGGGCTCGGCACCGTCCTCGTCGTGGTGTCGTCGGTCCCCGTCGCCTACGCGCTCGCCAAGTTCCGCTTCCGCGGCCGGCACCTGTCACTGCTGCTCGTCATCTCGATGATGATGCTGCCGCCGCAGGTCGTGATCATCCCCATGTACCTGTTCTGGGCCAAGCAGGCCGACCTGTCCGGCTCGCTCTGGCCGCTGATCATCCCGCTGGCCTTCGGCGACGCCTTCGCGATCTTCCTGCTGCGCCAGTTCCTCCTCACCATCCCCGACGAGTACGTCGAGGCGGCCCGGATCGACGGCTGCGGCGAACTGCGCACGCTGCTGCGGATCGTGCTGCCGATGGCGAAGCCCGGCATCGCCGCCGTCGCCCTCTTCCAGTTCTTCTACTGCTGGAACGACTACTTCGGGCCGCAGATCTACGCCTCCGAGAACCCGGCCGCCTGGACGCTCAGTTACGGCCTGGAGTCCTTCAAGGGCGCGCACCACACCGACTGGAACCTGACCATGGCCGCGACCGTCCTGGTCATGGCCCCCGTGATCCTCGTGTTCTTCTTCGCGCAGAAGGCGTTCGTCGAGGGAGTCACCCTGACCGGAGTGAAGGGCTGAGAAAAAGATGAAGCTCGCTGTCGTGGGGGGCGGTTCGACCTACACCCCCGAACTGATCGACGGATTCGCGCGGCTGCGCGACACCCTGCCCCTCACCGAACTCGTCCTCGTCGACCCGGCCGCCGACCGGCTCGACCTCGTCGGCGGCCTCGCCCGGCGGATCTTCGCCAAGCAGGAGCACGGCGGACGGATCACCACCACCACCGACCTCGACGCCGCCGTCGAGGGCGCCGACGCCGTCCTCCTCCAGCTCCGCGTCGGCGGCCAGGCGGCCCGCGACCAGGACGAGACCTGGCCGCTGGAGTGCGGCTGCGTCGGCCAGGAGACCACCGGCGCCGGCGGCCTCGCCAAGGCGCTGCGCACGGTCCCCGTCGTCCTCGACATCGCCGAGCGGGTCCGGCGCGCCAACCCCGACGCCTGGATCATCGACTTCACCAACCCCGTCGGCATCGTCACCCGCGCCCTCCTGAACGCCGGGCACAAGGCCGTCGGCCTGTGCAACGTGGCCATCGGCTTCCAGCGCAAGTTCGCCCGCCTCCTCGACGTGGCACCCGCCGAGATCCACCTCGACCACATCGGCCTCAACCACCTCACCTGGGAGACCGGCGTCCGGCTCGGCGGCCCGGACGGCGAGGACGTGCTGCCCCGGCTGCTCGCCGAGCACGGCGACGCGATCGCCGGCGACCTGCGCCTGCCGCGCCCGGTGATCGACCGCCTCGGCGTCGTCCCCTCGTACTACCTGCGCTACTTCTACGCGCACGACGAGGTCGTGGAGGAGCTGCGCACCAAGCCGTCGCGGGCCGCCGAGGTCGCCGCGATGGAGAAGGAGCTCCTGGCGATGTACGGCGACCCGGCGCTCGACGAGAAGCCGGCGCTGCTCGGGAAGCGCGGCGGCGCCTTCTACTCGGAGGCGGCCGTGGACCTGGCGGCCTCGCTGCTGGGGGGCTCTGGCTCGCCGTACCAGGTGGTGAACACCCGCAACGGCGGCACGCTGCCCTTCCTGCCGGACGACGCCGTCATCGAGACGCAGGCGGCGGTCGGGCCCGGCGGAGCGGTGCCGCTGCCGGTCGCGCCGGTGGACCCGCTGTACGCCGGTCTGATCGCGAACGTGACGGCGTACGAGGACCTGGCGCTCGACGCGGCCCTGCGCGGCGGCCGGGAGCGGGTCTTCAGGGCGCTGCTCGCCCACCCGCTGGTCGGCCAGTACGCGTACGCCGAGCAGCTCACCGACCGCCTGATCGCCCACAACCGGGAGCACCTCGCGTGGGCGTGAACGGGGTACTGCTCGCGGTCGACGCGGGCAACAGCAAGACCGACGCGGCGGTCCTCGCGGCGGACGGCACGGTCCTGGGCACCGCGCGCGGCGGCGGCTTCCAGCCGCCGCTGGTGGGGGTGCCGGCGGCGGTCGACGGGCTGGCGGAGATCGTGGGCAGGGCGGCCGCCGACGCGGGCGTCCCCCTCTCCTTCGCCCATGTCACCGCCTGCCTGGCCAACGCCGACCTGCCGGTCGAGGAGGCCGCGCTGGAGCAGGAACTGCGCGAGCGGGGGTGGAGCCCTTCGGTACGGGTCCACAACGACACCTTCGCGATCCTGCGGGCCGGACTCGACGAACCGCGCGGGGTGGCGGTGGTCTGCGGCGCCGGGGTGAACTGCGTGGGCATGACCCCGGACGGGCGGACCGCCCGCTTCCCGGCGATCGGGAAGATCTCCGGGGACTGGGGCGGGGGCGGGGGCCTCTCCGACGAGGCCCTGTGGTTCGCGGCCCGCGCCGAGGACGGGCGGGGCGAGCCGACCGAGCTGGCCCGGGCGCTGCCCGCGCACTTCGGCCGGAAGACCATGTACGCGCTGATCGAGGCGCTGCACCTGGGCATGGTGCCGCACGCGCGGCGGCACGAGCTGGTGCCGGTGCTGTTCCGGGTGGCGACCGAGGGCGACCCGGTGGCGCTCTCCCTGGTGCACCGGATGGCCGAGGAGGTCGTGGCGCTGTCGACGGTGGCGCTGCGGCGGCTCGGGCTCCTCGACGAGGAGGCGCCGGTGGTGCTCGGCGGCAGCGTGCTGGCCGCCCGGCACCCGCAGCTGGAGGAACGGCTGCTCGGACTCCTCGCGGAGCGGGCCCCGAAGGCGGTCGTCCGCTTCGTGACGGCGCCGCCGGTGCTGGGCGCGGGGCTGCTCGCCCTGGACGAGTCGGGGGCGGGTCCGGAGGCGGCGGCGCGGCTGCGGGGGCACTACGCGGCCTGACGTCCCGCCCGTCGTCGTGGTGGGGCGCCCTCCTTCCCGGGGGCGCCCCTCCGGCATGTTCACCTGTTCGAGCGATGCCGGGGACGGAACCGGTCGGGGCCGGCCGGCGTATACAGAGGGAAGGGTGTTCGAGGAGAGTTCGAGGAGGACCCGAGGAGGATCCGAGGAGGGCGGAGAAGGGTCCGAGGGGGCTCCGGGGAGACGGCGAGAGGGGGCTCGCCCGCGGAACTCCCAAGGGAGTGGGGCACGATAGGCACAAGATCGTGCCGTTCCCGGTGTGCGGGCGGGCCGCCTGCGGCCATACTGCTCGCCGGGGTCGATCGACGTCGAGACCGAGGGGGAGGTCACGTGACACAGCCGCCGAGCGCGCCCGCCGCGGCGCAGGGCCCGCCATCCGCGCCCGCCCGGCCGACGGTGCCGGGGCAGGTCTCGCGCGCCGCCGCCGTCGGCGCCGCTCCGCCGCCCGCGCGGGGCGCGTGGGCGATCGGGCGCGAGGTGCTGCGCGAGGCCGCGACGACCGAACCGGGCCGGCTGCGGATCCTCGGCGCCGTGCTGGCGCTGCTGGTCCTCGCGCTTGGCACGGTCGCCGGTCTCGAGGCCGCCGACCGGGCCGGCTCCGCCGAGGACGTCGTCGGGCGCAGCCAGCCGCTGAGCGCCGACGCCGCCGCGATCTACCGCTCCCTGGCCGACGCCGACTCGACCGCCGCGGCCGGCTTCCTCGCCGGGATACTCGAACCGGCCGAGTCCCGGGCCCGCTACGACCGGGACATCGCGACGGCCTCCCGTCTCCTGGTGAAGGCGGCGGCGAACACGGACGGTTCGGGCGAGGCGGCCCGCGAGATCGCCACCCTGAACGAGCTGCTGCCCCGCTACACCGGGCTGATCGAGCGGGCCAGAGCCGCCAACCGGCAGGGCCTGCCGCTGGGCGGCGCGTATCTGCGGTACGCCAACCAGGAGATGACGACCCGGCTGCTCCCCGCGGCCGAGAGGCTCTACGCGGCGGAGACCGCCCGCCTCCACCAGGACGACGACGACGCCCGCGCCTGGCCCTGGCCGGCGCTCGGCGCCGGGGTGCTCGCCCTCGGCGTCCTGGTCTGGGCCCAGCGGCGGGAGTACCGGCGCACCCACCGGGTCTTCAGCCGGGGGCTGCTCGCCGCGAGCGCCGCCGCCATGGCGGCGCTGCTGTGGCTGGCCGGGGCCCACACCCTGGCCCGGGCGGGCCTCGGCTCGGCGCAGTTCGAGGGCCAGCAGTCGCTCCAGCTGCTCAACGAGGCGCGGATCAGCTCCCTCAAGGCCCGCGCCAACGAGAACCTGACCCAGGTCGCCCGGGGCGCGGTGCTCACCGAGGACGGGAAGAACGACAAGTACGAGGCGGAGTACGCGACCGGCATGGCCGCGCTCACCGACGCGCTCGCGCGGGCGACCCGGCTCGCCGACGACGAGGCCGGGCAGGCGCCGCTGCGGGAGGCCGCGGAGCGGGCCGGCGAGTGGCGGAAGCGGCACGCCGCCGCGCGGGAGCTCGGGGAGGGCGGCGAGTACCGGGACGCCCTCGACCTGATCATCGGGCCGAAGGGCGAGGCGGAGCCGAAGGAGTCGGCGGGCTGGTCCTTCGACCAGGTCGACGCCGCCCTGGAGCGTGCGCTCGCCCACGAGCAGGCCGAGTTCACCCGCTCGGCGAGCGGGGCGGTGGACGCGCTGACCGGGCTGCCGCTGGGCGCGGCGGCGCTCGGCGCGCTGGGCGCCCTCGCCGCGGTGCTCGGCATCAACCGAAGACTGTCGGAGTACCGGTGAGAAGGGACGGAGTACCGGTGAGAGGGGGCGGGATGGCATACGACGGCGAGCCGGCGGCGCGGCGGGCGGCCCGGCGGCTGCGGGGCTGGGGCGGCGTGGCCGCGATGGGCGCGGCCTGCGCCCTGACCGCCTCGCTCACCCTGCTGCCGCTGAGCCGGGACGCGGGCGGCGCGGGCGCGTCCGCCGGGCCCTTCGGGCCGGGTCCCGGCGTGGGCACCGGCGTCCAGGTCAAGGCCGACACCTGCGAGAACCCGCAGGCGTCGCTGCGGCCCTCCGCGGTGGACGGCCCCTCGGTCGCCGCGATCAAGAAGCGGGGGAAGCTGATCGTCGGCGTCGACCAGTCCAGCTACCGCTGGGGGTTCCGGAACCCGGAGACCGGCACCCTGGAGGGCTTCGACATCACGCTGGCCCGGGCGATCGCCAAGGACCTGCTGGGCGACGAGGAGGCGATCGTGCTGCGCGCGGTGCCCACGAACCAGCGGATCGCGGCCCTGGACGGCGGCAAGGTGGACCTGGTGGTCCGCACGATGACGATCAACTGCAAGCGGATCGAGCAAGTCGCCTTCTCCACCGCCTACTTCCGGGCCGGACAGCAGGTACTGGCGCCGAAGGACTCCCCGGTCACCGGCTACGACGCCTCGCTGAAGGGCCGGCGGGTCTGCACCGCCGAGGGCTCCACGGCCTACGAGGCGCTGGAGGAGAAGTCCTTCGGCGCGGTCTTCCGGGACGAGGGCGACGGCACCCCCGCCGACCGGAACCTGCTGACCGTCCCCAACCAGCTCGACTGCCTGGCCCGGCTCCAGATGGGCGAGGTCGACGCGGTCGTCACGGACAACGCGCTCGCGGCCGGGCAGGCCGCGCAGGACCCGGCGGTGGAGCTGAAGGGCGAGCCGTTCACCGAGGAGTACTACGGGGTGGCGGCCAGGCTCGGGAACGACGACCTGGTGCGCCGGGTCAACAAGGTGCTGGAGGAGTATCGGAAGGGCCCCTGGCAGGACGCGTACAGGACCTGGCTGGAGGCCGGGCTCGGCAAGGCCGAGCCGCCCCTCCCGCTGTACAAGTAGAAGGAGTTGAGGAGAGCGATGGGCGTCACGGGACCCCCTGGGCCGGTGATGGACCGGGACGAGGTGGACCGTGCGCTGGCGCGCCTCGGCGCGGAGCACAAGGCGGTCGAGGACTCGCTCCTCGCGCTCCAGGACCACGCCGGGCGGCGGCTCCTCGAGGGCGCCGGCCTGACCGGCACCACGCGGGAGCGGTGGGCGGAGACCGAGCGGACCATCACCGCGCTCTGGAGCTGCTTCGACGCGTACACGGCGGCGCTGCGGGAGGCCCGCGAGGTCCGGTCGCGGCACAAGTGGCCGAACCGGGAGGAGCTGGCGGAGCTGACCGAGCGGCTGCGCGGCGACTCGGTGCACGTGCCGGGCGGCGCGGGCGAACAGGCGCTGCTGGCCGAGCGGTTCACCCTCGACGGCCTGGTGCGGCGGATGAACGAGCTGTACGCGGTCTCGCTCGACGTGGTGGTGACGGCGGACGCGGTGTGGTCGGCGCTGCCCGCGCGGATAGACCTGCTCGCGGCCGAACTGGGCCGGACCCGTTCCCTGGCGTACTCGGTCGGGGTGCGGCCGGGGGAGCATCCGGCCGGTGACGAGCTGGAGTCGATCACGGCCGAGCTGACCGAGCTGCGGTCCCGGGTGGTGACCGACCCGCTGGCGTTCTGGCGCCCGGCGGAGGGCAGTTCGGCGCCGGGCGGCGGCCGGCCGGACACCGCGCGGTACGACCGGGCGGCGCTCGCCCTGGAGGACGTGCGGCGGGAGATCGAGGCGGTCCTCGCGGTGCGGCAGGACTCCGAGGAGCGGCTCCTTCGGCTGCGGGACGTGCTGTCCCGGGCGGACCGCACGCTCGCGGAGGCGCGGGTGGCGCGCGGCGAGGTGCTGGCGAAGATCGCCGCCTCCGAGGTGCCGGCCGTGAGCGGGCCGCCGACGGCGCTCCAGGAGGGGCTCCAGGCCGCCGCCGAGCACCGCAGGCACGCCCGGTGGCACCGCCTCTCGCCGCTCCTCGACGCGCTGGAGCGGGAGGCGGAGGAGGAGCTGCTGCGGGCCCGGGACTCGCTGACGGCGGTGACGGCGCCGCTCGCGGTGCGGGCGGAGCTGCGCGGCCGGCTGGACGCGTACCGGGCGAAGGCGGCCCGGCTCGGCGGGGCGGAGGACCCCTTCCTGACCGAGCGGTACGACACGGCGCGCCGGATGCTGTGGAGCGCGCCCTGCGACCTGCGGGCGGCGGAGCAGGCCGTGCTCCGCTTCCAGCGGGCGGTGGCGGAGCTGCTGTCCGGTCCGTCGGACACGGGAGGACGACAGTGGTGAGCGGTATCGGAGCGCCGGGCGGCTGCCAGCGGCCCACCTGCGAGGGCGCGTACGAGGACGTGGGCGGCGGCGAGCTGTACTGCGACACGTGCGGGCTCGCGCCGGTGGTGGCGCCCAGCGGGCACCTCCAGGCCAATCCGACCGGGGTCGCGGTGCCGGGCAGGCACGGCGGCGACCGGGGCTCCGGGACGGGCGCGGGCTTCGGCACGCCGTCCGAGGCGGCGGCCTGGGGGCCCGACTCGGCGTCGGCGCGCAGCGGTTCGCGGGCGTCCTCGCGGGCCTCGTCGCGCTCCGCGTCCTCGCGCCGCTCGGTCTCCGGGCGGCTGTCGCGGGCGCTGTCCGGGCAGGCGACGGGCCGTTCGGTGTCGGTGCGCAGCTCCGGTTCGTCCACCGAGCGGTCGGCGCGCAAGCGGCTCGGCGCGGGGCTCGTCACGATCCCGGAGGTGCCGCGCCCCGATCCGCGCGCGGCGGTGATGGCGGACCCCGAGGTGCCGGAGCGGAAGCGATTCTGCTCCCGGTCCGACTGCGGGGCGCCGGTGGGCCGCGCGCGCGGTGACCGGCCGGGCCGTACCGAGGGGTTCTGCACCTCGTGCGGACACCCGTACTCCTTCGTCCCGAAGCTCCGGGGCGGTGACGTGGTGCACGGCCAGTACGAGGTGGCGGGGTGCCTCGCGCACGGCGGCCTCGGCTGGATCTACCTGGCCGTGGACCGGGCGGTGGCGAACCGGTGGGTGGTCCTGAAGGGCCTGCTCGACACCGGCGACCAGGACGCCATGGCGGCGGCGATCTCGGAGCGCCGCTTCCTCGCCGAGATCGAGCACTCCAACATCGTCCGGATCTACAACTTCGTCGAGCACCTCGACCCGCGCACCGGCTCCCTGGACGGCTACATCGTCATGGAGTACGTGGGCGGCAAGTCGCTCAAGGAGATCGCCAACGACCGGCGGACCCCGGAGGGCCGGCGCGACCCGCTGCCGGTCGACCAGGCGTGCGCGTACGGCATCGAGGCGCTGGAGGCCCTGGGCCATCTGCACAGCCGCAACCTGCTGTACTGCGACTTCAAGGTGGACAACGCCCTCCAGACCGAGGACCAGCTGAAGCTCATCGACATGGGCGCGGTCCGGCGGATGGACGACGACGAGTCGGCGATCTACGGCACGGTCGGCTACCAGGCGCCGGAGGTGGCGGAGGCCGGGCCCTCGGTCGCCAGCGACCTGTACACGGTGGCCCGCACGCTCGCCGTGCTCACCTTCGACTTCCAGGGCTACACCAACGTCTTCGCGAGCTCGCTGCCGGAGCCGCAGCACATCGAGGTCTTCCAGCGGTACGAGTCCTTCTACCGCTTCCTGGTGCGGGCGACCGATCCGGACCCGGCGCGCCGCTTCTCCTCCGCCGAGGAGATGGCGGAACAGCTGACGGGAGTGCTGCGGGAGGTCGTGGCGCTCGGATCGGGTCGGCCCCGGCCGGCGCTGTCCACGCTCTTCGGCGCGGAGACCCGGGTCACCGACACCGTGCTCTTCGCCGAGTCGGCCGAGGACGTGTCCGTGCTGGGGGCCCGCCGCACCGGACGGGCCCGGCGCTCCGCGCCGCCGGCCGCGGCGGGCGTCCCCGCCGGGCAGGGGCTCGGTTCGCTGCTCGCCCCGCTCGACGTGGCGGCCACCGCGCTGGCGCTGCCGGTGCCGCGGGTGGACCCGGCGGACGCCAACGCCGGTTTCCTCGCCGGTCTGCTGGCCGCCGCCCCCGCCGAACTCCTCGGGGCGCTGCGGGCCGCGCCCGCGGACACCCCCGAGCTGCGGCTGCGCGCCCTGCGGGCCCAGCTCGACCTGCGCGACCTGGTCTCGGCCGGGCAGACGCTCGGCGCCCTGGAGCAGTGGGACGCGGACGACTGGCGGGTGGTGTGGCACCGGGGCGTCGCCTCGCTGGTGGGCGGCGACCTGACGCACGCGGCGCTCGCCTTCGACGCGGTCTACGACGCCTTCCCCGGGGAGCCCGCGCCCAAGCTGGCGCTCGGCGTCTGCGCGGAGGTGCTGGGCCAGCTCGACAACGCGGCCGAGTACTACCACCTGGTGTGGACGACCGACCCCGGTTTCGTCAGCGCCGCCTTCGGTCTCGCCCGGGTGCGGCTCGCCGCGGGGGACCGTACCGGCGCGGTCGCCGCGCTCGAATCCGTACCGGAGTCCTCCATCCACTACACGGCGGCCCGGGTCGCGGCCGTGCGCGCCCGGCTGCGCCGCCGGCCGCCGCGCGAGCCGCTCGGCGACGACCTGACGGCTGCGGCCGCCCAGGTCTCGGCGCTCGGCGGCTTCGGCCTGGACCCGGTGCGCCGGGAGCGGCTGGCGACGGAGGTGCTCGGTACGGCCCTGGACTGGGTACTCTCCGGTAGTCCCGGTGCCGCGCCGGGCGGCGGGGAGCCGCTGCTCGGGAGCGACCTGGACGAGAACGGGCTCCGCTTCGGCCTGGAGCGCGCCTACCGGGTGCTGGCCCGGCTCGCCCAGCGGGGCGAGGAGAGGATCGAACTGGTGGAGCGGGCCAACCGCTACCGCCCCCGGACGTGGGTGTGAGGATGTCCCAGAAGCCCCAGCCGCCGTCGCACGGCCTCGCCGTCTGCCCGGACCCGGAGTGCGGCGAGCCCGTGGATCCGCGGGACCGCTTCTGCGGGGCCTGCGGCCACGACCTGTCCGCCGTCGCGGAACTTCCCGCCGGGCAGGACCGGCCGACCATGCCGATCGCCGCGCCCGTCTGGCCCGAGGCACCGCCCCGGGACCCCGGCTCGCTGTCGACGATGACCCAGCACCCCGGCGAACTGCCGGGCACCGACTCGGGCGGCCGCGACCTGCCGACGGTACCGGTGGGCGCGCCTCCGGCCGAGCCGCCGGTCGCACCGCCGGTCGCGCCGCCAGTCGCGCCTCCGGCCGGTTCTCCGGCGGGTTCTCCGGCCGCGCCGCCGGTCGCGCCGCCGGGCGGTTCTCCGGCGGGCCCTCCGGCCGGTCCTCCGACGGCTCCCCCGGTGGGCCCTTCGGCCGCGTCCGCAGGCGCACCGCCGGCGGGTCCTCCGGCCGGTCCTCCTGCCGGTCCTCCGACCGCTCCCCCGGCGGGCGCTCCCGTCGCGCCCCCCGTCGCGCCGCCGGTCACGCCGCCGGCCGGTCCTGCGGTCGGGTCCCCGGTCGCTCCTCCCGTCGTGCCGCCGGCGGGGCCCGTGGCCGGGGCCGGTGGGGGATCCGTGCGGGATGACGGGGCCGTGCGGACGGACGGGCCGGTGCCGCCGAGCGGGGAGACGGTGCGGGGCGGGGGCGACTTCGAGCTCGCCGCGCCCGATCCGCGGGCCGCCGTGCGGGCCGAGCCCCCGGCCGAACCCCCGGCCGGGACCGAAACCGCCGGGACCGAAACCGGCGGGGAGGTGCCCGAGGGGGTCTGCGTGGCCTGCCGGGCCGGGCGGGTCGACGGGGACGGGTACTGCGAGAACTGCGGGCACGCCCAGCCCCGCGAGCGCGACCACATGGAGCGGGAGCTCGGCACGGTCGCCGCGGTCAGCGACCGCGGACTGCGCCACCACCGCAACGAGGACTCGTTCGCGATCACCGAGTGCGCGCTGCCCGACGGGCGGCCCGCCACCGTCGCGATCGTCTGCGACGGCGTCTCCTCCGCCCACCGCCCCGACGAGGCGTCCGCCGCCGCGGCCCGGGCCGCCGGCCGTGTGCTCGGCGAGGCCCTGCCCCGCGGCACCCACCCGCAGCAGGCCATGCACGAGGCGATCGTCGCCGCCGCGGAGGCCGTCACCGCCCTGGCCCGCGAGCCCGGAGCGGACGGCACGGGACCCGACGCCCCGCACGGCGGCAACTCCCCCGCCTGCACCATCGTCGGCTCCGTCGTCGCGGACGGACTGCTCGTCGTCGGCTGGGTCGGCGACAGCCGCGCCTACTGGGTGCCCGACGACCGCTCCGCGCCCGCCGCCCGGCTCACCGAGGACGACTCGTGGGCCGCGCAGATGGTCAAGGCGGGCCTGATGAACGAGGAGCAGGCGTACGCGGACGAGCGCGCCCACGCCATCACCGGCTGGCTCGGCGCCGACGCGTACGAACTGGAGCCGCACACCGCCGCGTTCAAGCCGGACCGGCCCGGCGTGGTGGTGGTCTGCACGGACGGCCTGTGGAACTACGCGGAGGCCGCCGACGCGATGGCCAGGGCCGTGCCCGCCGACGCGGCGGCCCGGCCGCTGCACGCGGCGCGGGTCCTCGTCGGGCACGCGCTCGACGGCGGCGGACACGACAACATCACGGTCGCCCTGACGCCGTTCGCCCCGCCGCACCCGGGGGCAGGCTCTTCCTGACCACCCGTCACCACCCACGTCCGCACCCCCCGCGCCCCGCACCCCCGCGCCCGCACCCCCGCGCCCGCACCCCCGCCGAGGAGCCGCAACCAGATGGCGAACTTCGCCAAGCCGTCCGTGCCGCAGTTCTCGGTGGACGTCTACCAGAACGAGTACCTGCCGGTCGGCGGGCGGGACGTCGACGCGGTCGTCACCGTCACGGCGACCGGCGGGGGCACCAGCGGCGCGGGGGGCGTCACCGCGGGCGGGCCGGCCGGTGTGGTGATCATGGTCGACTGCTCGGGTTCGATGGACTACCCGCCGACGAAGATGGAGGGCGCCAGGGCCGCCACCGCCGCCGCGATCGACACCCTCCGCGACGGCACCTCCTTCGCCGTCGTCGCCGGCAACCACGTCGCCACCCCCGTCTACCCGGAACACGGGCGGCTCGCCGTCGCCGGCGCCCGGACCCGCGCCGAGGCCAAGGCGTCCCTGACCCGGCTCACCGCCGACGGCGGCACCGCGATCGGCACCTGGCTGCGGCTCGCCGACACCCTCCTCGGCGACGAGGACCTGGCCATCCGGCACGCCGTACTGCTCACCGACGGGCGCAACGAGCACGAGTCCCCCGAGGCGCTGCGGGCCGCGCTCGACGCCTGCGCGGGCCGCTTCACCTGCGACGCGCGGGGCGTCGGCACCGACTGGGAGGTCAAGGAGGTCACCGGGATCGCCTCGGCGCTGCTCGGCTCCGCCGACATCGTCGCCGATCCGGCCGGTCTCGCCGCCGACTTCACGGCCATGATGGAGAACGTCATGGGCAAGGGCGTCGCCGGCGTGGCCCTGCGGCTGTGGACGCCGGTCGGCGCGGAGCTCGTCTTCGTGAAGCAGGTCGCCCCGTCGGTCGCCGACCTGACGGACCGGCGCGCCGACACCGGGCCGCGCGCCGGGGAGTACCCGACGGGGTCCTGGGGCGACGAGTCCCGCGACTACCACGTGCGCGTGCGGGTGCCGGCGAACGCGGTCGGGCAGGAGATGCTCGCCGCGCGGGTCTCGCTGATCGTGCCCGACCCGGCGGGCGGGGATGCCCGGCCGGTGTCCCAAGGACTGATACGGGCGGTGTGGACGCACGACGTGGCGATGACCACCGCGATCAATCCGCAGGTCGCCCACTACACGGGCCAGGCGGAGCTCGCGGACGCCATCCAGGAGGGCCTGGACGCCCGCAAATCGGGCGATCAGGACGGAGCGACCGCGAAACTGGGCCGCGCGGTGCAGCTCGCGGCGGCCTCCGGCAACGCCGATACGGCGAAACTCCTTTCGAAGGTGGTGGACGTGGTCGACGCGGCGGCGGGTACTGTGCGGTTGAAGGCGAAGGTCGCGGAGGCGGACGAGATGACACTCGAGACCCGTTCCACCAAGACCGTTCGCGTCAAGAGGTAGCCCGGCCCGCCGGGCCGGACGACGAGAGGGGGAAGCACCGACATGCCGACCTGCCCGAACGGACACCAGTCGGTCTCCGACGACTGGTGCGAGGTCTGCGGCCATCGCATGGCCGGGGCGGGCGCGCCTGCGGGTGCCGTACCGCCCCCCCCCCCGGGCCCTCCCGGCCCCCCGTCCCCCCCGCCCCCCGCCTACGGCTACCCCCACCCGACACCCCCGCCCCCGGGCGCCCCCGGCTTCCCCGGCGGCCCCGACACCCCGCCCGGCCCCGGCTTCCCCGGCGCCCCGGGCACCCCCGACGGTCGCGGCACGCCCGGCGCCCCTGGCGTACCCGGCGGCCCTGGCCGCCCCGACTTCCCCGGCGCGCCCGGCGGCCCTGGCGCGCCCGCCTTCCCCGGCGGCCCCGCGGGCTCCGGCGGCCCTGGCGGCCCTGGGGCTCCTGAGGGGCCCCGCACCCCTGGCTTCCCCGGAGCGCCCGGCGGTCCCGGTGCGCCCGGCGGTCCCGGTTTCCCCGGCGGTCCGGGTGCGCCCGGCGGTCCTGGCTTCTCCGACGGCCCCGGTCGTCCGGGTGCGCCCGGCGGTCCCGGATTCCCCGAGGGTCCTGGTGCGCCCGGTGGTCCCGGTGCTCCTGACGGATCCCGCCCCCCTGGCTTCCCCGGAGCACCCGGCGGCCCGGGTGCGCCCGGCGGTCCCGGCTTCCCCGGCGGTCCGGGTGCGCCCGGCGGTCCTGGCTTCTCCGACGGCCCCGGTCGTCCGGGTGCGCCCGGTGGTCCGGGGCCCTCGGCCGACACCGGACGGCCTGGTCTCCCCGGTGGTCCCGGCGCCCCGGCGGGCGCCGGTGCTCCCGGCTTCCCGCCCCCGCCCGGCGGTCCGGGCTTCCCCGGCGGATCCGGCGGTCCCGGCTTCCCGCCCGGCGCGCCCGGTGGTCCGGGCGGCCCCGGCGCTTCGGGGCCCGGAGCCGGTGGTCCCGGCTTCCCCGGTGCGCCCGGCGGACCTGGCGGTTCGGCCGGTCCCGGTGGTCCCGGTGGTCCCGGTGGTCCCGGCTTCGCCGATGGTCCGGGTGGGCCCGGCGGTCCCGGTGCGCCCGGCCGTCCGGCGGGTCCCGGCGGTCCCGGTTTCCCGGGTGGCCCCGGTGCGCCCACCGGTGGCCCCGGATTCGCTGACGGTCCCGGCGCGCCCCCCTTCCCCAACGCTCCCGGCGGCCCGGGTGCGCCCGCCGGTGCCGGCGGCCCCGGCTTCCCGCCCCCGCCCGGTGGACCCGGCGGTCCGGCAGGACCCGGCGGGCCCGGCTTCGCCGACGGTCCCGGTGGCCCCGGCGGTCCGGGCTTCCCGGGTGCTCCCGGCGCTCCTGCCGGTGGCCCCGGTGGCCCCGGCGGTCCCAACTTCCCCGGCGGCCCCGGCGCCCCCGCCGGCGGTCCCGGCGGTCCCGGCTTCGCCGAGGGTCCGGCAGGTCCCGGCGGTCCCGGTTTCCCGGGTGCTCCCGGCGGTCCGGCAGGCCCCGGAGGCCCAGGCTTCCCCGGTGCTCCCGGTGCTCGCGCCGACGGTCCCGGTTTCCCGGGTGCTCCCGGCGCTCCCGCCGGCGGCCCCGGCGGTCCAGGCTTCCCCGGTGGTCCCGGTGCGCCCGGTGCCGCCGGTGGGCCGCCGCCTTCGGCTGCCTTCCGGGGCGGGGCCGAGGGGGGCGGGTTCGGGGCCGGTGGGGATCCGAACGCCACCGCGCAGGCGGAGCTGTGCCCGCAGTGCCGTACGCCGCGTGAGCACATGGCGCCGTACTGCGAGGAGTGCCGCTGGAACTTCCTGACCGGTACCGCGACCTCGTACACCCCGATCGCGCCCGCCAACCGGCCCGCCGGGCCGCCGCCGGCCGCACCCGCCGCACCCGCCGCGCCCGCCCCGCCGCGGGATCCGTTCGGGTACCACGACTCGCGGCCCTCGCAGGTGAACCGGCCGGCCGAGCCGCTGGGCGCCGAGCCGACCCACCACCAGGCTCCGCCCCCGTACGCCGCCCAGGCCCCGGCCCCGCCGGCCCCGCCGCAGCCGCGTGCGGACGACGACTGGGTGCTCTCCCCGCCGTCCCAGGCGGAGCCGCCGCGCCCGCAGGGGTGGACCGCCCACATCGGCCCGGACCGCGACTACTTCATGGCGATGATGCACCGCAGCGGCCCGGAGGCGTCGGGGCTCAACCTGCCCGCGTACGCGCCGCCGAAGCAGCTGCCGCTCCAGGGCAACCAGGTCTCCATCGGGCGCCGCCGGCACTCCACCGGCGAGGCCCCCGACATCGACCTGGCCGTGCCGCCGGAGGACCCGGGCGTCTCGCACCAGCACGCCGTGCTGGTGCAGCAGCCCGACGGTTCGTGGGCGGTGGTGGACCAGAACTCCACCAACGGCACCACGGTCAACGGCGGCGAGGAGCCGATCCAGCCGTACGTGCCCGTCCAGCTCCAGGACGGCGACCGGGTCCACGTCGGCGCCTGGACGACGATCACCGTCCGGCGCGGCTGACCCCGGAGAACGGGACCGGGGGCGGAGGGGCGGAGGTCCTAGACCTCCGGTCCTCCGCCACCCCGTCTGAGACCATGGAACGGTGAACGAGATTCCCGGGGACGGCACGGTGCAGGAGCAGACCTTCTACGAGCAGGTCGGCGGCGAGGAGACGTTCCGCCGCCTCGTCCGGCGCTTCTACGAGGGCGTCGCCGAGGACCCGCTGCTCCGCCCGATGTACCCGGAGGAGGACCTCGGCCCCGCCGAGGAGCGGTTCGCGCTCTTCCTGATGCAGTACTGGGGCGGCCCCGGCACCTACAGCGAGCGCCGCGGCCACCCCCGCCTGCGCATGCGGCACGCCCCCTTCCCCGTCGACCAGGCCGCGCACGACGCCTGGCTCCGGCACATGCGGGACGCCATCGACAGCCTGGGGCTCTCGCCCGAGCACGACGCCCAGCTGTGGCGGTACATGACGTACGCGGCGGCGTCGATGGTGAACACCGCCGGCTGAGACTGGCCGCGCACCCCATACCGACAGGTTCAGACCACTCCGCGCCACCGGATGAACACATTCCGGGGAGAGATGACCGAATAACGGTCACGATCCCATCAAGGTCGGTGCGCAAGCGGTTTCCAGCGACCTGTGGCCGATGAAAGCATTCCCAGAACGTTTCGGGACGTTCGCGGCCAGGGGGATGGGTGACGGGGTTCGTATTTCTGCGCGTCAGGGCACACCGGCTGTTGCTCGGCGCGGCGCTGCTCGCCGTCGTCCTGACCACCACGGTGCTCGCGGCCCTCGCCGGCTTCTCCGGCTCCATCGGGAACGCCGCCCTCCAGGCGGTGCTCCGCGACCGCGCCGCGACCGCCGCCACCCTGCTCGTCTCCGGAGAGGTGCCCGCCGACCGGCGGGCCGCCGCCGACCGGGCGATCGACGAGACCGCCCGGCGCACCTTCGACGGACTGCCCGTCACCGTGCGGCGCCTGGAGAAGTCGGGGCCGTACGCGCTGCCCCGCTCGGTCCAGCCGCCCGCGGCCCGCGAGGGCGAGCCCGACCTGACGCTCTTCGCGGCGCTCGACCGCTCCCGTCTCGCCCTCGTCCGCGGCGCCTGGCCGAAGGCCGCCGCCGGCGGCACCGTGGAGGCGGCCCTCCCCCAGGAGGCGGCGAAGCGGCTCGGAACCGGCCCCGGCGCCGTCCTCGACCTCACCGACCGGCTCACCGAGAAACGCGTCCGGGTCCGGATCACCGGCGTCTACGCGCCGAAGGACACGGCCGACCCGTACTGGCTGCTCGACGAGGCCGGCGGCCGCGGCGTGCAGACCATCTCCTTCACCACGTACGGGCCGCTGCTCGCCGACCCGTCGGTACTCTCCTCCGGCGCCGTCAGCGCCGGCGAGACCTCCTGGCTCGCCACCGCCGACTTCTCCCGCCTCGACACCGGCGGGATCGCCCCGCTGCGCGAGGCCGCCACCCGGGAGCCGCAGGCGCTCGTCGCCGACAGCGCCGCCTTCGGCACCACCATCAACGCCACCACCGGCCTGCCGACCGTCCTCGCGCAGACCGAACGCGCCCTCGCCGTCTCCCGCTCCACCCTCCTCATCGTCGCCGTGCAGCTGGTGCTGCTCGCCGCGTACGCGCTGCTGCTCGTCGCCCGGCTGCTGAGCACCGAACGCTCCGGCGAGACCGCCCTGCTGCGCGCCCGCGGCGGCTCCCGGCGCCGGATCGCCGGACTCGCCGCCGCCGAGGCGCTGCTCCTCGCGCTGCCCGCCGCCCTCGTCGCCCCGCTGCTCGCGGGACCGCTGACCCGGCTCTTCGCCGAGCGGTCCGCGCTCTCCTCGCTCGGCGTCCGGCTCGACACCTCCCCGTCGCTCACCGTTTGGCTGGTCTCCGCCGGCGTCGCCCTCACCTGCGCGGCGGCGGTCGTCGCCCCCGCGCTCGCCGCCCGCGACGGCGACGCCGTCTCGCTGCGCAAGGCCCGGGGCGGCACCCTGCCCTGGCCGGTGCGGGCGGGCGCGGACCTCGCGCTGCTGCTCGTCGCGGGCATCGCGCTCTGGCAGCTCCAGCGGCAGCCGGAGGCCGCCGCCGACGGCGCCGCCGTCGACCCCGTGCTCGTCGCCGCGCCCGCCCTCGCGCTGCTCGCCGGCACCGTCCTGACGCTGCGTCTGCTGCCGCCCGCCGCCAAGCTGGCCGAGCGGCGCGCCGCCGGCGGCCGGGGCCTGTCGGCCGCGCTGGCCGGCTGGCAGTTCAGCCGCCGCCCGCTGCGCGGGGCGGGACCGGTGCTCCTGCTCGTCCTCGCCGTGGCGATGGGCATGCTCGCGATCGGCCAGAGCAACTCCTGGGAGCGGTCGCAGCACGACCAGGCCGACTTCCGGGCCGGCACGCCCGTACGCGTGCTGGGCGTCGGCCCCGGCGACCCGACCCGGGCCTCCCGGCTCGGCGCCGTCCCCGGGGTGCGCGAGGTCGCGCCGGTCCACCGGACCTCCATGGACGTGGCAGGCCACGACACCACCGTGCTCGTCGCCGCCACCGACCGGCTCGCCGGCGGCCTGCTGATGCGCGAGGACCTGGCGGGCGGCCCGACCGGCGAACTCCTCGCCGGCCTGGCGCCGAAGGGCCCCTCGCGGAAGGGCTTCGCCCTGCCGGAGGACAGCCGCTCGCTCGCCCTCGACCTGCGCAGCGAGGCACCGCGCGGCACCGGCGCCGGCCGGATCCTCCTCACCCT
Source organism: Streptomyces sp. NPDC085460 (assembly GCF_044541975.1). Lineage (NCBI taxonomy): Bacteria > Bacillati > Actinomycetota > Actinomycetes > Kitasatosporales > Streptomycetaceae > Streptomyces > Streptomyces sp. NPDC085460. The sequence continues at coordinate 404,208 of NZ_JBITTO010000008.1, forward strand.
GGAGGACGCGTACGGCGTCCCGTACCGACAGCCGGCGGGCACGCTGCCCGCCGACGGCCGCACCCACCGGCTGACGCTCGACGTCTCCTCGCTGACCTCCGGCGGCGCCCGCCTCGTCCTCACCGGCATCGAGCTCTCCGCCGACTTCGCCGAGGGCAGCCTGCGCGCGCAGACCCTCCACGTCGACCGGCTCGCCACGACCGGCGCCGACGGCACGCCCCGTACGGTCGACCCGGCCCGCACGCTCGCCCCGTTCGGCGCCGCGGGCCGGCAGACCGTCCGCGGCGAACTCGACGACCCGAAGCGGCTGTCCGGCACGGCCGGCAGGCCCGCGGCCGGCGGCACGGCGACCCCGTACTCCGTCCCGTACACCCTGACCGGCCACTTCGACGAGCCCACCGCTCCCCTGACGGAGGAGTACACGGTGCGGCTGACCGCGCCCGTCGCCGAGCAGCCCGAGCGCCTGCCCGCGATCGCGTCCGAGGCGTTCATGGCCGCGTCCAAGGCCCAGCGCGGCGACGTCGTCCAGCTCTCGCTCGGCGGGCGCCGGATCGACGTGGTCGTCACCCGGGTCGTGGCGGACCTGCCGACCACCGGGACCGCGGGCCGGACCACCGACGCGGAGGCCGCCGGCCACGTGCCGTCGGACGGCGGCGGCGTGCTCGTCGACCTCACGGCCGTCAACCGGTTCCTGGCCACCGACGACCCGACGGCCCCGGTGGCGCCCACCGAGTGGTGGCTGACCCCCGAACCCGGCCGGGCGGACGCCGTCGCGCGGGCGCTGAGCGCCGGCGAGCAGCCCGGCGAGATCGTCGTCCGCGACACGATCGCCGACGGCCTGCTCGGCGACCCGCTCGGCGCCGGCCCGAACACCGCCCTGATGGCGGTGGCCGCCGCCGCCGCGGCACTGGCCGCCGTCGGCTTCGCGGTCGGCTCGGCCGGCTCCGTACGGGAACGGGCCGCCGAGTTCGCGATCCTGCGGGCCCTCGGCGCGCCCCGCCGCCGGCTCGCCCGGCTCCTCGCCGCCGAACAGGGCGTCCTGATCGGCGTGGGGCTCCTGGTGGGCCTCGCCCTCGGTGCCCTGCTGGCCCGGGTCGTCGTCCCGCTGGTGGTGCTCACCGGCCGGGCCACCCGGCCCGTGCCGCCCGTCCTGGTCGAACTGCCCCTCGGCCAGGTCGCCCTGCTGCTCGCCGGGGTCGCCGCCCTGCCGCTCGCGGTCGTCGCGGCCATCGCCCTGCGCCGCAACGACCCGGCGGTGTCCCTGCGCCACCAGGGAGACAACTGATGTCCGACATCCCGCGCGAGGAGCCCCGCCCGATGCAGCCCGCAGGCGAGTCCCCCGACCACCGGCCCGCGCCCGCGGCGGGCGGGTCCCCGCAGGCCCGGGCCGGAACGGCGGCCGGACCCGGGCAGGCCCCCGCCCGGGCCGTCGCGCCCTGGGTGCGGACCCGGCTGCGGGCCGCGCCGGGCGCCGCCGCCGGACTCGCGCTCCTCGTGTTCGTCACCGCGCTGCTCGCCGCCGCGCTGCCCCGGGTGGTCGACGCGTACGAGACGGAGGGGCTGCGGCACGGCATCCGTACCGCCCCCGCCCCCGAGTCCCAGCTGGAGATCACCTATCCGATGGAGCAGGGCGCCACGGTGGCGCCCGCCTCCCTGCGCGAGGACCAGGAGCGGCTGCGGCGCCTGCTGCCCGCGCCGCTGCGCACCGACCCGGAGCAGTCCGCGAACGGCGTCCGGACCATGGAGCCGGTCCACGGCCTCGACCCGTGGCTGCCCGCGCCCGGCGGCGAGCCGGTCCGGTTCACCCTCTCCTCGCCCTCGGACCCCGCCGCCCACGCGGTCCTGCGGCAGGGACGGATGGGCAAGGGCGACCCCCGGCACCCGGAGGCCGTGGCGACGGCGGCGACCGCCAAGGTCCTCGGGCTCAAGCCCGGCTCCGTCGTCCACGTGCCCGGCATCACCGCCGAGCCCGTCGCCGTCACCGTGACCGGCATCGTGGAGCCCCGCGACCCCGGGCGGCCGTACTGGGAGGTGGACCCGGTGCTGTCCACCCCGGCCCTCGCGATGACGGACCACCCGACGGAACCGAAGCCCTACTGGCAGGCCGGCCTCCTCATCGCCCCGGAGTCCGGGTCCGCCCTCGCCTCCACCACCGGCACCCCCGAGGTCTTCTGGCGCTTCCCCGTCGTCACCGACCACCTCACCGCCCAGGACGCCGCACCGCTGGCCGCCGCCGTCGACTCGGCCCGCGGCGGCCCCGCCTCCGTCGAGATCCGCCGGGTCACCGGCGACACCGGCGCGGTCGCCACCGGCCTCGACGAGATCTCCGCCGCCTACGCGGCGACGAAGGCCGCCATCTCCCCCGTCGTCGCCGTCGCCGTCTTCGGCATCGGCGCCGTCGCGGCCGTGGTCGTCGCCATGACCGGCGGCCTCTTCCTCAGCCGCCGGGACGGCGAGCTCACCCTGCTGCGCGCCCGCGGCGCGTCCCTGCCCGGCATCGGGCTCCGGCTGCTCGGCGAGACCGCCGCCGTCGCCGTCCCGGCCGCCGCGCTCGGCCTGGCGGCCGCGGTCGCCCTGGTCCGCGGCCCGGACACCCCCGGCGCCCCCGCGCTCACCGGCTCCGCGCCGCTCCTCCCTTCCGTCCTCGGCGCCGCCCTGGTCGCGTTGATCGCCGCCCTCGTGCTGCCCGTCCGCGCCATGCTGCGGCACCGGGCGCTCCGGCTGCACGGGGCCCGCGAGGACCTGGTGGACGCCAGGCCGTCCCGCCGCCGCACCGTCGCCGAGCTGACCCTGCTGGTCCTCGCCGCCGGCGCGATCGGCTCGCTGCGGCTGCGCGGCACCGACGACGCCGGCGACCACCTGGTCAGCGCCGCCCCGGTGTTCATCGGCGTGATCGCCGCCCTCGTCCTCGTACGGATCCAGCCGCTGCCGCTGCGCTGGCTGGCCCGCCCGGCCCGCCGGATGCGCGGGGCCGTCGGCCCGCTGGCCATCGCCCGCGCGGCCCGCTCCTCGGCCACCGGCGTGCTCCCGCTGCTCACCCTCGTCCTGGCGCTGACCACGGCCGCGTTCGGCGGCTCCGTCCTCGCCGGGGTCGCCGAGGCCCGCGACCGGGCCGCGCTGCTCGCCACCGGCGCCGACGCCCGGATCGAGGGCCGCACCGAGGGCGTGCCGCTGCCGCCCGGACTGACCGAGGCGGTACGCGGCGCGAAGGGCGTCCGCGCGGCCCTGCCCGTACAGATCGAGTACGGGCTGGCCCTGCCGTCGCCGGTCGTCACCGACCAGCCGATGAGCGCCCCGCTCGTCGCCGTCGACCCCGCCGCCTACGCGAAGCTCGCGCGGGAGACCGACAACGGCGCCTTCCCCGCGGAGCTGCTCGCCTCGACCGGCAAGGGCGGCCGCGAGGCGGTCGGCGACACCGACCGGGTGCTGCCGGCGCTCGCCTCCCCGGAGGTCGCCGCGCGCCTCGGCGACCAGCCGCAGCGGCTGAACGCGGCGGCCGGCGCCTTCCGGGTGCGGGTGGTCGCGGTACGGGACTCCACCCCGGCGGTCCGCGGCGAGGACTTCCTCGTGGTCAACGCCGCCGACATCACCAACCGGCGGGAGACCGCCCTGCTGGTGAGCGGCGCGCCCGACGGCGCGGCGCTGCGGACGGCCGTCGGGGCCGGGTCCGGCGAGCTCGCGGTGACGCTGAGCACCGAGACCCGCCGCTCCTACGTGGACTCGCCCCTCCAGTCGGGTGCCGAGGGGCTCTACTCGGCGGCGATCGGCGCGGGCGCCGCCTACGCGGTGGTCGCGGTGCTGCTGTCCCTCACGCGCAGCGGCCCCGAGCGGGCGACCCTGCTGGCCCGGCTGCGGACCATGGGCCTCACCCGCCGGCAGGGGCGCCGGCTGCTCGGTCTGGAGGCGCTGCCGCCGGCCGTCTTCGCCGCGCTCGGCGGGGCGCTGGCCGGCTGGGCGACGGTGCCGCTGCTCGCGCCCGGCGTCGATCTGCACCGGCTGGCGCTGGCCACGGCGGCGGAGGGGGTCGGCGCGAGCGGTGTCGTGCTGCGGGCCGACCCGTGGTCGCTGCTGCTGCCGGCCGTGGCCGTGGTCCTCCTGACGGGGGCGGCGGCCGGCATCCAGGCGTGGTGGACGGGGCGGAGGAGCTCGGTGAAGGAACTCAGGGCAGGAGACGCACGATGACGACGACCGCGAACGCGACCCTGGAGGAGCTGGAGCGGCGGGCCAACGCGCACCGCGACCGGCCCTCGTACGGACACGACGCACTGATCGCCTGCGACCGCCTGGTGCGGATCTTCACCACCGACGGGGTGGAGGTGCAGGCGCTCCAGGGACTCGACCTCCTGGTGAAGGAGGGCGAGCTGATGGCCCTGGTCGGCGCGTCCGGCTCGGGCAAGTCGACCCTGATGAACATCCTCGCCGGGCTCGACGTGCCCACCGCCGGCGCGGCCCGGGTCGCGGGCTGCGACCTGCTCGCGATGACCGGGAAGGACCGCTTGCGGTACCGGCGCGAGGTCGTCGGCTTCGTCTGGCAGCAGACCGCCCGCAACCTCCTGCCGTATCTGACGGCGGCCCAGAACGTGGCGCTGCCGATGCAGCTGGCGGGCAGCAAGGCCAGGAAGGCCGAGCGGGCCGAGGAGCTGCTCGCGATGATGGACATCGCGCATTGCCGGGACCGGCGCCCGCACCAGCTCTCGGGCGGCCAGCAGCAGCGGGTGGCCATCGCCGTCGCCCTCGCCAACGACCCGAAGGTGCTGCTCGCCGACGAGCCGACCGGCGAGCTGGACTCGGCCACCGGCGAGCAGGTCTTCGCCGCCTTCCGGCGGGCCAACGAGGAGCTGGGCACCTCGATCGTGATCGTCACCCACGACCAGGCGGTCGCCACCGAGGTGCGCCGCACGGTCGCCATCCGCGACGGCCGCACCTCCTCCGAGGTGCTGCGCCGCACCGAGGTCGACGAGGCGGGCCGGGAGTCGCTGGTGGCGCGGGAGTACGCGATGCTCGACCGCGCGGGCCGGCTCCAGCTGCCGGCGGACTACACGAAGGCGCTGGGCATGGAGCACCGGGTGGCGCTGGAGCTGGAGCAGGACCACATCGGGGTGTGGCCGGACGACGCCGAGGGCTGATCGCGCCCGAAAGCCGAGGAACCGGTTCGGCGGGCCGCGCGTCCCCGTCCCGGGGGTGGTCGGGATGGAGAAGGGCAAGGCCCTGGCGTACGCGGGCGCGGTGGCCGTGCCGCTCGGCGCGGGCGTGCTGCTGCACCTGTGGACGGGCTGGGCGGCGCGGAGTCCGCTCGGCGTGCCGAACGCGCTCGCGGACGGCGGCGCGCTGGTCCTCGCCGCGCTCGCGGTGGTGGCGCTCAACGGGCTCTTCCGGGCGGGCGGCAGCATCCTGGCGCTCGTCGCGCTGCTGGCCGGGCTCGGCGCGGTGTGGGTCGAGGCCCGGGACTCCCGGGTGCGCGGGGCGACGGTGGAGTGCCTGGTGGTGGGGAAGGTACGGGTCACCGACCATCCCACCTTCGGCGAGGGCGCCCCGGAGCCGAAGCGGCTCTACCACCACACCCTCGACTGCCCGGGCGGCCGCCCGGCGGAGCTGTCCTGGGAGCGGAAGCTGGGCGAGCCGGGGAAGCCGGTCCGGATCGCGTACGACCCGGCGCGGCGGATGGACCCGGTCCCGGCCGAGGAGAACGTCGCCCGGGGCGCGCCCTACGTCCCCGCGGCCCTGCTGCTGCTCGCGGCCGCCCTCACGGCCGGCTCGCTCCGGCACGAGCTCACGGGGAAGGGGCGGCGGATCTGGTGAGCCCGCGCCTCAGGCCGGAGTGAAGGTGAGCCCGGTGGGCGCCGTGCGCAGGGCGACGGAGCCGTACGGGGTGCGCAGCCGCAGCCACGGGCCGGCGGCCACCAGGGCGACCGGTACGTCGTGCGGGGGCAGGAAGCCCAGCGACTGGGCGGCGTGCACGGCCCGCAGGGGCAGGCCGGTGGCGCCGAGGGTGCGGGACCAGATCTCGCGGCCGATGCGGTCGCGCTCGGCGCGGGTGCGCCGCTCCTCGGGCAGTTCCTCGTCGCGGCGGCGGAACTCGGCGACGGCGGCGGCGACCGCCCCGCGCAGTTCCCCGGCGCCGGGCAGGCCCTCGACGGGGCTCCAGCCGGAGCGCGGCGGGAGGACGCCGGCCCAGGGCGGGCCGGTGACGGCGCCGGGGACGACGGCCTTGCCGGCCGACTCCTCCACGCCGTCGAGGAGCTCTCCGGCGGAGACCGTGACGTCGAGGTCGACGGCGTCCTCCAGGCGGGCCGTGCGGATCGCCAGCACCTCGAAGGACGGCGGGCGTCCGAACACGGCGAGCGCGCCGCCCCCGGCCTGGAGGCGGACGGCGGCGGCGCGGTCGTAGTGCACGAGCCGGGTGAGGAAGGCGGCGAGGGCCGCCGCCTCCCTGGGGTCGGCGAAGTGCAGCGGGGCGAGCACGGTCATACGGCGGACGTCATCCCGTCGTCGACGTACTCCTGGAGGAAGCTGCGCTCCTCCTCGGAGATGCGGCGGGGGCGCTGCGTCTCCAGGTTGAACGGCACGACGACCGTGGACGCCCGGACGTAGGTCACGTCGGGGTCCTTGATCTCGTACGCGATCGTCAGCGACGCCGCACCGATCTTGGTGACCCAGGACTCGATGGTCACCGGCTCGTGCCGGTGGACCAGCGGCCGCAGGTAGTCGATCTCGTGGCGGGCCACGACGGAGCCGCCGGAGAAGGACGGGCTGCCGTCCCCCGGCGCCAGCCGGAACATGAAGTCGATCCGCGCCTCTTCCAGGTACCGCAGGAAGACGACGTTGTTGACGTGCCCGAAGGCGTCCATGTCCGACCAGCGCAGGGGGCAGCTGTAGAGGTGTCTCGCCACGACTCGATCAGCCCCGGGTGAGCTTCTTGTGGGTGGCGCGGTGCGGACGGGTGGCGTCCGGGCCGAGCCGCTCGACCTTGTTCTTCTCGTACGACTCGAAGTTGCCCTCGAACCAGAACCACTTGGAGTCGCCCTCGTACGCCAGGATGTGCGTGGCCACTCGGTCGAGGAACCAGCGGTCGTGGGAGACGACCACGGCGCAGCCGGGGAAGTCGAGGAGCGCGTTCTCCAGCGAGGAGAGGGTCTCGACGTCGAGGTCGTTGGTGGGCTCGTCGAGGAGCAGCAGGTTGCCGCCCTGCTTGAGGGTGAGCGCGAGGTTGAGGCGGTTGCGCTCACCGCCGGAGAGCACGCCGGCCGGCTTCTGCTGGTCCGGGCCCTTGAAGCCGAACGCGGAGACGTAGGCGCGGGACGGCATCTCGACCTGGCCGACGTTGATGTAGTCCAGCTCGTCCGAGACGACGGCCCAGAGGGTCTTCTTCGGGTCGATGTTGGCGCGGCCCTGGTCGACGTAGGAGATCTTGACCGTCTCGCCGATCTTGATCTCGCCGGAGTCCGGCTTCTCCAGGCCCTGGATCATCTTGAAGAGCGTGGTCTTGCCGGCGCCGTTCGGGCCGATGATGCCGACGATGCCGTTACGGGGCAGGGTGAAGGACAGGTCGTCGATGAGGACCTTGTCGCCGAACGCCTTGTTGAGGTTGTTGACCTCGACGACGACGGAGCCCAGGCGCGGGCCCGGCGGGATCTGGATCTCCTCGAAGTCCAGCTTCCGCATCTTCTCGGCCTCGGCGGCCATCTCCTCGTAGCGGGCGAGGCGCGCCTTGGACTTGGCCTGACGCCCCTTGGCGTTCGACCGCACCCACTCGAGCTCTTCCTTGAGGCGCTTCTGGCGCTTCTCGTCCTTCTTGCCCTCGACCTTGAGGCGGGTGGCCTTGTTCTCCAGGTACGTGGAGTAGTTGCCCTCGTACGGGATGGCGCGGCCGCGGTCGAGCTCCAGGATCCACTCGGCCACGTTGTCGAGGAAGTACCGGTCGTGGGTGATGGCCACGACGGTGCCCTTGTACTTGGCCAGGTGCTGCTCCAGCCAGTTCACCGACTCGGCGTCGAGGTGGTTGGTGGGCTCGTCGAGGAGCAGCAGGTCGGGGGCCTCCAGGAGGAGCTTGCAGAGCGCCACGCGGCGCTTCTCGCCACCGGAGAGGTTCTCGACGGGCCAGTCGCCGGGCGGGCAGCCCAGGGCGTCCATGGCCTGCTCCAGCTGGGCGTCCAGGTCCCACGCCTCGGCGTGGTCCAGGTCCTCCTGGAGCTTGCCCATCTCCTCCATGAGCGCGTCCGTGTAGTTCGTGGCCATCTCCTCGGCGATGGCGTTGAACCGGTCGAGCTTGCCCTTGATCTCCGCGACGCCGTCCTCGACGTTCTGCAGGACGGTCTTGGACTCGTCGAGCTTCGGCTCCTGCATGAGGATGCCGACCGAGTAGCCGGGGCTCAGGAACGCGTCGCCGTTGGACGGCTGCTCCAGACCGGCCATGATCTTGAGAACGGTGGACTTACCGGCACCGTTCGGGCCGACCACACCGATCTTCGCACCGGGCAGGAAGCTCAGCGTCACGTCATCGAGGATGACCTTGTCGCCGTGCGCCTTGCGCGTCTTGCGCATCGTGTAGATGTACTCAGCCAAAGGAAACCGTCCGGCAAAGAGTGAGTGGGCAGATACACCCATCTTGCCGCACCGCCGCCCTCAGGCGGAAACCAGTACCGTCCGGCGCCGCCCCGGCGGCCCCCTGGCGCCGGCTCATCGGCCGCGCCGTGTCCGCCGTGGAGGGCATGAAGGGCGGGGACGTGCGACGGCCCCGGAACGCGGCTGCGTTCCGGGGCCGTCCGTCACGGGGTGCGTTCACCCGGTGACGTCATGCCGTGCCGTGCTTACTGACCGGCGGCCTTGCGCTTGCGGAGGAAGAAGACCGCGCCACCGCCGGCCAGGACGAGCGCGACGGCGATGCCGGCGATCATCGGGGTGGCGTTGGAGCTGCCGGTCTCGGCCAGGTCACCGCCGGTGGTGCCGGTGGTGCCGGTGGCGGCGTCCGTGGTGGTGCTGGGCGCCGGGGTGGACGGGCTCGCCGAAGCGGTCTCGGACGGGGTGCCGGTGGACGGCGTCTCCGAGGGGGTCTCCGACGGGGTCTCGGACGGCGTCGCCGACGGGGTCTCGGTGGACGGCTCCGGGCTCGGGGCGGTCTTGCAGTCCAGGACGCCCTGGAACGACTTCGAGAAGCCGTTCGGGCCGGTGATGGTGAAGTCGTACGCCTCGTCCTCGCCGACCGGGACCGTGACGGTCTTGGACGCGCCGGCCGGGATCGTGAAGGAGACGCCCTTCACCTCGAAGGTCCAGTCCTCGTCGCCCTCGTTGGAGGCGGTGATGTCGAGGCCGCCCTTGGCGCAGTTCTCGGCGACGGTGACGGCCGGGACCGCACCCTTCTTCGCCCAGGCCGCGGTGACCTCGGCGCCGACCGAGGACTTGCTGCTGCCGGCCAGGATCAGGGTCTGCTCGTGACCCTCGACGCTGCCGAAGACGCGGCCGATGGCGACCTCGGTCTCGGCCTGGAGGCTGATCTTGGTCGTGCCGTCCGGGGTGCCGGCCGGGACGTCCAGGAAGAGCTCGGAGTTGTTGCTCGCGGCGGTGACGGCCTGGCCGTCCTTGTCCACGACCTTGACGTTCGCCGGGGCGTCGGCGGGCAGGGAGACCTTGACGGTGCCGTCGGCGGCCGTCGTCGTCACCTTGACCGGGCCGAGCTTGTCGCCGGCCTTGCCGGCGAGGGAGGCCGGGGCGGCGGCCAGGGAAACCTTCGGCTCCTCCTGGTCGGGCGCCTTGGCGGCCTCGGCGACCAGGTAGTCGGAGAGTGCCTTGGCCTCCGGGTCGAGCGGGGTGGCCGTGACGTTGTCCGAGTACTTCCAGATCGCGGCCTGGGTCGCCGTGGCGGCCTCGTCACCCGTCAGGGCGCCGACGCCGGCCTTGCCGGCGAGCGCGTTGAGGTCGTTCACCTCGGGGTACGAGTTCTGCAGGATCCAGCGGATCTTGCCCGCGTTCGGGTTCTCGCTGAGCGTTGACTTGTCCCAGTCGGTCTCGCGGTACTTCGTGCCCGGGTCGGTCGACGTCCACAGGTCGATGCAGTAAGCGGTGAGCGTGCCACCGCCGTCGACGGTCAGCTCGAAGAGACCGCCGTGCTGCGTCGAGTTGCCCCGGTCGCTCTCGATCTTGATCTTGCCGGACTCGGTGAGTCCACCCAGCGTGGCGGCGGCGCCGGCGCCGTCCTCGGCCATCGCCGGGGCCGCGAGCGCTATCGCGCTGGACGCGACCAGGCCCGAGACCAGGGTCGCTGCGGCCAAACGGGCAGCACCGCGCCCGCGAACTGAAATCATTGCATTCCCCTCCGGGCGAGTCGCTCCGCGAACGTGATCGGTTCGCGTGGGGGGAGCGCCCGCCAGCAGACTCACTGACTCGATGGGCTCATGTGCCTCATGAGTATTCAGGGATCCTAGGGAGGCGGAAGACCTCCGTCCCCGGTCATACGACGAGATAACCATTCCGTCTCGGAATCGTTATACCCCCGGCGAGTTGGTCGACAAATCCCCACAACACAAGGTCAAGGCGCGGTTACCAGCTGGTGTGCGGCGGCCGTCCAGGGGTCCTTCCCGTCCGCCGCGACGAGTCCCGGACCCTCCTCGCGATCCGTCAGGTCGCCCTGCCCCGCCCCCGGCGGAGCCTGCGCCCCGGCCCTCGCCTCGGTCCGCGCGGCCCTGCGGAAGGCCGAGGTGCCACGGGTCAGGTCGTGGCCGACGGCGAGGGCGTCGATGTCCACGAAGGTCTTGCGCTGTCCGTCGCGCTCGTCCTCACGGACCTTCAGCCGGCCGTGCACCACGAGCGGTTCCCCCACCGAGACCGAGGCGGCCAGATTGGCGCCGAGCGACCGCCAGGCCGACACCGTGTAGAAGCCGGTGGGGCCGTCGGTCCAGACCGCCCGCTCGCGGTCCCAGCGCCGGGCGGTGACCGCGAACCGGAAGCGGGCCACCGCCCCGGCGACCGTCTCCCGGTACTCCACCGCCGTCGCCACGTTCCCCACCAGCGTCACCGTCGTGTCGTTCATGTCCGTGCCCCTTCCGCACTGCCTCGCTCCTGGTCGGAACCATGCTGGCGGGGCGACGGAAAGCCCGCCGGCGCCTGTGGACGACCGACGGGCTGTGGACAACTCACCCACCCGAACGGGCGGTTTGCGGTGGTTCGGGTGCCGTTGCTAGCGGATCCGGACCCCCGCCCGTGTCGCACCCAGCCTCGGGACGCTCCCCCGCGGGCCCGCGCCGACGATCCGCGGCGACGGCCGGGGCCCGGCCACCCTCGCGTACTGCTCGCGCACCTCGCGGTACCGCAGCAGTTCGGCCGAGACGGGGTCGAGGACCCGGGCCCGGCCGCAGGCGGCGGCCGCGTCCGCGAGCTTGCGTTCGGCCTCCTGCCCGTACCGCCGGGCCGGCCCCTTCACGGCACTCTCGCAGGCCCATTCGACCAGCGGCCCGCCGGCGATCCCGCCCAGCATGACCAGCACCGGGGGCAGCAGCCCCGGCTCCACCACGCCCACGATCTGTCCGACCAGCCACAGCGCGCCGAGCAGCTGAAGGAGCGTCATCAGGACCTGGACGAGGACGGCGGCCGGCCACCAGGCGGGGCGCGGCGGCCGGGCGGCCGGGTCGCCCAGGGTGACCGTCAGCTCGTCCAGGGCCTCGGGCAGCCCCTCGGCGCCGCGCGTCGCGGCCTCCCGTACGGCGTGGGCCCAGGGCGCGGGGAGCCCCCGCGACGCCTCGTCGGCCACGATCCGCACCGCCTGCTCGACGCGCTGCCGGGCGGTCAGTTCGTCCTCGGCGGGTGCCGTGAGCCGCGGGTCGGTCGAGCCGTGCGCGCGCTTGCGCTCGTACCAGCGGTGCAGTCTCAGCCACGGCGAGCCGCAGGCGCGGATGGCGCCGCGCCGCCAGACCCGCTCGGCGGCCTCGCCCGCCGCCTGCGCGCCGACGGCGACGGCCAGCCGGCCCGCGAACTCCTCGCGGCTCCGCTCCCCGAGCCCCGACCGCCCGTCGGCGACGTACGCGGGCCGCAGCTTGGCCGCCGCGGCGTCGATGTCGGCGGCGAGGCGCCGCTCGGGGGCGGTGCGTTCCTGGACGAACCGGGCGAGGAGTTCGCGCAGCTCGGGCACCCCCTCGCCGGTGAGCGCCGAGACGGGCAGCACGGTGGCGCCGGGCTCGCCGTGCTCGCCGAGGGCCATGCCGTCCTCGTCGAGGAGCCGGCGCAGGTCGTCGAGGACGAGCTCCGCGGCCTCGGCGCCGAGCCGGTCCACCTGGTTGAGCACGACGAAGGTGACCTCGGCGTGCCCGGCGAGCGGCCTCAGGTACCGCTCGTGGAGGGCGGCGTCCGCGTACTTCTCCGGGTCCACGACCCAGATGACGGCGTCGACCAGGCCGAGCGCCCGGTCCACCTGGTCGCGGTGGGCGGTGACGGCCGAGTCGTGGTCGGGCAGGTCGATGAGGACGAGCGACTGGAGACCGGCGTCGGCGGCCCCGCCCGCGAGGGGGCGCCGCCGCAGCCGGCCGGGCACGCCCAGCCGGTCGAGCAGCCCGGCGGCCCCCTCCGACCAGGTGAGGGCGAGCGGCGCGGAGGTGGTCGGCCGGCGCAGGCCGGTCTCGGAGACGGCGACCCCGGCGAGGGCGTTGAAGAGGGTGGACTTGCCGCTTCCGGTGGCGCCGGCGAGGGCGACGACGGTGTGCCGGGAGGAGAGCCGCTGCCGGGCGGCGGCCTCGTCGAGCACCCGGCCCGCCTCGGCGAGGGCGGGGCTCTCGACCCGGGCGCGGGACAGCCCGACGAGTTCGTGGAGGGCGTCGAGCCGGGTCCGCAGCCCGCCCCCGTAACTCCCCCCGAACCCCCGCAGGTCCTCCGCGTCGGCGTCCGCGGCGGCGGGTTCCTCGGGGGCGGTGCGCTCGGCGGCCCGCCGGGCGATCAGCCCGTCGTCCCACCGCTCGCGTCCGCTCGCGTCCGTCGGCTTCTCGGCCACGTCACTTCTCCTTCTGCAGTACGGAGAGCGCGGCGATCAGCTCCGCCTGCGGCTCGGGGGTGACGTCGAGGGCGTCGAGGGGCGCGAGGCGGCGGTCGCGCTCGGCGTGCAGGACGCGGTCGACGTGGGTGAGGACGAGGTCGCCGCCCTTGTCGCGCAGGCGCAGGGCGGCCTGGGCGCCGAGGAGTTCGGCGAGCCGCTCGCCGGCGGGCCGGGCGCGCCGGCCGCCGAGGAGGGAGGCGGCGAGCAGGGCGGCGACGGTCTCGGCGTCGGGGACGGCGGCGCGGGCGGCACCGCGCCCGGCGGGCTTCTCCACGGCCCGCACCTCGTCCTCGGCGAGCTCCTCCAGGACCCGCCGCCAGCGCCGTACCTCCAGGCCGATCCGCTCGGCGACCTCGCGGTCGGTGGCGGCCGGGACGGCGCGGAGGGCGGCCGCGGCGGGTTCGCGGCGGTGGACCTCGCGGATCGTCTCCTCGGCGGCCGAGACGGCGCAGTGCAGCAGCGCGGCGAGGGATTCGGTGAGGGCGTCGAGGAGTTCGTCGGCGGTGCTGTCGCGGGGGTAGGCCCGCCAGCGGGCCCGCGCGTCCCCGGCGAGGACGGCCCCCTTGCCGAGCTCCTTGCGCACGCGGGCGCCCTGCCTGCCGTAGGCGGTCTCGACGGCGGTGCCGAGGCGCACGGCGGCGGCGTACTGCGCGGCGACCGCGCCGGCCAGCTCGGGGAGCCGGCGGTCGAGCGAGTCGATGACGCCGCCGGCCGTACGGGAGACGGCCTGCTGGCGCGCGGCGGGGTCCTCGGCCCGGTGCGCGAGCCACCCCCGGAGCGCGGCGACGGCGCTCTCGGGCAGCAGCCCGCTGCCGCCGCCGGTGGACTCGGGCAGCTCGGGGATGGTGAAGCGGGGCACGTCCCCGAGCCCGGCCTTGTCGAGCAGCGCCTCGAACTGCCGGGAGACCTCGCCGATCACCTGGTGCGGCACCCGGTCGAGGACGGTGACGAGGGTGGCGTCGTACTCCTTGGCGGTACGCAGCAGGTGCCAGGGGACGGCGTCGGCGTACCGGGACGCGGTGGTCACCATCACCCAGATGTCGGCGGCGCACATCAACTCGGCGGCGAGCAGCCGGTTCTCGACGATGAGCGAGTCGATGTCCGGGGCGTCGAGGAGGGCGAGCCCGCGGGGCACGGTGGCGGCCGTCTCGACCCGGAGGGCGTTGTCCTCGGCGTCGACCGCGTCGGCCGGGTGGTCCTCGTCGGCCTGCGGCAGCCAGACCCGGGTGAGCTGCGGCAGCACCCGGAGCCCCGCGAACCAGTGGTGGTCCTCCGGGTGGCAGACGAGGACCGGCGTCCGCGTCGTCGGCCGCAGCACCCCCGCCTCGCTCACCCGCCGCCCGACGAGCGAGTTCACGAGCGTGGACTTCCCGGCCCCCGTCGACCCGCCGACGACGGCGAGCAGCGGCGCGTCGGGGTCCTTCAGCCGCGGCACCAGGTAGTCGTCGAGCTGCGCGAGCAGCTCGGCCCGGGTCTGCCGGGCGCGCGGCACGTCGGGAAGGGGGAGGGGAAGACGCACGGCCGCGACTCGGTCGCGCAGGGCGGAGAGTGCGTCGATCAGCTGAGGCCGTTCGTCCAAGGTCACCACATGCGAAGAATGCCCAATTTATGAGCGTTTTTGAAGCGTATTGCGGCCCTACGCGCCGAAGAAAGGAAGGGCGACCCGCAGTCCGGGCATAACGAGTGCACAACACCCGCCCCGCGCGGCGTGAAAAGCGCTGCGCGAATCGCACCTGCCTGCGATTATCGGTTCGCTTCACCGAACCTCCACATCGTGCCACGCAGGTGAAGCACCCGGGCCGAGCCGCCAGGACCCCTATCCTTGTCCCGGCAGCCCCACCCCACCCACCAGGGCCACCAGGCCCGAGGCCACCACCGGCCCCCGTAGCTCAGCGGATAGAGCAGGTGCCTTCTAAGCACTTGGCCGCAGGTTCGAGTCCTGCCGGGGGCGCACGACGGAAGACCCTCCTTCGGGAGGGTCTTTTTGCTGGTCAGAGGCGGTTTTCGGTCAGCGGCAAGGAGAGCGAGAAGGGCTCCCCTGATGGCTGGATCTGTCCGGCTGAATCCGGTCAGAGGCGGCCTTTGGCGGCTGGATTTCCCGAAAAGTTCCCGAAGTTTCGGCGCCACCCGCACCACGCCCCCTCCGATCCTCGGGCTCCCCTGGGCGGCCAATCGCCCCAGACTCGGCAGCGGTCAGCCACACGTCGGCGGAAGCCGACAGGGTGGACCGAGGCGCGGGGTGAGGCAGGGCGAGCGCAGCATCGAAGATCGCGACCGGGCCATATGGGTGCCAGCGCTAAACCACAAACAAGGGCAGTCGACGGAAGGCTCGACGCACGCCTGCCACCCGAACCGACTCAGGCTGCGGATCGACTCTCGGACGCGCGGCAGGCACATCCTTCAGGAAGATCCCGGAGGACCAGCCGACTGCGATGACTCCAGAGCGGGCGCAGTCCATGCCACGCGCCCAGCCTCGACCACAGACCGCCGCGAGCGGCGGAGGCTGGGCAGGCATCGAGGGCGAGGAGCAAGCCGGCCAACGGCCAATCCACTCCCGAGCTCCGCCCGCCGGACAGGCAGCTCCGACTCTGCGCGCCGGCGACAGGCACAGGCGATGGCGCCACCGGCCCTCCGACCCGCACGAATGTAAGGATGGACTTCGCCCGCCTCTCCGAGCTCAGGCAGATCTGGGGCGTGTCGATCCACTCCCTGGTCTACCGCTGTCGCGAAGTCGGGCTGATCTCCGACGCCACGACAAGCAGGGCGTACCAGAGACTCCGTGCGCTTGAGGGGCAGCCCGGATTCTCGCCGGAATCGGTGTCCAACTACGCCGGGGAACAGCCTTCACTCCTTCGGCAGGCATTCGACCTCGCAGTTCAGGAGGCGGATCTCTCTGTGGGCCAGCTCGCCCACGAGCTGGCCTGGACCACAAGGCGGGTGCGGGAACTGCTCGGCGTGCAGGACCAGCGGCCCATCCTGCGGCTCGTGCAGTAGCAGCCCGGCGTCCGATCTGCTCGATGGCTACGCCCAGCGCATCGGCCGCATAACGGCCGATGCCAGGCCGTAGACCGTCAACGGATACGCCCCGCGCTGCTCGCCGCGGAACGGGGCTTCGGTACGTCGGCCGTCACGGGCAGCATCGGCATCCCGGGCAGTGACTGGGGACCCTCGATGCGTACCTGGAGCTCCGCGATCTGGCCGGTGATGCAGCGGGCGTAGGTGGAGAGCAGGACCGGGACGCTGTTGCCGGCCCAGTCGGCGACCTGGGCGGGTGGGATGCCGTTGTTGAGCCAGGTCGTGAGGCAGGTGTGGCGGAGGTCGTACACGCGCTTGCCGACGGGCGAGTGGTACTCGTGCTCGGGGAGGACGGCCTTGCGGGCCTTGGCCCAGATGCGGCGGTAGACCGAGCCGGCCAGGAGGCCGCCCTTCTCTCCGGGGAAGAGGAGGGCACCGGGCTTGAGCTGTTCGCGCTCGATCAGGGCCCTGAGGCTCCTGGCCAGGTCGGGGTGGACGGGGACGGTGCGGGTGTCGCCGGATGCCCGGCCCTTGAGGTGGCGGGTCTCGTGGGTCTCGCCGTCGTCGGTCCAGTGGCTGCCGACCTCGGGTTCCGCGGTGTGGACACGGAGCTCGCCCCAGCCGGCCTCCGGGAGGACGGCGTCCTCGACCCGCAGAGCGACCGCTTCCTCCGGGCGGAGGCCCGCGTAGTACAGGGCCGCGAAGAAGACGGTGAGGCGGTGGCCGGTGCGGGGGCGGGCGGCGATCCAGGTGAGCAGGGCGGCCACCTGGTGGGGGTTGAGAAGGGAGCGCTTGTCGACGGCGCCGGAGGTTTTCGGGGCGGCGTTCTCCTCCTTTCCCTTGGGCATGGGGTTGGCCCGGAGGATGTTCTGGCGGACGGCGTGGCGCAGGGCCACGTTGAGGATGCGGCGGTAGCGCTTGGCGGAGCTGGCGGCGGCCGGGGTGCCGTCGAGGACGGTGTCGAGCGCGTGGAGGACGGCGTCGACGTGCTTGGTGTCCTCCCAGGCGCTCATCGGGAGCGAGTTGCGGCGGACCCACGCCAGGATCGCCCGGTACTCGGACGGGGCCTCGTCCCGGCGGTTCTTGTTGAAGGCGTACTCGCGCAGCGCCTTGCGGACGTCGACGCCCTCGTACTGGACGGGTTCGGCCCGGAGGAGGGCGAGCGTGGCCTTGGTCAGGGCCTTGGCGGTACTGATGCGGTTGTTCGCCGAGATGCGGGGCCACTTCATGTCGACGTACTGGAGGACGAAGTCGTACCAGGTGATTTCAGTGGACGGCGCGGCGTGGGAGACGGGCCGACCCGTGTCCAGGTCGAAGGGCTCGCCGTTGTTGGCGGCGACGAGCAGGGTGGCGCGGAAGGACTCGGCGAGCGCGCTCTTCTTGAACGTCTCGCCGTGTCGCCGGCCGTCGACCGACCAGCGGACGGTGTAGGTGGTGCCGCGCTTCCCGGCGTAGACCTCCGTCTTGTAGAAGCGGACCTTGTAGGACCGGTTGGTCACGCAGCGACCTCACAGTCGGTGAGCCAGTTCTCCAGGTCGCTGCGGCGGACGCGCAGGCTGCCGTTCGGGAGTTTCACGCAGCGGGGCGCGCGGCCTTTCTGGCGCCAGTCGTAGAAGGTCGACCGGGAAATGCGGAGTTCTTCGCAGAGCTCGTCGACGGTGAGCTTTTCTTCGGAGCGGCGGGTGGCGGTTATCGGGGGTCGGCGCAAGGTGTCTCCTCCGGGAAAAGGGCATGGCTCTGGCAGGGACCGGCACGATGGGCGTTCCGGGACGCACAATGATCCGGAGAATCCCCGGTTAGGGAAACCGGGGATCGTCGGCTATGTTTCGCCCAGCCCGGCCGTCCCTGAGCACGTGAGGGCGCTGGCGAGAAGCGTCTGCGGGGCGATTCCGAGGGCTGCGGCGATGGCGACGAGGTCGTCGATGTCGCAGCGGCGGACGGTGCGTTCGATGCGGGAGAGCGCGGTGAAGGTCATGGGCCGGCCGAGTGCGGTGACGCGGGCGGCGAGCTGGCGCTGGGAGTAGCCGCGGGCAGTGCGGGTGCGCTCGATGGCGTGGGCGGCGGCGTGTCCGGCGGGTCCGATGGCGAGGGGGCGTGGCGGCATGGGTGGTGTTGTAGCTTGCGCGCCGGCCGGTCCGGAAGGACATTCCTGTCTGCCGTGAGCGATGCGGACCGCATAGCGATTTCCTGCGGCGATTTCGCCAACCGGGAATTCGGCCCTACAGTGACCGAACCCGTCGGCGCGGTACGCCGGAAAGTTGCTCAGAATTCCTAGAAGAGTCTGGACTTCTGCGCACCAGGTGTGGCTGTGTTGGCCATGCACCCCGGCGACACCGGATTCCCCTCCCCCTCCCGAAAGGTGGTCGATCGCCATCGCCCGTATCCGCACCATCAAGCCCGAGGCGTTCTCGTCCGAGTCTCTCGCGGCGGTGTCCCTGTCCGCCGAGCGGACCTTCTTCGGGCTGCTCACCCAGGCCGACGACCAGGGCCGGTTCCGCGACCAGGCCGCTGTCATCGCCGGGCAGCTGTGGTCACTGCGCCGCGAGCACGGCCCGGAGGCGGTCGAGGACGACCTGATCCAGCTGGACGTCGCCGGGCTGATCTGCCGGTACGAGGGCGGGGACGGCAAGCGGTACCTGCACATCGTCACCTTCGCCCAGCACCAGAAGATCAACCGGCCCAGCGGAGTCCGCACTCCCCCGTGCCCGCACCACGATCTCGGGATTCCGCGTGAGCCCTCACCGCAGACGCGGGGAGCCCTCGCGGAGACTTCCGCGAGTCGTCCGGGAGGGCTCACTGAGCCCTCCGTGACACGACCGGGAGGATTGACCGAGCCCTCCGTGAACGGCGAATCCGCAGGTCATGACCGTTTCCATGAGTACTCGCCGCAGCCTCACGGAGGACTCACCGAGCCCTCCGTGAGCCCTCACCGTCCGGATCTAGGACCTAGGAACAGGGATCTAGGATCTACCCCGTTGGGGGGCGCCAGCGCCCCCGCGCCCGACTCGGTCTCGGTGAAGGATCTGATCGGCGAGTACGCCGCCGCGTGCCCCCATCGCCCGCCGCAGGACGTGCTCGGTCACCTCGGCCGCGAGGTGAAGAAGCTCCTCGCCGAGGGCATCGCCCCGGACCACATCCGAGCCGGCCTCAACCTCCACCGCGCCAAGGGCCTGCACCCCAGCACCCTGCCCAGTCTCGTGCACGAGGCCATGAACGCCACCCCCGTCGCCGCTGCCCACAGGCCGTGGACCAACCCTGCCGACCCCGCCGCTGCCTACGGAGGCGACCTCTGACCGCCACCCTCACCCGCGACCCACAGCAGCCCGCCCGGATCACCGGCCGCCTCGGCGACATCCTGGCCCAGCGCGGCATCGCCCCCGAGGCCGCAGCGCAGGAGCCGATGCCCGAGCCGGTCACCGCGCTGGAGCTGGCCGAGGCCCGTATCCCCGCCCGCTTCCGGCACGCCCTCGCCGACCACCCCCAGGTCACCGTCTGGGTGGACGCGATCGCCCACGCCGGACGCCCCGGCCCCGCCGGCGCCCCGGGCATCGCGGAGGGACCCTCGCTGCGGATCGTCGGTCCGACCGGCACCGGCAAGACCCACCAGGCGTACGGCGCCATCCGCAGCCTGCTCGCCGCCGGGGTCCGCCTGCGTTGGGAGGCCGTCACCGCCGCCGACCTGTACGCCCGCCTGCGCCCGCGCCCAGGCTTCGACAGCGAGCGCGACCTGCAGAGTCTGATGCGCTGCCCGCTGCTGCTCCTGGACGACCTCGGCGCGGCGAAGACCAGCGAGTGGACCGAGGAGCTCACCTACCGGCTGATCAACCACCGGTACGAGCACCTGCGCCCCACCCTGATCACCAGCAACCTCACCACCGACGCGCTGCGCACGGCCCTCGGCGACCGCGTCGCCTCCCGCCTGGCCCAAATGACCGAGCGCGTCACCCTCGACGGGCCCGACCGGCGCCGTCCCAGACCCCTCGGCTGACCGTCGCCTCCCGCCCCACCCCTCGTACACCCCCTCGGAGCCCGTGCCCTTGCCCTCCCCTGCCCTGATACGCCCCGCCTCCGAACGATGGGGCCGCCCCCTCCTCACGGGGATCACCCTGATCGCCGCCGTCGGCTTCGTCCTCTCGTACGACGCCCTGCGGCAGATGGCCGTCGCCGCCCACATCAGCGGACCGCTGACCTACCTCTTCCCCCTCGTCATCGACGGCTTCATCGCCCTCGGCGTCACCGCCCTGCTCATCCTGCGTACCGCCCCGCTCCGCTCCCGCCTGTACGTGTGGACGCTCGTCACCCTGGCGACCGGCACGAGCATCTGGGCCAACGCCCTGCACGCCATCCGCCTCAACGAACAGGCCCGCCTCCACCTCAACAACGCCACCGTCGGCGCCCTGTCCGCCACCGCACCGCTCGCCCTCGCCGGCGCCGTCCACCTCTACCTCGTCATCAACCGCCACCTCACCGCCAACAAGCCGGCGGCCCCCGAACCGCCAACCGCCACGGCGCCCAGCAGTGAACCGCCACCGCCGACCGCCAAGCACGCCGCCAACGCCACGCTCACCGGCCATGCCGAGTCCGCCGCCACCACCACAACCGCCAAGCCCGCGCCGGAACCGCCAACTCCGCCAGCGGCGGCCACACAGACCGTGCCCGCCACACCCGTCACCCCTGCCACATCCGCCAAGGCGCCTCTTCCCGCCACCGCGCAGTCGGGGAAGGCGGCGCCGAGCTTCGGCGGTCGCAAGCCGAGGGCCACGGAGGCGTACCTCTTGGAGCTCGCGCGCCAGATCCGCAGCGAGACCGGCCACGTCTCCCGCACTCCCGTGGAGAACGCAGCCCGCGCGCAGGGCTACACCGTCGACCGGACCCGGGCCAAGAAGGCCGTCGACGCGGTCCTGGAGGAGGCGGCCGTCACCAAGGACCTGGCATCCACAGCCTGACGCACCCGCCGCTCCCCACCCGCCAGAACGCCCGCACCCAGCACTCACTCCGAAGGAACCCCTGATGCACGACAGCCACGCCGAAGCTCCCACCACCCAGCCGCGGGTGGAGACGGACCCTGCCCCGGGCGGAGCAAGTTGGAGGTTCGGACACTCCCCCGTCGGGGGCGCGTCCGAACCGGTGCCCGCCCCGGGGGTGGCGGGCTCCCTCCCGCGCCGGGGGACGCGGGAGGGTGGGGCTGCGGCCGGGGGCGGTCCGCAGCCGGTGCGGCACCGCCGGGGCAAGTCCCGTGTCCGCGCCCGTACGCAGCGCCGCGCGCACAGCGTCCGTCTCAGCGACGCCGAGCACGCGACCGTCGCCGCCGGCGCCGAAGCGGTCGGCATGAGCGTCGCCGGCTTCCTCGCCCACAGCGGACTCGCCGCCGCCCGCGACCTCGACCGCACCGCCGCCGCCATCGCCACCCGCCAAGACGCGCTGACCGCCCTGTTCGCACTCCGACGCCAGCTCGGGCAGGCGAACAACAACCTCAACCAGGCCGCTCGCGCACTCAACAGCGGCACCTACCCCGACGGCCTGGAAGACACCCTCGCCGCCGTCCGATGCGCCGTCGACGCCGTCCGCCACGTCACCTCCCGCCTCACAGGCCCGCTCTCCGAAGGCACCGCCGCTTGATCCCCCGCATCCACGAGCAGGGCCGCAACACCGCCCGCCTGCTCGCCTACCTCTACGGCCCCGGCCGCCGCGAGGAGCACACCGACCCTCACCTCGTCGCCTCCTTCAACGGCCTCGCCCCCGACCCCGGCCGCGACCCGGAGGCAACCCTCCGCGACCTCGCCCAGCTCCTGGACGAACCCCTGCTCCTCCTCCCCGACGGCACCCGTCCCGCCACTCACGTGTGGCACGCCTCCGTCCGCGCGGCCCGTGGCGACCGCACCCTCACCGACGACGAGTGGGCCGACATCGCCCGCCGCGTCATCACCGCCACCGGCATCGACCCCGGCGACGGCGCCGGCTGCCGCTGGGCCGCCGTCCGTCACGCCGACGACCACATCCACCTCGTCGCCACCCTCGTCCGCGAGGACGGCCGCCGTCCCGACCACCACCGCTCCGGCAAGCGCGCCCAGACCGAATGCCGCCAGATCGAAGTCGACTACGGGCTCCACCGCGTGGCCGCCGGCGACGGCACCGCCGCCAAACGGCCCACCAGCGCCGAACGCCACAAGGCCGAACGCCAGGGCCGGCAGCGGACCACACGCGAGGAACTGCGCGAAACGGTCCGCCGCTCGGCGGCCGGTACCGCGAGCGAGGAGGAGTTCTTCGACCGCCTGGTCTCGGCAGGGCTGCTCGTCCGGCGCCGCATCGCACCCTCCGGCGACACCCTCGGCTACACCGTCGCCCTCCCCGGCGACCGCAACGGCAACGGCCAACCGGTCTTCTACTCCGGCTCCAAGCTGGCCCCCGACCTCTCCCTGCCCCGCATCCGCGAACGCTGGACCCAGGGCCCAGGCGATACCGGCCCACAGTCGCCCCCACCGGTGACGGGGCCCGCGTCCGCCCGCCGACGCGCCACCGGCGCCGCCTGGCAAGCCCTGCTCGTCATCGACCACGGAGACGACGGCATGGCCGCCGCGCAGATCGCCGCCACCGGGGAGGTCCTCGACGCCCTCGCCAAGTCCTCCGCCGCTCATACCCGCGACGAACTCCGCGCCGCAGCCACCGCGTTCGAGCGCGCCTCCCGCTCCCACGTCCGAGCCGTACGAGGGCACGACCACGCCCTTCGCGAGGCCGCCCGCGACCTCGTCCACGGGGGCCCGGCCCTCGGCCGGGGCGAGGACGGTGCCACCACGGCCATGGTCATCGACACCCTGGTCTTCCTCGCGGTCGCCGCCGCGCACTGGCACGCCAGGAAGCAGCACGCCCAGCAGGCCGAAGCCGCCCGCCGGGCCGCCGAACACCTCCGCGCCGCCTACTCGTCCGCGGCCCAGCGCCCCATGGCACTGCTCAACGAGCGGGGACGCCGCCTCGCCCCGTCCTGGCAGCGCCACCACGCCGGCGCCGTACGCCACGCCCTGCCCGAACTGGCCGACCGGGTCCTCGCCGAACCTGGCTGGCCCGCCCTCGCGGCCACGCTCGACGAGGTCCTGACCGCGGGGCACGACTCCACCGCCCTGCTCGCGCAGGCCGCCGCTCGTCGGGAGTTGGACACGGCGGAACGCATGAGCGATGTGCTCGTGTGGAGGCTGCGGCGGATGGCCGGCCTCCCCGCGGATCCCCAGAACGCCCCTGGCCGGCGCACACGAGGCGCTTCCTTCGTCTCCTCGCCGGAACGGGCAGAACACCTTGGCACCCGGGGCGCGAACAGGCCCAGGCGACGGCGCTGAGCCGCGGAATCGAGGCGGAAACATAGCCCAGAATCGCCGGTTAGCCTAACCGGCGATTCTCCCAACAATTGGCCTTCCGAACCGAACCCGGAAGGAATCCCCTATGCCCCAGCCCGAAGCCCGCCCCGAGATCGTTGCCCTGCTCTGCGACGCGAACTTCCAGCACTTCCGCGAAACCGGCACCTGGTCCCACCGTGACGGCCGCCCCTTCACCGAGGAGGAGCGGACCCTGATCTTCAGCGCCACCCGCGCCGACCTGGAGGAACTGGAGGCACAGCACGCGCGCTACCTGAAGTACGTCCGGCCGTACGCGGAAGCGCCCGAAGCCATCCAGCGTTTCCTCGCCCCGTTCATGGACCAGCTCGAAGAGAAGAACCTCGGCAACGCCCACGCCCTGATGACGGAGGAAGAGCGGGCCGAATTCAATCGCCTGCTCGGGCTCATGACCGAATCCGCTCGCCCTTTCACCGCGTACGCCTTCTGACGGGCGCCCCGGAAGCAATCACCGCCAGGGCTTCGTCGCCCTCCTCGCGAAAGTCCTGAACAGCGCGCACCGACTTCCGTACGGCCGGTGGCGGGGAATCTCCCCGCCACCGGCCGTTCGCTGTCCCTCCTGGAGCCGCCCGCGGTCATTCGACCCGGCCCTTGGGCGTCGAGCCGGTGACGATCACGGCGGCGGCGCCCGCCAGGGCCGCCAGCATCAGGAACAGGACCGGGTAGCCGCCAAAGATCGGCGCGAGGGCCGCCGCCGCGAAGGGGGCCAGGGCGGAGGCGGTCATCGCCGGGGCTCCGAGGAGGCCGGAGAGGCGGCCGTAGTGGCGGGTGCCCCAGCGGTCGGTGACGGCGGTGGCCTGGAGGAGGGTGAGGTTGCCCCGGACCATGCCGGCGACGACCGAGACGACAATCAGCAGGCCGTACGGGCCGGGGGTGACGGCCAGGGCGGCGGTGGTCAGGCTGCCGAGGGCGATGAGGGCGACCGTGCGCGTGGTCGTGCCGGTGTGGCGGGCCAGTGAGGCGTAGAGGGTGCGGCCGAGGGTCTGGCCGGCGCCGCCGAGGCCGAGGACCCAGGCGGCCTGGGCGGTGGTGTAGCCGCGTTCCACGAGGAGAGGGACGAGGGTGACGACCACCGCGTACATCGCGAACGCGGAGAGGGTGAGGGCGAGCCCGAGGAGGAGGAAGGGACGGCTTCGGATGACCGCGCGGGGGGTGTGGCCGGGTGCGGTCGGCGCGGGTGGGGCAGGTGGCCAGGGGGCGCGGAGGGCGAAGGCGTGGGCCGGGATCGTGAGGGCCGCCAGGATCGCGGCGAGGACGAGGTAGGTCGTCCGCCAGGTGTAGTGGTTCGCGAGGACGGCCGTGAGCGGGGCGAAGACGGTGGAGGCCAGGCCGCCGGCGAGGGTGACGACGGTGAGGGCGCGGACGTGGTCGGGTGCGTACCAGCGGGTGAGGGCGGCGAACGCGGGCTGGTAGAAGGTGGCGGACATGGCGAGTCCGGCCAGGATCCACCCGCCGAAGAACACCGTCAGGTTCGGGGCGAGAGCGACGACGGTCAGGCTCAGGACTCCGGTCACCGAGCCCGCCGTCATGATCGCGCGGGGGCCGTGCCGGTCGATGATCCGGCCGACCCGGATGCCCGCGATACCGGAGACGAGGAGGGCGAGCGAGAAGGCCGCCATGGTCGTCGAGGCGGACCAGCCGGTCGCCGCCGTGATCTGCGGGTTCAGGACCGGGAAGGCGTAGTAGACGATCCCCCAGCTGGTGATCTGGGTGACGCAGAGAGCGGGCAGGACGGCGCGAGGCCGCGACCAGCCCTTCGTCTTGATCGCGGCCCCGTGCGGCGGGGTGTCGAGGCGGGTCACGAGCCGCAGCATCCACCCGCGGGCTGCTCGGTGACGAGGGGCAGGGCAGCCGGGGCGCCGAGCTGTACGAGCCGAGGCGCCGGCGGTGCGCAGCAGCCGGCGGAGTCGTCGGGCTGGGTTTCGGGGGTGTCGTACAGGCCGGAGCCGCCGCAGACGCCGGTCTCGGGGAGGGTGAGTTCGACGCGGTCGGCGGAGTCGAGGTCGCCGGCGAGGGCGGCGGCGACGGAGCGGACCTGCTCGTAGCCGGTGAGGGCGAGGAAGGTCGGGGCGCGGCCGTAGGACTTCATGCCGACGAGGTACACGCCCTGTTCGGGGTGGGCGAGTTCGCGGTGGCCGTGGGGGTAGACGGTGCCGCAGGAGTGCTGGTTGGGGTCGATGAGCGGGGCGAGGGCGGTGGGGGCCTGGAGGCGGTCGTCCAGGCCGAGGCGGAGTTCGCCGAGGAAGGAGTGGTCGGGGCGCAGGCCGGTGAGGGCGATCACCTCGTCGACCGGGTCGAGGCGGCTGCCGTCCTCGGCGACCAGGACCGGGCGGCCGTCGCCGTCCCGCTCGATCGCCTGCGTACGGAAGCCGGTGACGGCGTCCGCATGGCCGTCGTCCACGGCGGCCTTGGCCGCGAGGCCCAGGGCGCCACGGGCGGGGAGCTGGTCGGCGCTGCCGCCGCCGAAGGTGGCGCCGGACAGGCCGCGGCGGAGGATCCAGAGTGCCTTCGTCCCCTCTTCCTCGCGGGCGAGGGCGGCGAGGGAGGCGAGCGCGGTGAAGGCGGAGGCGCCGGAGCCGATGACGGCGGTGCGCCTGCCCGCGTACCGGGCGCGGACGGCGGGGTCGTCGAGGTTGGGGACGCGGTACGAGATCCGGTCGGCGGCGGCGCGCTCGCCGAGTGCCGGGAGGCCGTCGGCGCCTGCCGGGCTCGGGACCGCCCAGGTACCGGAGGCGTCGACGACGGCGCGGGCGGGGATTCGCTCTTCGCGGTCGTCGGCGTACGTGACGTGGACGGCGAACGGCTGGGCGTCGCGGTCGGCGTCGACGATCCGGTCGCGGCCCGCGCGGGAAACGCCGGTGACCCGGGCGCCGGTGCGGACCTTGTCACCGAGGACGTCGGCGAGGGGCTGGAGGTAGCGGTCCGCCCAGTCGCCGCCGGTGGGGTAGGTCTGCGCGTCGGGCCTGGTCCAGCCGGTAGGGGCGAGGAGCTTCTCGGCGGCCGGGTCGGTGAGCTCGCCCCAGGTGGAGAACAACCGGACGTGCGACCACTCGCGCACCGCCGCGGCAGCCGTGGGGCCGGCCTCCAGAACGAGCGGCTCGATGCCGTGCTCGACGAGATGGGCGGCGGCGGCCAGACCGGTGGGACCGGCTCCGATGACCACGACGGGCAGCTGAGGTGTGGCGGAGTTCATGGCGAGGGTCCCCTTATGTTTCGACGTCCGTCGATGTCTTGGCGTCCTCAGCATGCATCGGACATCGATAAACGTCAACATAGACATTCATCGAATCCAAGGGGTCGTGCGGGCCGCTCGACATCGCCACCGCCAAGGCCCGGCGAATCCCTGGGGGCACCTGTTTCGACATGTGTCAACATAGGCGTATGTCGAACATGAAGGCGCTCCCGCTGCTCCAGCCCGCCGTCGAGCCGTGCTGCCCGCCGCTCACGGAGCGCCCGCTGACGGCCGAGGAGGCGGAGCGGACCGCGGTCATGTTCAAGGCACTCGGCGACCCGGTGCGCCTGCGGCTTTTCTCCGCCGTCGCCTCTCACGAGGGCGGCGAGGCGTGTGTCTGCGACATCTCCGACGTGGGCGTCTCCCAGCCCACCGTCTCCCACCACCTGAAGAAGCTGAAGGAGGCCGGGCTGCTCACCTCCGAGCGGCGCGGCACCTGGGTGTACTACCGGGTGGAGCCGGGGGTCCTCGCAGCGATGGGAGCGCTGCTGAGCCCGGTGGCGACCTCAGCCTGAGCGAACCCGCCCCCGATGTCAGTGGCCGGTCGCATCATGGCGGTATGGCCATCGATGTCGATTGGGCGCGATCCGAGATCGCCAAGTTCCTGGAACTGACGACGATGTACTCGCCGTCGATCCCCAATGTGATCAGCCTCCACCTGGAGACCCGCGGTTCCGATGACGAGATCATCGCGAGCGCCCAAGTGATCGAGCAGATCCTGGATCGAATTCTGCCCACGTGGCGTACCACCGTTCCGTCGGAGAACAACACGACACTGAACCGCTGGTGCCAGCACCGCGAGGCCGCCCAGCGCGCCGATGTCGCTCTCCAGCGGGACGCGGAGATCCGCGAGCGCCTCGGCGACGACGCGCCGCAGCTCAGCGCGGCGACCATGCACCCCTGGGCCTGGGAGGGCGCCCGAGCACTATGGCGGAGCGGGCACTTCCGCGAGGCGGTCACCGCGGCCGCGCGCAAGGTGAACGCCGAGACGCAGAACAAGGTGGGCCGGCGGGACGCCAGCGAAACGGCGCTCTTCCTCAACGTCTTCTCCAAGGACGCGCCGAAGCCCGGTCAGCCCCGCCTCCGCCTGAGGGCGGACGACGGCAGCAGCACCTTCCAGAGCGTGCATCGCGGCGCGGCCGCGTTCGCCGAGGGGTGCTTCGCGGCCATCCGTAACCCCAACAGTCACGAGGACGGCCTGCCCGAGCTTCCCGAGCACGAGGCGCTGGAGCAGTTGGCGGCCTTCAGCGTGCTCGCGCGATGGGTGGATGCGGCCACCGTAGAGCGCTGAGCCCGAAGAGGGGCGTCGGCCGTTGTGGCCGACACCCCTATCCCGGTACGAACGACGCGGAATCGTCAGGTCAGCGCGCCCACGAAGGCCGCCAGGCGCCCCAGAGCCTCGTCGAGCTGCTCGGGCGGGACCGTGTACGAGATGCGGACATGGCCGGGGGCGGCGAAGTCGGCGCCGGGGACGACTGCCACCTGGGCTTCGTCCAGGAGGAGTTCAGCGAAGTCGGCGGCCGACGCGATGGTGCGGCCGGCACGGGTCTTCCCGTACAGGCCGGTGACGTCGGCGAGGAGGAAGAAGGCGCCTTCAGGATTACCGTCGACCTTCAGCCCGGGGATGTCGCCGATCGCCTTGACCGTCGCGAGGCGGCGGGCGTCGAGGGCGGAGCGACGGCGCTCCAGTTCGACGGCGAGGTCGGCGGTCAGAGCACCGAGCGCCGCGCGCTGCGCGACGGAGGAGGGCGCGGAGGCGGTGTGGCTCTGCAGGGCCACGACGGCGGAGGCGAGTTCGGCCGGGGCGGCGAGCCAGCCGATGCGCCAGCCGGTCATGGCGAAGGTCTTGGAGACGCCGCCGATGGTGACGGTCCGGGCGGCGATGTCGCGGCCGAGGGCGGCGACGGAGGCGAAACGGGCTTCGCCGAAGATCCAGTGGTCGCAGATCTCGTCACTGACGATGACGAGGTCGTGTTCGAGGGCGACTTCGGCGAGGGCGGCCAGCTCGGCTCGGCTGTAGACGACGCCGGAGGGGTTGGCCGGGCTGTTGAGAAGCAGGACCTTCGTGCGGTCGGAGATCGCGGCCCGCACCTGCTCGGGCGTGACCTTGAGGCCGGCGTCGGGGGTGGGGTGGACCGGGACCAGGGTTCCGCCGACGAGGGCAACGAGGTGGGGATAACTGACCCAGTACGGGGCGGGCACGAGAACCTCGTCGCCCGGTTCGAGCAGGGCCGTGAAGGCGTAGTGGAGGGCCTGCTTGGCGCCGGCCGTGACGACGACGTCCGTCGCCTCGTAAGCGGTGCCGTGACGGTTGAGGTGGGCGGCGACCGCCGTACGCAGCTCGGGGATGCCGGCGGCGGGCGTGTAGCGGGTGAAGTCGTCCGCGATGGCCCGCTCCGCCGCGCGGGCGGCGGGTTCGACGGTGGGGAAGGCCGGCTCCCCGCTGGTCAGGTTGATGACGGGGGCGCCTGCGGCGGCGAGCGCCTTGGCGTGGGCGTCGAGCGCGGCCGTGGCCGAAGGCGGAACGGCGGCGGCTCGGGCGGAGGGGCGGAGGGGGGTCACGGCTTCCTCGGACTGGCTCGGGAGGTGTGTACGGCGGAGATTCCGGTCCGTGCGGTCAGATCCGCACGGAGTGGAGGGACAGAGCGGCCTGCTGGCTGTGCCGCCGAGCGGCGGCGCGGGCCGCCGGGTCGGTCACTTCGGCACAGCTGTCGCAGAACTGGACTCCGGTGACGGACGGGGAGCGGCGAACCCGGAGGAGTTGGCGGAGGGGAGTGGGGAGAGCGGACATGGCAACTCGCCTCAATTCATAGATGAGCGTCGATACATTGAGCATGACAGAACTCATAGACGAACGTCAATGGATTCTCATGCGCGCCCGCTGGACGGTCACCCCTGGACGGGACCGGCAGGTATCGGCCAGATTGGGCCGCATGATCGACCTTCCCCCCGCGCCACCCGCAGGCCACCCGGACGGATCCTGCTGCTCCTCCCCCATGACGTCCGATCAGGCGGAGGAATGGGCGGCCATGTTCAAGGCACTGGCCGATCCGGTGCGCCTGCGCATCGCCAGCATCGTGGCGTGCTGCCCGGCGGGCGAGGTGTGCATGGGCGAGATCGCGGCCGAGTTCGACCTGACGGGGCCGACCATCAGCCACCACCTCCGCAAGCTGCGCGAGGCCGGCATCCTCGCCTCGGAACGGCGGGCGAACGAGGTCTACTACTTCGTCCGGCCGGAGCGCATCGACCACCTGATGGGCCCGCTCGCGGGGATGCGGAGCGCGGTCGGCACGGCCTCACGCTGCTGACCTCCCCGCACACGGCTGCGGCCCGCCCCCGAGACCGGGGGCGGGCCGTTGCCGTCTTACGTGGTGCTGGTGATGCCTGGGGTGCGGGGGCATCAGCCCTTCGGGGTCAGAGCCAGAACGGGGCCGTGTAGCCGAGGACGACCGCGCCGGTGAAGAGGATGCCGACGACCAGGGCGACGACGCGCCAGCGGGCGATGAGGAGCATTCCGCTGATGGCGCCGATGCTGGTGCCCGCGCCGGTCATGAGGAAGGCGAGCGCCGGGCCGGGGCCCATGCCGCCCTGCATCAGGGTGGCGACGAGCGGGAGCGAGCCGTCGGAGTTCAGGTAGACCGGGATACCGATGAGGGCGGCGAGCGGGACCGCGAAGATGTTGCCGTCGCCGAGGAACTCGGTGAGGTAGCGCGTCGGGATCGAGTTGATGATCAGGAAGCCGAGGGTGGCGAAGCCCAGGAAGTAGATCGCGAGGCGCTTGGAGTTGACCTTCAGCTCCTCCCCGAACTCCTTCAGCTTCAGGCGCTCGACGACACCGGCCGGGGCGGGCGCCGAAGCGGGCTTCGGGGCGACAGGGCGGGTGAGCAGGGCGGTACGGGCAAGGCCGCCACCACCGGCGGGGGTGCCGCCGCCGGTCGAGACGCCGCCCTCGGAACCCTCGGCGTCACCGTCGGAGCTGCAGCAGCTCTCGGACGCCTTCTCCTCGGCCTGGTTGGCCGTGAGGCGCGCCTGCCCCTTCAGCCAGCCGGTCTTCTCGATGAGCCAGGTGAGGAGACCGGCGAACAGGCCGACGACGATCGCCGCGACGAAGAAGGTGGTGGCGAAGTCGAAACCGAAGAGGCCGGTCGAGTAGACGTACTCCTCCGGGCTGGTCAGCGGCGAGGCGACCATGAAGGTGACCACCGGGGCCCACGGGACGCTGGTGGCGAGTGCACCGAGAACGACCGCGGTCGTGCCGCAGGAACAGAAGGGCGTCAGCGTCGCGAGGACGATGGCGCCGACGACGGCGACGGCCGTCTTGCGCCGCATCCAGGAGGAGAGCCGCTCGGCGCCGATGTAGACCGGGATGGCCGAGGCCAGGACCACGCTGATCAGCAGGAACGGCCAGTTGGCCGCGAGGGAGTGGCCCACGTCCTGGGCGGTGCGCCAGAGGACGTCGAGGACGGTGTCGAACACGGAGGGCTCCAGCAATTCATAGACGGCTGTCGATGAGTCAGAGACTGCCGGAACCCATAGACGACTGTCAATGGATCCCGGGAACAATTCATAGATGGCCATCGTTGAATCAGGTATGCCCACACCGATCTCGGAGCTGTGCTGCTCCCCCGTGCTAGCCGGCCCCCTCACGCCCGAGGCGGCCGACGACCTCGCCGCCGCGCTCAAGGTGGTCGCGGACGCCACACGCCTCCGCATCCTCGGGCTGATCCGCACCCGGCCCGACGGCGAGGCGTGCACCTGCGACCTGACCGAGCCGCTCAAACTCACCCAGCCGACCGTCACACACCACCTCAAGGTGCTGTACGAGGCCGGGTTCCTGGAGCGTGAGCGGCGCGGCCGGCAGACGTACTACCGCATCGCGCCCGAGAGCATGAGCGTGCTCTGCCAGGCGCTCGATCCGGCGCCCCAACTGCAGAACGCCTGATCAACACCCCTTTCCGGAGGGCCGGTTCACTCGCACCCCCCACGTGCGCGAACCGGCCCTCCGGCGTTCTCAGGCAGGTGCGTGCCGGGGGTATTTCCTGCCAGTGGTGATCCCTTCCACCCCCGGACGGGCTCGGACAGACTCATGAACACCGGGAGGACGACACACCCCCGGGACCACCGGAAACGGGCCGCCGAGGCCGCCGGTCAACGAAATCCACCGTCCTTGCCTGGGGAGAGCCATGTCTGTTTCGCGTACCTCGAAGCGCCTCGCCGCCGCCGCGCTGGTCACCGTCCTCGGACTCGGCTCCACCTCGGCCCTAGGCACGGTGGCCGGTACGACGCTCGCCGGCGCGGGCTGGGACACCGCCCCGACCGTCACGCTCGCCGGCGCCGGCTGGGACTCGGCCCTCGTCGACCCCTCCACCAACGGCGCCGGCTGGGACTGATCCCCGCCCCGGCCCCTCCGGGCCCCCGCACTCCGCCCCTGACCCGGGCCGCGGACACACCCGCACGACCCCACCCCACCCCGACATACCCTGCTGAACCCACGAGGAGAGCACCCCATGGCCACCACCTGCTGCAGCTCGACCGCCGAGGAGCCCCCCGCGCCCCTCCCGGTCGTCGAGACCGCCTCCACCGGCTGCTGCTCGACCACCGAGACCGTGGAGGAGCCCGCCGGGACGGCCGACGAGCCCGCCTCCACCTGCTGCGGCAGCAAGGAGCCGGAGCCCGAGCCCGCCGAGGCGTCCGGCTGCTGCGGCACCCAGGCCGAGGAGAAGCCCGAGCCGGAGGCGGCCTCCGGCTGCTGCGGGCCCGCGCAGCCCGAGCCGGTCGCCGCGAGCGGCTGCTGCGGTCCGCAGCAGGCCGAGGAGCAGGCCGACCCGGCCGAGGTGCGCTCCGGGCTCTCCCTCGACGACGCGGTCACGGCGCTCGGCGGCGGCATCCCGCAGGCCACCGACCCCGCCCCGTACGTGCAGGTCGACTGGCTGAAGGCGACCGAGGCGAGCCTGGAGGGCGCCAAGCCCTGGCACACCGTCGCCGACCGCGGCGAGGGCGACGTCGCCTTCCTGCCGGGGTACGTCTTCGACGCCGACCCGATCGTGGACGCCGACCCCCGGACGTACCTCGGCTGGCAGCCGAAGAACGGCGCGGTGGCCTGCTGCTCGGCCACGTCCTGCTGCGACTCGACCAACGACACCGTGGAGGCGCTCGGCACCGACGCGTTCTTCCCGTCGCTGCTGCTCGGCTCTCCGCTCGGCTACCGCTCCGAGGCGACCGCGTCCGTCGAGGACCCGCTCCTCGTCGCCGACCTGATCGACCGGATCGTCCCGGCCGCCGCCGAGGCCGGCATCCGCTCGGTCACCGCCCCGTGGCTGAACGACAGCGCCTACAGCGACGTCCTCGCCCTCGCCCTCCAGGCGTACGGCGGCGACATCGCCTTCCACGGCGAGAACAA
This sequence comes from Streptomyces sp. NPDC085460, assembly GCF_044541975.1. Taxonomy (NCBI): domain Bacteria; kingdom Bacillati; phylum Actinomycetota; class Actinomycetes; order Kitasatosporales; family Streptomycetaceae; genus Streptomyces; species Streptomyces sp. NPDC085460. The sequence continues at coordinate 437,249 of NZ_JBITTO010000008.1, forward strand.
CGTCCTCGACCTCCAGCACGACAGCTACGACGCCTACCTGTCGTCGCTGCCCGCCCGCAAGCGCCGCCGCGTGAAGGAGGACCGCGACCGCGCGGCGAACTCCGGCACGGTCATCGAGCGCAAGGACCGCGAGGAGCTGCGCCCGCTGATCGGCCGGATCTCCGAGCTGATCACGCAGAACCGCCAGAAGTACGGTGGCGGCGAGGACGAGGCGCACATCGGCGCCCTGCTCACCGCGCTCGTCGAGGGCGGCGCGGACGTGCGGGCCTACCTGGTCACGAAGGACGACCTTCTGGTCGCCGTCTCCGTCACCGTCAAGCAGGGCAAGCGGCTCTTCGTGAAGTGGGCGGGCTTCGACTACGACGCCCTGGGCGAGCGCAGCGGCGTCTACTTCGAGATCGTCCTCGACCGGCCGTTGCGCGACGCCTACGCCGAAGGCGTCACCGCCATCGAGGCCGGTCCGGGCGCCGACGAGGCCAAGCGGCTGCGCGGTTTCCGTCCACGCCCGATCCGCTCCGTCGTCCTCGTCACCGACACGGCGCTGCGCCCGAAGGTCGCCGAGCTGCACGCCGCCTTCGGCCAGGCCCGCCGCGAGGCGCTGGGCGCCTCGGCCGAGGAGGAGCCGACGACCGCGATCGGCCGCCTGAAGGCGAAGCTGCTGGGCAACACCGCGTACGAGCCGGTCAAGCCGATGCAGCCCGAGGGCGGCTGCTGCGGCTGACCCCTCCCAGGTCCGACGGCCGGACCGACAGGTTCCCCGAGCGGCCCCGACCCGAGCCACGACTCCACACCCCCACAGACCGGCCCGGTGCGTCCCCCACGCACCGGGCCGGTCCTGTGTGCGCACTCGCTCGGGTCAGTGGGGTGTGCGCACCGTCTCGGGGTCAGTCCGTCCAGCCCGCCTTGGTCGCGAGGACTCCCGCCTCGAAGCGGCTGCGCGCGCCCAGCCGGCCCATCAGGTCGGAGACGATCCGGCGTTCCGTACGCAGCCCGATGCCGAGCTTCTTCGCGGCGATCTCGTCGGTGGCGCCCTGCGTCAGCTGGCGGAGCAGCTCACGCTCCTGCGCGGTGAGGCCGACGTCGTCCCGGTCGCGGACGCTGCCGAGCGGCGCCGCGCACTCCCACACCTGGTCGAACAACGCGACCAGGGCCGTCATCAGGCCAGGTCCGGTCAACTGGACGGCGCCCTTCCTGGTGTTGTCGGGGTCGACGGGCAGGAGGGCGACCTCGCGGTCGAAGAGCACCATGCGCAGCGGGAGGGCGGGGGCGGTGCGCACGTCGCCGCCGTTCTCGTGCAGCCAGTGGGCGTACTCCACCGTGGGGTTGTCGTTGCGGACGCTGTCCAGGTACACGGTGAGCAGTCGCACGCCCCGCCGCATCAGGTCCGCGTCGAGCGGCCGGCTGGCCTCCAGGCTCGCCGCGGACTGGGCGCCGCCCGGCATGAAGGACAGGCACTCGCTGGTGCTGCGGTGGGCCAGTTCCTCCAGTCGGGCCTGGATGGCGTCGATGCCCTGGAGGTACTCGACGCCGTGCCGCTCGCCGGTGCGCAGTTCGGAGTACTCGGCGAGCAGGGTGCTGATGGCGGCCTGCGATTCGGCGAACTGCTTCTGCTGGGCGAGGAGTTCCGCCTGCTGGCGCTGGAGCAGGAGCTGCAAGCCCAGATTGGGGCTGACCGGGCGCAGGCCACCGGGAGCCTGGAGGGAGCGGCGGAGCAGATTGAGCTCGGCGAGCCGGTCCAGGGCCTCCCGTACGTCCGCCTCGGAGAGGGACAGGTGGCGCGCGATCTCGGCCACGCCCCAGTCCTGCTGCGTGAGCATCGTCCGGTAGACCGACTCCGCGCCCACATCCAGGCCCAAACTCGCCAGCACAGCTTCCCCCCGGTCTGCGTCTCGATATCCGAGACGAACTCGGTAACCCATTGGCGAGCGCCGATCTTTGCAGGTCAGAGGTGAGGCGACAAGACTTGTTCACAGTGCGGTCAGCCTGCGGGCGAGGCGGGCGAGCACGTCACCCTGACCGGAATTCACCTCACCCAGGCAGGTGGGTGCCGGGGGCGGTTCATGCCAGCCGATATGCCTTCCGGCCTTCCCGCCACCCCCGCAGACTGGTGTCCACAAGGCGCGCACGAGTCCCGCACCGCGGAATCCGAAACGTCGCCGCGCCCCCATTCCCTGGATTTCATCCACCCACTCACGGAGGACAGCCATGTCCGCTGCGCGGAGAATGCTGCGCCTGGCCAACCGGGCGGCCGCCGTCGCCCTGGGCTTCTCGCCGGCCGGCGGGCACGGCTGCGGCCCCAAGTGCCGGCACGCGGAGGCGTACGCCAAGGTCGCTCCGGCCGAGGCGGCACAGCACGTGTGGTCCGTACCAGGGGTGAGCCTCCAGCCGGGAGGCCCCATGCTGATGGCCACCGCCACCCTCGTCGCCACGGATGCCGTCGCCCACCGGAGGCCGGAGGCGGCCACCGTCACCGACATCGTCTGGGCGTCCGCGACGCCGCCCGACGACCTTGAACATGTTCACGCCCAGATCACCTCGGGGCGAATCGAGCTGACCTTCTTTCACCGCACACGCAACCCGTCCGAGGCGATTTCCGCCGCGCGGGAAATCTGTCTGCGCGCACTGAATTCCAGCCCCACCCTGACCCATTGGCGGATCATCGCCACCCCTCAACTCCCCGACGCCCGAACCGGCTTGGGCCCCCTTTCCGTGTGACGCAGATCACACTTCCTGCGAGGAGAACCACCCCATGAGCGGCATCAACGACCCCCGCCTCAAGGCCGAAGAGCTCGCCGTCGAGACACTGGCCGGCATCGACCACGACGTGAAGGTCCTCGGCTCGAAGAGCTACACGAACCGGCAGATCGCCGTCGCGGCCCTGTCCGGCAAGGAGGGCGTGATCGACGGCGCCCTGCTCTCCGACGACACCGTCTACTTCACCCGGGCCGTCGAGTCCTTCGGGCACGTCAGCGCCGAGATCGACCACGAGAACAACCGGATCTCCTTCACCCCGACGGGCAAGCCGATGACGGCCCCGCAGGAGGAGATCTTCGTCGGCGGTGCCGGCACCCCGCTGCGCTTCCTGATCTCCATGGCGGGCCTCGCCGAAGGCACCACCACCATCACCGGCAACACCCGCATGCAGGAACGCCCCTTCGGCGACCTGCTCGCCGCCCTCCCCGGCCTCGGCGTCGACGCGGTCGCCGTGCGCGGCAACGGCTCCCCGCCGATCCGCGTCACCGGCGGCAACTTCGTCGGCGGCAGGACGAAGATCTCCGGCGCCGTCTCCAGCCAGTACACCTCCTCGCTCCTCATCAGCTCCGTGCTGGCGCAGCAGGACACCGAGATCGAGATCGTCGACGAGCTGGTCTCCAAGCCGTACGTCGAGATGACCCTCGCCACCCTCGCCGAGCACGGCATCACCGTCGAGCGCGACGGCCACCGCTGGTTCAAGGTGCCCGCCGGGCAGTCCTTCAAGGGCGGCCACGCGGTCGTCGAGCCGGACGCCTCGGGCCTGTCGTACTTCATCGCCGCCGCCGCGATCCTCGGCGGCCGGGTCACCATCCCCGGCATCGGCTCCCGCTCCCACCAGGGCGACGTCGGCCTCGTCGAGGTCCTCGGCCGCATGGGCGCCCACACCGAGATCGGCGACGACTCCGTCACCGTCCGGGGCGGCGAACTACGCGGCATCGAGGTCGACATGGACGCCATGCCCGACGTCGTCCCCTCGCTCGCCGCCGTCGCCGCCTTCGCCGAGGGCCCGACCCACATCACCAACATCGCCAGCCTCCGGGTGAAGGAGTGCGACCGCATCGCGGCCGTGACCACCGAGCTGCGGAAGATGGGCGTGAAGGTCGACGAGTACGACGACGCCATGACCGTCCACGGCGGCCCCTCGCACGGCGCCGTCATCGACACGTACGACGACCACCGCATCGCCATGACCTTCGCGATCATGGGCCTGCGCACCCCCGGCGTCGTCATCAAGGACCCGGGCTGCGTCGCCAAGTCCTTCCCCGCCTTCTGGCAGACCCTGGACACCCTGCGATGAGCGGGGGAAGCAACGGCGTCCTGCTCGTCCTCGACGGCTGGGGACACGCGGAGCCGGCCCCGGGCAACGCCCTCGCCGTCGCCGCCACCCCCCTCCTCAACGGCATCCGGGCCAAGCATCCCTCCGGCCTCGTGGAGGCGTCCGGCGAACACGTCGGGCTGCTGCCCGGCACGGTCGGCAACTCCGAGATCGGTCACATGGTCATCGGCGCCGGACGGCCGCTGGACTACGACAGCGTCCTCGTCCAGCGGCAGATCGACACCGGCGGCCTGCGCGACAACCCGCTCCTGACCGGGGCGCTCGACGCACTCGCGGTCGGCGACGGCGCCCTGCACCTGATCGGGCTGGTCTCCGACGGGCAGATCCACGCCCACGTCGACCACCTCCGGGAGCTGCTGACGATCGCCGCCGCCCACGGCGTCGGACGGGTCTGGGTCCACGCCGTCACCGACGGCCGGGACGTCGCCGATCGCACGGCGGGCCACTACCTGGGCCGGGTCGAGGAGTTCTTCGCCGCCACCGGCGTCGGCCGGCTCGCCACGGTCTCCGGACGCGGCTACGCACTCGACAAGAGCGGCGACCTGGAACTCACCGCCAAGGTCACCCAGGCGATCGCGGACGGCCGCGGAGCCACGGCCCGCGACCACGGCCAGGTCCTGGCGGGCGCCGGCGACGGCGACGTCTGGGTCGTCCCGACCGTGCTCACCGACTCCACGGGCGCACCGCTGGCGACCGTACGGGACGGGGACGCGCTCCTCTTCGCCAACTTCCGCAGCGACCGCATCCAGCAGCTCGCCGACGACCTGGTCAAGCACCTGGCCGACAACGACGTGCGGATCCTCTCGCTCACCCAGTACGACACCGAGGCGGACATCCCCGCCCTGGTGGGCCGCGCCGACGCCTCCGGGGGACTCGCGGACCAGCTGGAGGCCGCCGGGCTGCGGTCCGTACGGATCGCGGAGCAGGAGAAGTTCGAGCACGTCACGTACTACCTGAACGGGCGCGACGAACGCCGCCGCGAGGTCGAGGAGCACGTCCGGATCACCTCGGACACGGCGCCCGACTACACCGCCCGGCCGGAGATGAACCTCGACCGGGTCGCGGACGCGGTGATCGAGGCCGCGGGCCGCGACGGCGTCGCGCTGGTGGCGGCGAACCTCGCCAACATCGACGTCGTCGGTCACACCGGCGACCACGACGCCACCGTGCGGGCCGCCGAGTTCACCGACGGCCAGGTGGAGCGGATCCTCGCCGCCGCCGCGGCGGCCGGCCGCTGGGTGCTGCTCGTGGGCGACCACGGCAACGCCGAGCGCATGACGAAGCCCGGCCCGGACGGCACGCCGCTCCCGTACGGCGGCCACACCACCAACCCCGTCCCGGCGGTCGTCGTCCCCGCTCCCGGGCAGCTCCTGCCCGACACCCTCCGCGCCGGTGGGAGCCTCGCGGACATCGCCCCCACCGTGCTCACCCTGCTGGGCCTCCCGAACGGCCCGGCCATGACCGGACGGAGCCTGTTGTGACCCTCGCCCCGCCGCAGGAGTCGATCGCCACCCCCGGTGGTCCGCGCTTCGCCGGCGCCTTCGCCGACGACGCGGTGGTGAGCCGGCCCGACCTCGGCGCCGCGCTCGCCGCCGAGGTCCGCGCCGGCGCCGACGGCTCGGCCCACGTGCTGATCGTCACCAACCTCACCGACGAGGCCCAGGAGCTGCTCCCCGAGCCCCTCCTGCCGGACGGCCCCGGCCCGCTGCTCTTCCTGGGCGGGGCCTCCACCACCTCCGAGCGCGACGGCAGGCTCGTCGCCCGCCTCCTCCCCCACGGCTTCGTCCGCCTCGGACGCGCCTCCGACACCCTCCAGGAGCAGACCGCATGACCACCGTGACCGGCCCGCGCCCGCGCGTGGCGCTGATCGGGGACCACGGCAAGTCCCCCGCCCACGCCCGGCTCGACGCCTTCCGCGCCGAGCTGGACGTGGACACCGTGTGGGTGCCCACCGACACCCTCACCGGCCCCGAGTCGTTCGACGGCTTCGACGGCATATGGGTCGTCCCCGGCTCCCCGTACGAGAACAAGGACGGCGTCCTGGCCGCCGTCCGCCACGCCCGCGAGAACGGCATCCCCTATCTGGGCACGTGCGGCGGCTTCCAGCACGCGCTGATCGAGTACGCCCGCAGCGTCGCCGGTCTCACCGACGCGGACGACGTGCAGTACGACCCCGAGGCGGCGACCCCGCTGATCGTGCCGCTGACGTGCTGCCTGGCCGGCGAGCAGGCTCCCCTGCTGCTGACCGCGGGCAGCCGGCTCGCGGCGGTGTACGACGGCGCCGAGCGCAGCACGGAGACGTATCACTGCAAGTACGGTCTGAACGCCGACTTCGTCGAGCTGCTGACGGGTGCGGGCGTGCTGTTCAGCGGCTGGGACACCGAGGGCGCGCCGCGGGCCGCCGAGGTGCCGGGTCACCCGTTCTTCATCGGGACCCTTTTCCAGCCGGAGCTGGTCTCGGGCCAGGGGCGGATCCACCGGCTGATCACGGCCTTCACGGCCGAGGTGACCGCCCGGGCGACCGTCTCCGCCTGAGGCGACCGCCCGGCCCGGCGGGGGTCACGCCTCGGGCGGAACCTCTCCGTCGCCGTCGCCCTCGCCCCAGATCAGCGCGTCCAGTACGGCGCGGTGCTCGGCCCTGACCGCGTACCAGGCCCAGGTGCCGCGCTTCCTGCGGCTCACCAGCCCCGCGTCCACGAGGATCTTCATGTGGTAGCTGACGGTGGGCTGGGCGAGGCCGAGCAGCGGCGTCATGTCGCACACGCACGCCTCGCCCTCCGGGGCAGCCAGCAGGACGCTGAGGATCTGCAGCCGGGTCGGGTCGGCTATGCCCTTCATGTGGCGGGCGAGCACCTCGGCCCGTTCCCTGGGCAGCGGATCCACCTCCAGGGGCGGCCCGCAGGTCGGATCCTCGTCGATGAAGGGCAGCAGCCCCGAGGAGTTGCCGGTCACCTGTTCTACGGGCATGAAGATCACCCTACGTCCGCCTCTCGGCTCGCCCGAGTCACCGGCCACCGCGTTCACTCATTGTTCGCTTTCCCTTAAACGGGAATCCGGATCTCGCTCCGCACCTCCACGCGGCAGGTGGGTGCCGCAGGCGGTTGCCGCCAGCGCCATCCCCTTCTCCACCCCCGGTCCCGGGACCAGACTCGGCCCCACAGGGCCGCCGGGTCACCCGCCCCACCCTCTTCTCCCCTTCCTTCCACTTCCGCAAAGGCACCGCCATGTCTGTCATGTCCACCGAACACCGCAGCGCCACGCAGCTCTTCGCCGGGCGCCGCCTCCGCCAGGGCGCGGCCGCCTCCGCCGGCCTCCTCCTCGCCGCCGTCCTCACCGGCTGCGCCGGATCCGCCAAGGCCGACTCCGGCGCCCTCCAGGCCAGCGGCTCCACCACCGTCGCCCCGGTCGCCTCCGACGCCGCCGAGGCGCTGAAGGCGAAGGGCCTGAACATCACCGTCGCCACCCAGGGTGGTTCCGCCGGCGGCATCTCCCAGCTCGGCACCGGCCAGATCGAGATCGCCCTGAGCTCCAAGCCCCTCGCCGACAAGGACCACAAGGCGTACCCCGAGGCCGACTTCGTCACCACGCAGATCGGCGCGGACGCGGTCGGCGTCATCATCACCAAGGAGGTCGCCGACGCCGGAGTGAAGAGCCTCTCCAAGGCGCAGGTGCAGGGCCTCTTCGAAGGAAAGATCACCAACTGGAAGGAGGTCGGCGGTCCTGACCTCCAGGTCTTCGTCTACGACAAGGAGCCCGGCCGCGGCACCCGCGAGGTCCTCGACAAGTTCGTCTACGGCAAGGGCGAGCCGCCGGCCCCGCCGCAGTCCGCGAACTACGCCGTCGTCGGCGGCAACACCGAGACCCGTAACAAGCTGAAGTCCACCCGGGGTTCCATCGCCCCTCTGTCGACCGGCTTCATCGACGGGCACGCGGACCTGGTCGCCGTTCCCCTGGACGGCGTCGCTCCGACCAACGAGAACGTGGCCTCCGGCAAGTACCCGATGACCCGCCCGCTGTACATGATCACCAACGGGCAGCCCAAGGGCGCGGCCAAGCAGTACATCGACTACATCCTGTCGGCCGAGGGCCAGAAGCTGCTGCCCAAGCACGGCTACCTCACCCGCGAGCAGATGGGGCTCTGACCGATGAGCCTGACTCTGGAGCGCCTCGCCGAGGCGCCCGGAACCGCCGCGTCGCGGCTGCCCCTGGAGGGCGGTCGCCCCGGCCGGGCGAGGTGGGTCTGGGGCTGGGCCTACAGCGGCGTCCTGTCCGTCGTCCTCGCTCTCGTGGTCCTGGTCGGCTACCTGGCCGACGGCATCGCGAGCGGCACCGTCGACTGGGGGGCCCTGCTCACCGGCTCCGTCTGGAGCCCGGGCAACCTCGCCTTCGGCGGCCTGGCGATGATCTACGGCTCGGCGGTCGTCTGCGTCCTCGCCCTGGTGCTGGCCGTCCCGGTCGGCTGGGCGGCGGCCGTCGCCCTGTCCGAGTACCTCCCGCCCCGCCTCGCGAAGCCGCTGCGCCTGAGCATCGAACTCCTCGCGGCGGTCCCCTCCATCGTCTACGGCCTGATCGGCATCATGGTGATCAGGCCCTTCGTCGCCGGCCTCGGCGATGTGCCGGGCGGCGACAGCATCCTCGCCGCCGGAATCGTCCTCGCCGTGATGATCATGCCGACGATCGTGGCGGTCAGCGTGGACGCCCTGGCCGCCGTCCCCGGCCGCTACCGGGAGGCCGCGTACTCCCTCGGCCTGACCCGCCGGGAGGTCGTCCGCTCGGCGGTCCTGCCGCAGGCGCGGTCGGGCATGCGCGCCGGAGTCCTGCTCGGCCTGGCCCGGGCGCTCGGCGAGGCGATCGCCGTCTTCATGGTGATCGGCCGCGCCGACGGACGCCTCCCGCAGTCGTTCGGGGAGTTCTTCTCCTCCCTCGTCCGTCCCGGCCAGACCCTCACCACGAAACTGGCCGGCCCCGAGCCGATGCTCGCCGGCACCTCGGGCCCGTACTTCGCGGCTCTGTGCGGCCTGGGCATCATCCTGCTGGCCCTGGTCGCCGCCGCCACCGTGTGGGGCACTCGTGGCTCCTCGGCCGGCGTCCGGCGCGGACCGCGTGTCCGGCGGACCTCCGCGTGGATGCGCGGCCCCAAGGACCGGCTGACCACCGCCGTCCGCTACGGCGCCCTGCTGCTGCCGACCGCCCTGCTGCTCGGCATGGTCGGCATCCTGCTGGCCCGCGGCGGCGCGGCGCTCAACCCGGTCTTCTGGTTCACCCCGTCCGCGGGCGCCTCCGACGGAGGCATCCGCGACCAGATCGTGGGCACGCTCCTGCTGCTGGCCGCCACCGCGCTGATTGCCCTGCCGCTCGGCTACGGAGCCGGCGTCGTGATCGGCACCCGGGCCTCCGCGAAGACCTCACGGGTCCTGGAGACGCTGACCGTGGCCGTCGGCGGAACGCCCACCATCCTGCTGGGCCTCGCCGGCTACGTGCTGTTCTGCACGACCATGGGCTGGGGCCGGTCCTGGCTGGCAGGCGCCCTGGTCCTGGTGCCGGTGGTGGTCCCCGTGGTCGCCCTCACGACGGCCGGCCGCATCAAGGGCATGCCGGGCGAACTCACCGAGGCCGCGCTGGCCCTGGGGCTGACCCGCGCCCAGTACATCCGCTCCGTGGTGATCCCCTACACCTGGCCGGCCACACTGACCGGACTGCTGCTCGGCCTGGCCCGCGCGGCCGGCGAAACGGCTCCGCTGATCTTCACCGCCACGGTGTTCTTCGGCGCACCGGCCCTCCCGACCGGCGTCGTCGACGCTCCGGTCCAAGCCCTGCCCACCCACATCTTCACCCTGTCGCAGGACTCGGGCGCCCCCGAGGCGATCGCCCAGGCATGGGGCACCGCCCTCGTCCTGGTCCTGATCACCGCGAGCCTCCTCACCCTGGCGGTCCTCCTGCGCAACCGCTTCGAAGGAGCACGACGATGGACGACGTGACGAGGACGGACGCGACGGCCCCGGACGGGAAGGCGGGCGGCCCGGACGCCGAGAACGTGATCGCCGTCCGCGACCTCCGGGTCCTGGACGGAAAGAAGCGACTGGTCGGCCCGGTCACCTTCGAACTGCCCGCCGGATCGACGACCGGCCTGTGCGGCCCTTCGGGAGCCGGCAAGTCGACGGTGCTGCGCGCCCTGGTCGACCTCCTGCCGCACGGCCTGCGCCGCGAGGGCGAGGTGGAGGTCCTGGGCCGACCGGTCCGCTACGGCAGGGGCGACGCCGACCTGCGGAGCACGGTCGTCCTGGTCCCGCAGACCCCCGTGGTCTTCGGCGGCAGCATCCTGGACAACGCCCTGTTCGGCCTGCGGCATCTCGTACGGGCCTCCCGGACGGAGCTGCGCGACCGGGTGGAGCAGGCGCTGCGGGAGGCGGGCCTGTGGGGCGAGGTCTGCAACCGCCTGGACACCCCGGCGCAGAACCTCTCCAACGGGCAGCGGCAGCGCCTCTGCCTGGCCCGAGCCCTCGCCCTGGAACCGGCGGCCCTCCTCCTGGACGAGCCGACCAGCGCGCTGGACGAGCGGAGCCGGGACACGGTCGAGGAGTCGGTGGCGGCCCTGCGCGGCAACCGCACGGTCCTGCTCGTCTCGCACGACCCGGCCCAGGTGGACCGGCTCTGCGACCGTACGGTCCGCATCGAGCTGCCGGAGGTCTGCGCGCCGTCGCCGGTGTCGGTCTGAACACCGGTGCCCTGATACCGGGCCCGGTCCGTCGTGAGGAAAGCACGACGGACCGGGCCCGGCGTCTGTCATCCGGCTGCCGGACTCATCCGGTGACCGGCGCGAGGACCTCCGCCAGGTCGTCCCGCACGTCACCGAGGGCGGCCAGATACCGCTCGGCGTCCAGGGCGGCGGCGCAGCCGGAGCCGGCCGCGGTGATCGCCTGCCGGTAGATGTGGTCGACGACGTCGCCGGCGCCGAAAACGCCCGGAAGGCTCGTACGGGTCGAGGGGGACCGCGTCTTCAGATAGCCCTCGGCGTCGAGTTCGAGCTGGTCGGCGAAGAGTTCGGTGCGCGGGTCGTGGCCGATGGCGATGAACAGGCCGGTCGCGTCCAGCTCCTGGGTCTCGCCCGTGAGGACGTCCCGCAGGACGACGCCGGAGAGCATGCCGTCGGTCTCCTTGATCTCGGCGACCTCGCTGTCGAAGGCGAAGGAGATCTTGTCGTCGGCGAAGGCCCGGTTCTGCATGGTCTTGGAGGCGCGCAGGGTGGAGCGGCGGTGGACGACGGTGACCGAGCGGGCGAAGCGGGTGAGGAAGGTGGCCTCCTCCATGGCGGTGTCGCCGCCGCCGACCACAACGATGTCGCGGTCGCGGAAGAAGAAGCCGTCGCAGGTGGCGCACCAGGAGACGCCACGGCCGGACAGTTCGTCCTCCTTGGGGAGGCCGAGCTTGCGGTAGCCGGAGCCGGTGGCGATGATCACGGCCTTGGCGCGGTGGACGGTGCCGGCGGAGTCGGTGAGGAGCTTGACGTCACCGGTGAGGTCGACGGAGACGATGTCGTCGTCGATCATCTCGGCGCCGAACTTCACGGCCTGGGCCCGCATGTCGTCCATGAGGTCCGGGCCGTCGATGCCCTCGGGAAAACCGGGGAAGTTCTCGACCTCGGTGGTCGTGGTGAGCGAGCCGCCGACGAATATGGAGCTGCCGAACAGCAGCGGCTTCAGTTGGGCGCGGGCCGTGTAGAGCGCGGCGGTGTACCCGGCGGGGCCGGAGCCGATGATGATGACCTCGCGGACGTCGTCCCGCGCACCGGTCGTGGTGGTCGTCATGGTGAGGTCAGTTCTCCTGCTTCTCGGCGGTCGTGGAGTCGATCTCCGCGACGAGGCCCTCGATGAGCCCCTTGATCTCGTCCCGGATGGGACGGACGGCCTCGACCCCCTGGCCGGCCGGGTCCTCCAGGACCCAGTCGAGGTAGGTCTTGCCGGGGAAGTACGGGCAGGCGTCGCCGCAGCCCATGGTGATGACGTAGTCGGACGCCTGGACGGCCTCGGTGGTGAGCACCTTGGGCAGCTGGTCGGAGATGTCGATGCCGAGCTCGGCCATGGCGGCCACGGCGGCCGGGTTGACCTGATCCCCCGGGAGGGACCCGGCGGAGCGCACCTCGACCCGGTCGCCCGCGACGTGACGGAGGAAGCCGGCGGCCATCTGGGAACGCCCCGCGTTGTGGACGCAGACGAACAGGACGGACGCGAGCGGGGTCTCGGACATCGGTTCTTCCTTCACAGCAGGCAGGTATCAGCCTGGGCTGGCATCAGCCCTCAATGATGTGAAAGTATCACCCCATGCTGACGTCAGTCGACACTGAGCTGTTGAAGGTCCTCGCCGACCCGCTGCGGCTCCAGATCGTGACCCTGCTGGCCCGCGAGACCCTGTGCACCACGCACCTGGTGGAGGAGACAGGGGCCAGACAGACCAACCTCTCCAACCACCTCAAGGTGCTGCGCGAGGCGGGCGTGGTGGAGACCGAGCCCTGCGGCCGGTTCACGTACTACCGACTGAAGCCCGAGGTCCTCGACACGCTCGCCGGCCAGTTCACCGCGCTCGCCGAGACCACCCGCGCCAACGCCGACACCAAGAGGTCCTGCCCGTGACCCCCGCCGCCCCCACGACCACGAGCCCCGAGAAGTCCGTGGTCGCGAAACTGTCGACGCTCGACCGCTTCCTCGCTGTCTGGATCGTGCTCGCCATGGCGCTGGGCCTCGGGCTCGGGCGACTCATCCCCGGCCTGAACGACGCGCTCGCGAAGGTCGAGATCGGGGGAATCTCGCTCCCCATCGCCGTCGGCCTGCTGATCATGATGTACCCGGTCCTCGCGAAGGTCCGCTACGACCGTCTCGACGCCGTCACCGGCGACAAGAAGCTCATGGTGTCGTCGCTGGTCATCAACTGGGTCCTGGGCCCGGCGGTGATGTTCGCGCTCGCGTGGATCTTCCTGCCGGACCTGCCCGAGTACCGCACCGGCCTGATCATCGTCGGCCTCGCCCGCTGCATCGCCATGGTCATCATCTGGAACGACCTCGCCTGCGGCGACCGCGAGGCGGCGGCCGTCCTGGTGGCGCTGAACTCGGTCTTCCAGGTCCTGGCCTTCGGCCTGCTGGGCTGGTTCTACCTCGACATCCTCCCCGGATGGCTCGGCCTGGGCGAGGGCGAGACCCTCGACATCTCCATGTGGAAGATCGCGCTGAACGTGGTCATCTTCCTCGGCGTCCCGCTCGTCGCCGGGTTCCTCACCCGCCGTATCGGCGAGAAGCGGATGGGCCGGGAGTCGTACGAGGCGAAGTTCCTGCCGAAGATCGGCCCGTGGGCCCTCTACGGCCTGCTCTTCACCATCGTGATCCTCTTCGCCCTCCAGGGGAAGACGATCACCTCGCAGCCACTCGACGTCGCCCGCATCGCGCTCCCTCTGCTCGTCTACTTCGCGATCATGTGGTTCGGTACCTTCGCGCTGGGCAAGGCCATCGGCCTGCACTACGACCGCACGGCGACCCTCGCCTTCACGGCGGCCGGCAACAACTTCGAGCTCGCCATCGCCGTCGCGATCGCCACATTCGGCGTGACCAGCGGCCAAGCACTCTCCGGCGTCGTCGGCCCCCTCATCGAGGTGCCCGTCCTCGTCGCGCTCGTCTACGTGTCCCTGGCCTGGCGCAGGAAGTTCACGACCGCCCAGCGGTAGCCCCCGCCCTACGCGACCGCCGCCACCGAGAAGGGACCCGGGCATGCCCCAGCACCGCACCACCGACGTGGTCGTCATCGGCGGAGGCCAGGCGGGCCTCGCCGCCGGCTACCACCTGCGCCGGGCCGGCCTGGACTTCGTGATCCTGGACGCCGACACGGCCCCCGGCGGCGCCTGGCAGCACACCTGGGACTCCCTCCACCTCTTCTCCCCCGCCGCGTACTCCTCCCTCCCCGGCCGCCTCATGCCCCCGCAGCCGGGCGAGACGTACCCCGACGCGGCCCACGTCGTCGCGTACCTCACCGACTACGAGCAGCGCTACGACCTCCCGGTCCACCGCCCCGTACGCGTCTCCGGCGTCCACCGCGACGGCGAACGCCTCCGCGTCGAGACCACCTCCGGTACGTGGCGGGCCCGCGCGGTCATCAGCGCGACGGGCACCTGGTCCCGCCCCTTCATCCCCGCCATCCCCGGCCGCACGGGGTTCCAGGGCACTCAGCTCCACACCGTGGAGTACGCGCGGCCCTCCGACTTCGCCGGACGGAAGGTGATCGTGGTCGGCGGCGGCAACTCCGCCGCCCAGATCGCCGCCGACCTCGCGTACGAGTCCGACCTGACCTGGGTCACCCTCCGCGAACCCCGCTACCTCGCCGACGACATCGACGGCCGCGCCCTCTTCGACCACGCCACCGCCCGCCGCAAGGCCCTCGACGAAGGACGAACCGACACCAGCGGCGTCGCCTCCCTCGGCGACATCGTCGCCGTCCCCCCGGTCCGCACCGCCCGCGACACCGGACTCCTCAAACCCCAGCCCATGTTCACCCGCCTCACCGCGACCGGCGTGGAATGGCCCGACGGCACCACAGCGGACGCCGACACGATCATCTGGTGCACCGGCTTCCGCCCCGCCCTCTCCCACCTCGCCCCGCTCGGCCTGCGCGGCCCCCGAGGCCGCATCCCCACCGCCGGCACCCGGGCCCTCGCCGAACCCCGCCTCCACCTCCTCGGCTACGGCGACTGGACTGGCCCCGCCTCCGCCACCCTCATCGGCGTCGGCCGCCCCGCCCGCGACGCCGCCCGCGCGATCGCCGAGCTCCTGCGCTAACCGACGACCCGGCTGCGGCGCTCCAACAGCACCGTGTCCCCCACCGGCCGTGGTGGCGGCCGACACGCTCGGCGCCGGCCGATGACGCGGAAGCATCCCCCGCTCCTCGGCAAGGACGAAGCGGACCTCGGACAGGATCCTCAGGTGGTGGGAGACGGTCGACTGGCCGACGTCCCCCCTGGCGACCAGCTCGCCCACCGTCATCGCCCGCCATGCACCACCGTCCTGCCAGTCAGTTGGACCACAGTCCAGGTCACGCGCCCCTGCGCACTTGCGTGCGCCGCCGTCCCTCTCCGTACGGTCCGGTCGATGGTGACCCGCCTGTGCACGCCGTGAGGGAGAGCTGTTGAAGCCGACCGAAGAAGTGCTCCAGGCCCTGACCCAGCCCTCGAACATCTCCGTCCGCTCCGACGCCGCGCTCGTCGGCAAGACGAAAGCCGCCGTCGCCGCGGACGACGAGAAGCGGAAGAAGAAGGAGAAGGAACCGCTCCGCCGCAAACCCGCCCTCGTTCCGATCCAGCACAACGAGCTGCCCAGGCAGTTCGGGGTGACCACCTGGGACGTGCTCCACACCCTCGCGCGGGCAACCTCCCTGTCGTGGCGTGGTGCGGGCCGGGGACTGGCGGAGCACTGGGGTGCGCTCAAGTACACCCAGGCGCTGGTCGGCGGCGGCGACTCCTTCCTCGGCCTCACCGACGAGGGCCATCGCATCGCGGACCACTACAAGTCGCTGCAGTCCGGCGAGCTCGGCGTCGGCTTCGCGCTGACCCTCGCCGAGCACATGCTGCGCCGCCGCTTCCCCGACCACTCCGTGACGATCGTCCCCGCCGATACGGCGCTGCGCGCGGGCTGGGCCCTCACCAGCCGGGACAAGGGCGACCAGGTGAAATACCGCTATCGCCCCCACTACTTCGCCGAGGTCTGGCGGCCGGGCGAGCCGTCCCGCGTCTTCCCCCTCGCCTGCAAGGGCAACCACGGCAACGCCGCCACCTCCGCCGACCAGCTGGCTTCCGCCTCCGTCCACGCCGAGGCGGTCCACATCGGCGCGTGGAACGACACCCCGGCCCTCCTGTTCAGCACGGAGATCCCGACGGACGGGGGCACGATGGCCGTCCACGCCCTTGAGGCGCCGGGCAGCGGCGGCCGGTTGTCCCCGGCGGAGGGCCGGGAGCCGTACCTGAACGCGCCTCCGACGCAGGCGAACGTGATGCCGGACATCCACCCGCCGGCAAAGGGCCTGGTGGCTCCGGATCCGGTGCGCGGCTGCCACGTGCAGCCGAAGGACTACGCCTGGTTCCAGGAGTCCCTGGCACACACCACCGCGGCGAGCCTCATGGCTTTCACCGGCTCCGGCCATGCCACCGCCCGCCACCTGACCGAACGGCAGGGCCACAAGCGCTTCACCGGCTTCGAGCACGCGGCCAGCACGAGTGTGCGGGACGCCGACAACACGCTCCTGGGCACCGAGTACACCGGCACCGACCACGTCTTCCGCCTGAACGGCCCTCGCGTCGAGGCGTTCTCCGGCGTGGACCAGGCCCTCTTCCAGCTCCTCGCCAGAGGCGACATCGAGGAGTACCGCGCCGTCGTCCACGCCGGTCGCGACACCCGCCCCCGGCTCATCTTCGACAAGGACTGGGGAGGCCCTGTCTCCGTCCACGCCGACGGCTCCGTCTTCGCCCTGCGGTTGCTGCCGGGACAGGATTGGGAGCCCCGGTAGGTCCGGGGGCCGCCGTCGGGGCCGACTCACCTCGAAGCCCCGAGCTCTGCCGCTGTTCCGGTGATCCTCGTCCGCGTGGGTGCCCACCTCCCGTATCGTCGCCCAGGTGAGCGACGCGTATGCGGAGGGCAGGATCCAGGTCTCCACCGAGGATCTTGGCGAGCTGATCAAGGAGTTCGGCCTCGGCGAGATCGTGGCCAGGCGGCATCTGACCGACGGCCTGATGAATGTGAACTGGCGGCTGGACACCGCGGCAGGGGTCTTCGTGCTCAAGCGGGTCACGGACGTTCCGCTCGACCGGCTGCGCCGCAATCTCGCCACACTGCCCGCCCTCGCCAAGGCCGGTGTCCCTGTGGTTCCGCCCGTGGAGGCTCCTTCGGGTGGCGTCGTGGTCGAGGTGGGCGGGAGCGGGTATTGCCTGTTCCCCTGGGTGCGGGGAGCGCACGTTCGGGGGGTGGACCTTCCTCTTGCTCAGGTGAGACGGCTCGGAGCAGAGCTGGCCACGCTCCATCTGGCGCTGCGGCGGGCTGCTGGCAACGGAGTCCTGCCGACTCTCCCCGAAGCCATGACAGCGGACGTCGTCACGCCGGGGCGGGCGATGGAGAAGGCCGACCGACTCGCGGCGGCTGCGCGGGCTCGCGGTGTGGGTGACTCGTTCGACGCGGTCGCGCTCGACGCCCTCGCCAAGCGGCAGACCCTGCTCGACCGGTACGCGCCTCTGCGCCCTGAGGACGACGTACCCGCAGGACCTCACGGCTGGACGCACGGCGATTTCCAGTACAGGAACCTTCTCTGGGCCGACGGCGAGTTGGCCGCGGTCCTGGACTGGGACCGGCTGGCCGTCCGCCCGTACGCGGAAGAGGTCGTCCGCACGGCGCAGGTGCAGTTCGGGGTGCGGGGCGTCTTCGACCTGGAACGTGTATCGGCCTTCGTCAGGGGCTACCGGTCGGTGGTGCCGCTCGAACCGGATGAACTGCTCGACGCCGCGCGCCGACTGTGGTGGAAGCGGATGACGGACTTCTGGCAGCTGGAGTTCCACTACGACCGGAACGACCACTCCTGCGACGAGCTGTTCATCGCCGACGAGGCGCTTCTGCACTGGTGGACGGAGCGGCTCGACGAGGTGGAGCGAGCGTTCGGCGGGGCTTCCTAGATCCCCAGGTCCCGTAGCTCGGGCAGGCACGGACGGGCGAATCGCGCGGCGCGGATCCGGGCTCGCTCCCCCATGGCTCCGTGGTCGACGTCCCGAATCGCACGCACCCACGCCTCGGGGTCGGCGGTGACGGGCAGGACCACGCCTCCACCGCCGATGGCTTCGGGAATGCCGCCCCGGTCGGTCCCGATGGCCGGGACGCCGTGGAGAGCGGCCTCGACGATCACACGAGGGAAAGCGTCTTCGACGGTGGACGGGACCAGTAGCAGCCGATGGCTGCGGTACAGCGGCTCCATGTCGTAGACGCGAGGTATGTACGCGACGTTCGGGTAGGCCGCGAAGTCGGCCGAGGTGTCCCACCAGCCTTCGACGAGGGTGAAGCGCTGCTCCGGCATGCGGCGGATGAGCCGGTGCAGCAGCTCGGCTCCCTTGGCGGGGATGGGGTTGACCATGAGCACGGCGGCGGTGCGGGCGGTGTCCGTGTCCGCGGCGGGGCCGGGGCGTACGAACGGCGGGTACATGACGGCGAGGCGGGTGTCGGTCGCCGTGCGCGCACGGGTCCGGACGAACTCCGACACGGCCAGCCCGTAGTGGGGGCGGCCGGTGAGGACGCCCAGGCCGGTGGCGGAGACGGAGTGCAGCAGACCCGCTACCAGCGCCTTGGGCCGCGCCAGCACGACCAGCTCGGCCGAGCCTTCCTGCGACGTGAAGACGACATCGGGGCGTAGCCGTCCCAGCAGGCGGCGCAGCTCCGGCTCCAGCCGTTCCTGTGGAAGGGAGAGGCAGTCCATCCCCTGCCAGCGGTAGCTCAGCGTCTTGCCGCTCTCCTCGTACGGGCATCGCTGGGATGCCAGATGTGTGCGCATCTCTGCGAGCTGGTCGTCTCCGTTCCAGGGCGGCTCGTGCGAGCCGAGGTAGGTCACGTGCCATCCGGCGGCGGCGAGTTCCTCGGCGAGGAGCTGCTGGGTGACTTCGGCGCCTCCGATGAGGAACGGAGGCGTGGTGCGGCGCCAGGCGAAGAGTGCGGTGGGCATCGGCGGTCACCTCGTCCAGAAGCCGACGAGGGCCTCCACGGCCCGGGCGACTTCGTCCGGGCAGGTGTCGGCGGCCAGGACGGTGAGTTCTCGCGTCATGGGGTGCCGGGGCGTGTGGACGAAGTAGTCGCGAGCGTGGTGGAGGAAGCCGGGCTCGTGAAGGAAGTACTCGGATTCGGCGGCGGTGTGGCCGGCGGTCTTGCGGCGGAGGTGGAGCGTCTCGGCCGGTACGTCAAGGTAGAGAGTGTGGTCCGGGCGGAGGAACGGGAGCGTCTTGAGGCGGTCGCGGAGCTGGTGGTGGACGCCGTACCCGAGCAGGGCGTCCAGGGCGTAGGCGTGAGCGAGGAGGGTGTCCACGGAGCGGTCGAGGACGACGAACCGCCTGCCGCTCGCAGCGGCCTCGGCTACTCGGGCGGCCTCGATCTCCATGAACCGTTCGAAG
Source organism: Streptomyces sp. NPDC085460 (assembly GCF_044541975.1). Classification (NCBI taxonomy): domain Bacteria; kingdom Bacillati; phylum Actinomycetota; class Actinomycetes; order Kitasatosporales; family Streptomycetaceae; genus Streptomyces; species Streptomyces sp. NPDC085460. The sequence continues at coordinate 456,502 of NZ_JBITTO010000008.1, forward strand.
GCGGCGAGCTGGGCAGCAGCGGAGTCCGTGCGGGCCGGCGGGATGTCGTCGCGGTGGGCGATGTGTCTGACGTAGCAGTCGGAGACGAAGGCCCGAGAACCGAGGGCGGTGCGCCGGAGGTGGCGTATCGCCGTGGACTTGCCGGCGTAGGAGGGTCCTTCCAGGGCGATGATCAGCACGCCGGCGCCTTCGTCCGGTAGAAGCGCTCGGCGTAGCGGCCGACCCCGTCGACGAGGTCGGCGGCCGTGGTGAAGGCGTGCCGGATCGGCCGGTACATCTTCCGGGCCGGATGCATCTGCGAGCCGTGCATCCGCAGGACGGTGACCTTGTCCAGGACGACGTCGGTGATGTCGACCAGCTCGGGTCTCATCGTCGCCCCCGTGCGCGTACGGAACAGGTGCTGGTCGCAGCCGGCGAGCGCGTACGTCGCCCAGAAGGCCAGGTCCTCCCAGAACCAGGTGCAGCCGAGGCGGACGGCGGCCTCGTGGACGAGGAGGTGGTCGGGGTGGCGGGTGACGGCGGCGGGCGCGAGGAGCTCGGCATCGGGGTGGGCCGCGACGACCCGGCGGAGTTCCTCCGTGACCTGTTCGAGTGCCCGCGGATCGTAGGGCCGGTACGGCGGCTCGGCGTTTTTGTGCCCGAGGAGCCGTCGACGGGCACCGAACGGCGCGAGCGCGGCGGCCCCCTCTCGGTCGCGCAGCTCGGAGACGGCGTGGATGGTGGGGTACGTGGTCTCCAGGGCGGGGTGGACGCTCCGGGACCGGGTGAAGACCGTGATCACGGTCAGCGGTCGCGGGCGGGCGAGGAACGCACCGGAGGCGGAGAGGGCGAAGTCGTCGTGGTGGGGTTCGATGACGAGGACCGGTCGGCCGGCGGAGGTGCGGGTCTCGATGTAGTACGGGACGCGGGTGTGGGGCGCCGTCACTTCCAGAACGTGGTGGTCGTGGGTCCGGTAGCGGGTGGCGAGCCGCCGGGTGTGCGTCTGATGGGCGCGGTGGAGGTCGTCGGGGAAGGTGTAGATGCCGTGGCCGTCCGGAACCGGCAGGTCGGCCGGAGACCGGGGCTGAGTTCGAACCTGCACAGGAGTCTCCTTCGTCATCGCACGGTCGTCTCGTACCAGTGGCGCCACATCCGGGGTGACCGGAGGCGCAGGCGGGCGGTCACCGGGTTCTGCCACCAGAGCATCCGGAGGCTCGACCACTGGTCATAGCGGCGGGTCGACGGGCGTACGCGCAGCTCGTCGAGGATGGCCACGGGCCGGTCGGTGGCCTGGCCGTGCGCGGTGAGGCGGGCGAAGAACTCCACGTCCTCGCTCATGAACAGGTCGTCCCGGTACCCGCCGACGTGGTGGAAGGCGTCGGCGGTGCAGAACTGGTTGACGCCCTGGGCTCCGCCGCGCCGGGTGCGGTGGTGGTCCCAGTAGGCGCACAGCAGGCGGGCGCCGAGCCGTTCTGGGGTGTAGAGCGGCGGGATGGCGCCGCCGACGGCCCCGGCGTCCATGGCGGCAGCGGCGGCGCCGACCGCCTCCAGGGGCAGAGCAACGTCCGCGTCGGTGAAGAAGAGCCGGCCGCTGCGAGCGGCGACGGCTCCGGTGTTGCGAACCCGGCCGATGTTGCGGACGGTCTCGGTGACGACGCGGACGCCGAAGGAGGCGGCCATGTCGGCGGTGGCGTCGGTGCTGGCGTTGTCGACGACGATCACCTCTCCGGTGCGGCCGGTGGTCTCCTCCCAGCGGGCGAGGGAGGAGAGGACGGAGGGCAGGTAGCGGGGCAGGTAGGCGGCCTCGTTGAAGGCCGGAATCACCACCGACAGGGCAGGGGGGGTCATCGGTACGTCCTTTCCGGGCGGGGTACGCGGAAGAGGTGTGGGGTCCGTCGGTTCAGCTCGTCCAGTCGGTCGGCCCACCGGGTGCGGTCGTCGCCGGTTTCCGAGTGGGCCCAGCAGCGCAGCGTGTGGAAGACGGCCCAGGCGGCCAGCTGGTGGTGGTTGAGGACGAGTGGATAGGCGTCGGTGACGGTGCGGGTCCGGGCGGAGGCGAAGGCACCGGTCATGACCAGGGTCTGGGCGACATCCGATTCGCGGGGTCCGATCGCGGCATCGGTGAAGTCGACCAGGTGCCGCACCGCCCGGGGGCCGGCGATCACGACGTTGTCCCCGTGCAGGTCGCCGTGGCACCACACCGGGGCCGCGGCAGGAGCATCTGTCACGGCTGCCAAGGCAGGGGCGATGCGGTCCAGGGCGCTTGGCGGGCAGCGTCGGCCGAGGGAGGTGACCTGCTCGTGGAGCGGCCGGCGGGGCGCCCACGGCTGCACGGGCGCCCGGTGAAGGCGGCCGAGCAGGCCGGCGAGATCCCGTAGCGCCCGCTCGTCGCTCAATCGCCCGGAGCGCACGGCGGCGCCGAGGGTGAGCGGGCCGAGGTCGGCGGTGACGAGAGCGGTGGCCTGGTGCCCGGGGACATGTCCGTACGCGAGGACGGTCGGTACGGGGACGTGGGGGCCTGCTGTTCTCATCGCCGCGGCCTCGCTGATCGCGTCGCGGCGGGCGGTGGCCGCGTACAGCTTGATCACCACGCTCCGGCCGTCGGCCAGGCCCGCCCGGTACACGACCGACCTCGACCGCGCGGACAGGCGATGTGCGGCACGGACCGGCACGCCGACCAGTCCGACGGCGGCCCGCAGCACTGCGGCGGGTACGTCGCCGTTCACCATGCACCCGCCGGCTCCGTACCGACGGCGCCCAACCGGCGGACGTGCCGGAGGGTGCGCGACATGTGCCGCCGGTACTCGGCCACGTCCTCGGTGCCGGGACAGTCGGCACGCCAAGGCTTCTCGGGCCCGACGAAGTGCACGAGGGCCGCGTTCCGGTCCGGCCTGAGCGACCGGGTGACGACTCGGCGCACCCAGTTCCCCCGTTCCAGGAAGCGGGAGGTCTCGAACCGGTTGAAGCCCGCGCCGACCGGCCGCACTCGGCCGGAGTGCAGAAGCCACAGGTTCAGGGCGTCCTGGTCGTTGTGGAGGATGTGGCGGCGTCCATGGACCAGTGCCTGCTCGACGCCTTTACGGACGGTGGGCAGGCGGCTGGTGTGCGTCCAGAGGACGCCTGCGTTGTAGTAGGGACGGCCGCGCAGCTGGGGCCAGCGTTCGGCGGCCCCGGGCAGAGCCGGGCACGCGCCGACGGCCGGATTGAACTCGTCGCGGACCGCACCGGTCTCGTCGGGCTCCAAGGGATCGAGCGGGTCGGAGATGTCTCCGCGCACGAGCACGTCCGCGTCCACGTAGATCAGGTACGGCCGGCGGACGAAGCCCGGCGTGAACTCGAACCGCAGGTACGTGGTGACGGTGATGTACGAGGCGTCCGCCATCCGGGAAGTGCGCATCGGGGAGCAGTGACGGAGGTCGAAGGAGCCGAAGCCGACCCGCTTGGCGAGGTCGGAGAGGAGGAGGGCCTGCGCCGGGGTCAGGTCGAGGGTGAGGACCCGCACGGCCCCACTGCGCCGGGCGGCCAAGGAGAGGCCGTCGGCCAGCCCCGCGAGGGTGGCGAGGCCGGGGACGAGGTAGTGCTGGTCGATGCAGAGTCCGAACGCGTACACAGGGGCTTCGCCTTTCGGGCGTGGTGCACGGGCAGGGCGGAGAAGCCGGCGACGAGCGGGGCAGGGAGGCCGGCTCCGAATCCGAGGGCTCACCGGTCGTCCCGGGCTCCGGACATGTCGAGGATTTCGAGGCTGTCGGGGTCGCCCGTCTCCCAGTCCGGGCCTCCTCCGGCCGGCGTCCGCAGCACCCACACGGTGCCGCTGTCACGAACGTCGGTGACGATCACCCGCCGCCCGTCGCCATCTCGGACGAGGTCGCCGACCCAGGGACGCCGGGCGCTCACGAGCCACCCTCGTCATGCCGGTCGGTCTGCGCGAACCAGCCGGAGGCCGCGTCCGCGATGTCCCGGCGGCGACGGACCTGGCCGGGGGTCCGGCGGCCCGTGGTGCGGTTCGACGCGTCCGCGAGGAACCCTCCCCGGTCGCGCAGCAGAACGCCGAGAGCCGCGAACTGGGCGGCGTCGGAGCCGACATGCGTCGGACCGCCGACGACAACGCCCCGGATCATCCCCGCGGAGAGGGCGGCCGTGACGGCCTGCCAACCCGGCCGTTCCATGAGCGGCCGGGCCGGGTCGGAGTCGGACCAGACACCGGCGACGTGCCAGTGCCGGGCATCGGCGTAGTAGCGGCCGCGCTCCTCGCCCTCGCTGAGGGCGGTGGAAGCAGCGGCGCAGGAGTAGACGGCCACGGGTACGTGCCCGAGGCCGCCGGACGGGTTGTTCGGCATGTCCTCAAGGCTGCTGGGCAGCGGCGTTCAGGCCCAGACACGGCCCGTCGCACCGGGCAGGCCCGGTGTCCGGGAGGGCTGCCACGTCCCATGGCATCGGGAGCGGGATCGCCCGAGGGTGTGCCACGCTCCATGGCGGTCGGGCCGGGGACACCTCCGCTCCTGCTACGGGGCGTGGTACTTCGGCCGGCCCCGGCCCCGTGCGTCAGCGGACGCCGAGCGGTACGCCGGCGGAGTTCGCCAGTCCTCGCAGCCGGCTGACGGACACCCCGGCGAGCCTGCTGATGATGACCCCGGGAAGCATCTGGTGGCGCACCCACCCGGGAGCCATCTCGCAGACGGCCTGAAGGGTGTCGGCCGCGGCCTCCCACCGACGGCATTCCACCTGCGTGAGGGCGACGTCCAGGCCGTAGCGGGCGCGGGTGGCCAGGGGGACGGCGTCGTCCAGACGGACCGTGTCCATCAGGCGCAGGGCTCCCGCCGTGTCGCCGAGGGCGACCGCGATGCTCATGGCCTGCGTGGCGGCGTACATCGGGCCGTACGGCTGGGCATGGGCCCCGCGGGCGTGTTCGTCTCCGATGCGGGCGGCGACGGCATGGGCCTGGGAGAGGTACTCGCGGGCGTCGTCGGCGTGGGCTCCGCCCCGGGAAGCTGCCACGGCCGCGTTCGTCACGAGTTGCCCGTAGACGCTGAGGCGGTCCGGGTCGTGCTCGCTCATCTTGGGTTCGATCCGGTCTGCCTGCGCAGCCGCGAGGAGGAACCCCTGCCGGGTGCGGCCGTCCCGGAGGTTGACCCACGCGGTGGTGGCGGCGAGATGGGCGTCGCGGAGGTCGTCCCCGGTCCGCACGGCGACCTGACGGCCGTACGTGAGGGCCGCGTACGCCAGATCCCGGGAGCCGAGCACGTTGGCGGCCATGCCGGCGGTCTGGAAGGTGTCGATCAGGACCCCGGCGGCGGCCTCCTTCTCGTCGAGGCCGGCGACGTCGAAGCGGGCCCGCGCCTCGGGAAGGAGCTGTCCGAGGAGCGTCCCCAGCTCGGCGTACCGCCCGCTCCAGTAGGCGGCGTCCGCGCGACGCAGGACCGCGCGAAGCTCGTTGACGCTGCCCGGCTCGACGTCGGCGGGAATGCCGATCGCGGCGTCGTGGGTGGCGGCGGAGACCATCCGCAACGCGGCCCGCTCGTCCCGGTCCATGGACCGACGGGGCGCCTGCTGCCCCAGCAGAACGGCGATGTCGGTACCGAGGGCGTCGGCGATCGACAGGAGTGACGGCAGCGACGCCGTCCCTCCGCGTTCGAGCTTCCTGACCACCCCGACGGAGACGCTTGCGGCCTCCGCCAGCTGCTCCTGCGTCATCCCGCCCCGCAGCGCCTTCAAACGTTCCGAGGTGGTGTACTCCGACCATTCCATGGTCCAGAACCTCCGCGTGGTGAGCCCCACACGGACAGTACTGGCCGCAGAGGGGACGCGGACGCCCTTTACCGGGACGGGAGTTGCCCTCAGGCGGCAAGAACCGCCGTGACCCCGAGCAGTGCTTCGAGCTCCTCCACGGCCGCATCCTCGTCCGTGACGTGGACGGTGGAGATACCCAACGCGGCGGCCGGCGGAAGGTTCACCGCGTGATCATCCACGAAGACACACCGCTCGGCAGGCAGCCCGATCCGCTCCAGCGCGAGCCGGTAGATCGCCGGATCCGGCTTGGCCAGCCCCTCCAGCTCGGACACGACGTGCACGTCGAAGAGATCCCAGATCCCCACGTGCTTGTACGGGTCGAACGGATCAAGCCCGAAGCTGTTGGACAGCAGCGCGAGCCGATGTCCGGCGTCCCGCGCGGCCCGCGCGAGCGCGACCATCCGCCGCGCCGGCGGAACGTCGGCCCACGCCCGCCCCATCAGGTTCACGGGGTCCACATGCTCCCCCAGCAGCGCCGCCGTCCCCGCGTTCCACTCGGCCTGCCCGATCTCCCCGATCTCCAGCGCGGCGTACAGCCGCCGTCCCTCCGGATGATCGTTGAGCGTCGCCCGCCAGGCCCCGGGCTCCAGCCCCTCCGACACGCACCAGGCCCGGTGGACCTCGATGGGACTGGCGGTGAGCACACCGGCGAAATCCAGGATCAGCCCCAGCCGTTCGTCCCCGTCAGCCCCGCTCCCGCACACCATCCGGCGTTCGCCCCTTCCGAAATCGGACTCGTACGGGGACGCTACCGCGCCTCGCCCGGCCAGAGCACAGGCGGCGGAGCCAACCAGGAGGCGCGCTCCGCTGCTGGGCTCGGCGGTGTTCAGGTACCAGCCGAGAGCCGGGTAAGGGCACCACCAATACCTGAGCGAAGCCGCCCCGTTGACGCCCGCCCCCTCCGAGCGGGCGAGCCAGCCGCTCGCCATACCCTCCACCGCCCGGATGACTGCTCGGGCATCCAGCCGACCCAGTCGCCCAGTCATACGGCCCGCGGTACGCCACAGCCCCGGGCAAAAGCCCCCCGAGCTCCCAGCACTCTCAGTGATGAGCGGTTACGGTGAGACACTTGCAGATCGTCTTGGATCACGTCCTACCGGAGGTTGACCTTGCTTCGCCTCAGCGCACTCGCCGTCGCCGCCGCCCTCTTCCTCGACCCCACCCCCGCACAAGCCATGGACGGGCCGGAGGAGCTGACCGTGATGTCGAACGAGCAGTACGAGGAGATGCTCAGCAGCCAGGGGCGGCCCACCGCACCGCGTGTCGCGGCGCCTCGTACCGACAGAGCCGAAGGCGCCCTGGCTGCCCCGGGCTGGGCCGCCGTGAAGTTCAACAGCAAGGACCGGCGGGGGCGGGCCGTCCCAACCCGCGTCGGAAACAGCGAACTGGGCTGGAAGCATTTCTCCGGTCCGCACAACATCACGAACCCCGATGTCGCCAAGAAGATCATCGGCGGCACCAGCAACCCGACGACGAGCAGGGACCAGCCGCACAGGCTCATCTACGACGGTGCCCTCGTGGCAACGGGCGGGCTGCTCAATCCGCCCCGCAAGATCGCCAACATTCGCATCATCGTCCAAGACCACTGGCAGACGGCAGACAGGCGATACTCGCTCAGCGACAGAAACGCCAAGATCGGTGTCATCACGGCGTACTGCCGCAACGTCCCCCGAAACCGCTGCCCTGACAAGGTCAACCAGGCATGACCGAGGAGCTGTCACCGGAGTGGGACGACGAAGGACTGGCGGACCTGCACCGCATCCTGATGTGGCAGCTGCTCCGCTTCACGTCATCGCCGCTCTCGGACACCACCGGCGCCAGGCTCGTCCGCGGTGTCCTGATGCCGCCGGAGCAACGAGGCATCACCCGTGTCGTGCTCTGGGACGGCCACCGGCTGGAGGGCTCCTCGGCATACGACGTGCCACTGGTCCACCCGCAGGGCGACAACATCCCCTGGCCCCATCTCGTCGCAGCCTTCCGGCGGGTGCTCGTCCGTCCTCCCGCGCCCGACAGCATCGACCCCGCGGGCGTCCCGCTCGCCGATGCCCGCCGGCACGTGCTCGCCGCCCTCGACCACGTCGCGTTCGAGCTCGGGGACGCCCTCCACGCCGCGGTCTCCATGCTTCAACCCCCTGATGCCCCGGAAGAGGGCAGCCGTCTGCGACTGGACGGCTTCCTCCTGCGAGATCGCGCCACCGCACGCCTGTACGTCACCACACCCGACATTGCCGATCGTCTCGGACTCGACGTCTCCCTCCACGACGACGATGGACGCGTGCGCGCCGGCAACACCGCTCTCATGGCCGCGCTGCCCTCACTCGTCCCCGACGAACTCGACAGCAACCGCTCCTCCTCTCAGGACACCTACGCCCCCGCCGGCGTCTACGACTTCACCCACTGGTGACACACCCGCAAGAACGCCTAGCCGTCCCGAAAACGCCCGAAGTCTTCGGGAGCGGCAAGCGACTGAGTACGTCCGCGCAGGTCAGAGCCACCCCACTCCCCCATCCACCAAGTGCCTTCTAAGCACTTGGCCGCAGGTTCGAGTCCTGCCGGGGGCGCACAGCGGGACCCCTCCTTCGGGAGGGGTCTTTTTGCTGGTCAGGGGCGGATTTCGGCCGCAGGGGGCGGCGGGGGCTCGGGTGGCTTGATCCGTCCGGCCGGGATCGGGTGGCTTGATCCGTCCGGCCGGGAGCGGTCGGAGGCGGCCTTCGGCGGCTGGTTCTCCTGAGCCAGGTGAGCCGGGTCGTGCGGCGCGCCCGCGGTCCGAGGCGGCCGGGCCGCGGGGCGGCGGCGCGTCCGAGCGGGGCACCTCCGCCGGAAGCGTGCCGGCGGGCGAGTCGGTGCGAGAGTCGATCGGCGGTTCGTACGGGATGCCGACGGTGGTGCACGCGTTCCACTCGGGCGGGGCTCCGGCGGGGTGTGACCGGAGGGAGATCGATCGGGCAGTCGGCGGGGTCGTAGGCGGACGCCCTCATCGCCGTCCGCGGCCTACCGGTCGTCGGTGACAGCGGGCCGGCTGGATCGAGCCGCCGCACGCGCGCCGCGGGGCGGTCGGTTCCGGCCGTGTCGCCTCGCCCGGCCCGAAACGCCCGGCTTGACGAGGGTATCGGGCGGATATGCGGGCGGAATAATCAATTCCAGCGGCAACTCGGCCTCGGAGCAGGAGAATTGCCGGTTCACAGGTGGTTGACGGACCCCATTGCCGATCATTAACTTGTCCGGGGTCGCGCACACCATGCCCGGCCACTCTCATCGAAATACTGCTCCAATCCCGCCGAGGATCATCCCTTCCTCGGCGGGTCCGAATACGGTTCACCCGCCAGCCGGAGGCAGTACGTTGTTGGAACACCCGATACCGGGTGGGTATGTGATCGCGGCGAGCGATCCCCCCACCCTCTTCGCTCTTCTTCGCCTCTCCAGTGCCCCACTGGTCCCCGCTGCCTCTGCAGCGGCCTTCGACGTGAACCGGTAGGCGGCCTTCTGACAGTCGTCCCAGGAGACGGCTTCTCTCTCTTTTCGGATCATTCGCGCGCCTTGGCGTCCGCGGTGACACAGGCGGTCCATGCCTGTGGATCTCCGTGCGCCCGAGGCGTGAAATCGCCATGCGCTGAACCGGGTTGTTCGCCTTTCCCCTGACCCGGTGCCGGTGATTTCCGCGAACCGATCCGACTCGTTCACCCTTCCCTGCCCGGAAACGCCGTCGACGACGGCGCTTTCCCCGAGGCCGGTCCATGAAGAGTCGAAAGGTCTACGGCTGAGATGACCCATGCCCCCACGAATGTGCTGACCCGGAAGCGCGTCCTGCCCGTCGGCGGAAACGGTTCGCTCTGGGCCGCCCGCCCCGCGTACGGAATCTTCGAGTTCCGCGGCCGGCAGCTGCGGATCGAGGTCGCGGACCCGACGGAGGTGCTGTTCCCCACCGACTGCGGGCTGAGCCTGGTGGCCGCCCTCGACGGCGAGCACGGCCTGGACCTCCAGGGCGTCACCGCGCTCGACCTCGGCTGCGGGTCCGGCCTCTACACGGTCGCCCTGCTCGCCGCCGGCGCCGCCCACGTGACCGCGCTGGACATCAACGCGGCCTCGGAGGCCGAGACCACGGCCAACGTCGAGCGCAACGGCCTCGACCTCGGCCGGCTCACCTGCGTCACCGCCGACCTCGCCGCGTACACGCCGGCCCGGAAGTTCGACCTGGTGGTCACCAATCCGCCGCACCTGCCGTACGACCCCAGCTACGCCACCGACAACGGCCTCGAAACCGCGCTGGTCGCGGGCCGGAACGGCCGCGCGCTGTACGACGCGGTCGTGGCGCGCGTCGACGACCTCCTCGCCCCCGGCGGCCGAATGATCATGGCTCATTCCTCGCTGGCCGATGTACCGCGCACGATCGCGGAACTGGAAATGCGCGGATACGCGTGGCGCACCCTCGAAATGTGCGAGATGGACATCCCCCTGCTGGCATATGCCGAGCACAAGGAGACGATGCTCGGTCTCCTCGAAGCGCAGCGAGAGCTCGGCAGCGCCGACTTCGAGGGTGAGCGTTTCACCGTGCACGCGCTGGAGTTCCGCCGGGCTTCCGACGCCGACGAGCGCTGACCGCCCTCGGCACACCGCACACCCGCACGCATCACCTCACGAGGGGAATGAGATGAACGCCGAGTCAAGCGCGTTGCGCGTCGACGCGTCCGAGGTCAGCAGTCTGCTCGCCCGCCATTTCGCGAAGGAGTTCGACGCCGACCGGATGGCCGCGCTGCGCGCGCAATTCGACGCCGAGCACATCGTGCCGCTCCGGCAGTTGTGTCCGCCGGAACTCTTCGGGCCGATCAAGGACGAGGCATGCGCGATCATGGACCGCTACGGCGTCACCCATGATCTCGTCTTCGAAATCACCGACAACACCCCGCGCAGCATGACCACCGTCGGACAACCGGTGATCAAGGACGAAGGACCGCTGATCGACGCGTTCTACTTCGCCCCCGAACTCATCGCATTCGTCGGTGACGTCGTCGGCGAGCAGGTGCATTCCTGTCCCTACGCGGGCGAGCACTACGTGATCAGCCGGCTCGGAAAGTCGGGCGACACCCACGGCTGGCACTGGGACGACTTCACCTACGGGATCATCCTCGTCCTGGAGGCGCCGCACTACACCGAGGGCGGATTCGTCCAGGCCGTGCCCAACACCTCCTGGGACAAGGACAATCCGGACGTCTACGGCGCCCTCATCAGCAGCCAGGTCCGCTCCTACGCACTGGAGCCCGGCGACGCCTACGTCGTGAAGACGAACACCACCATGCACCGCGTGCACCCGATCCGCGGCGAGGGCCGGCGCACCATCGTCAACATGACCCTGGCCAGCACCGACGACCTGACCAGGCCCATGACGCACGAGACGAACGACACCCTCTTCGGTGGCGTCCGGGACCCTCGAAGTGCCGGCTGAGCCGCCCCGGCCACCCGCCGGGGAACCGCCGATGCGACCACGGGAGACGATGCGCGGCCTGCCGCGCCCCCTCCAGCCCTTCCTGACCTGGGTGACCGGCGTCCCGCTCGCCGGCGACGCGCTGCGGGTCCGCTGGCGTCCCACGCTGGCCCTGATCGCCGGCGTCGTCCAGACCGCCGCGGGCATCGCCGCCGGCGCGTACGGCCTCACCCGGCCGTGGTACGTCCTGGTCCCGCTGGTCCTGCTGTCCTGGCCGACCATCGCCGGCGGCATGCGGCGCCTCGACGTAGTGGTCGTCCACCAGACGCTGCACCGGATGTTCACCGCCTCCACCGGCGGCAACCGGGTCGTCAGCGAGATCGTCACCACGCTGCTGTGGCGCCCGCCGTACGACGGCAACCGCCAGGAACACCTCACCCACCACGCCTTCCCCTGCTCCCTCAAGGACGGCGACACGGTCTACCTCCAGAGCACCGGGGCGCGCCCCGGCATGACCCGTCAGGAGTTCCGCCGCTATCTGCTGGGGGCCGTGTTCTCCCCGCGCCACCACTGGGGCTTCCTCTCCAGTCGGCTCCGGGGGAACTTCCTCAGCAGGTCGCCGCTGTACCGGATGACCATGGCGTACGCGTACCTCGCCGGCACCGTCGCGTTCGTGGCGCTCACCGGCTGGTGGTTGCAGTGGCTGCTGTTCTGGTTCCTGCCCGCCACCTTCTTCTTCCAGAACCAGACCCTGCTCTACACGCTCAGCGAGCACCGCTGGTGGCTCCACGACAACGCCGAGCGGCTCACCAAGGCCCAGCGCGACCAGCTGACCTTCGGCCGGTTCTGCGGCGCACCCGTCCCGGACACCACCGGCGCGGGCGCCCTCGGGCGCTGGGGCGCCTGGACCGGTTGGTGGCTGCGGATGGTGCTGCTCTACGCGCCGTACCGGATGTGGGTCCTGGTCGGCGACACCGTGCAGCACGACCTGCACCACGTACGCCCCAAGGTCGACTGGGCGAACTCCTCCTGGATCCGCAACGACGACCTGGCGGCCGGCAACGCCGACCGCTACTTCGAGGCGTGGGGCGGCCTGCTCACCCACGTGTACGTCGGGAACAGCGTCCGCGACTGGACCGCCGTGCCCTCCGCGCCGATCGCCGCGACCAAGGCGGGGGTGACCCCATGACACCGGTGTCCGACAAGGTCCTCGTGATCGACGGCACGGGACGCGGCCACGCGATCTGCGAGCTGTTCACCCGCACCAACCCGGACGTCACCGTGTACTACGGTCCCGGCTGCGACGTGATCGACCATCCGCGCATCGTCCCGGCCGGGTCCGTCAGCCTGGCCGACCCGGCCACCGCCGTCGACTTCCTGGCCACCCACCCCGTCGAGTTCGTCTTCGTCTCCCACATCGACGCCCTCTCGCAGGGCTACGTGGAGGCGCTGCGGGCGGCCGGGCACCGGGTCGTCGGCCCCACGGCGGCCGCGGCGGCCCTGGAGTCGAGCAAGACCCGCGGCAAGGAGTTCTGCCGTGACCACGGCATCCCGGTTCCCGAGTTCGAGGTGTTCACCGACGTCGCCAAGGCGAAGGAGTTCCTGGGCTCGGTGCCGTACCGGTGCGTCGTCAAGACCGACGGGCTGACCCCGGACGGCGACGGCTCGGTGGTCTGCGACACGGCCGCCGAGGCCATCGCCGCCGTCGACAGGTTCGCCGCCGAAGCGGCCGAGGCGGCGGCCGGCGGGTCGTCCGACGGGCTGCGGCTGGTCGTCGAGGAGCGCCTGACCGGCCGGGAGATCTCGGTGTTCGCCCTCCTCGACGGCGACAGCGCGCTCCTCTTCCCGACCGCGATGGACTACAAGCGCACCCTGGAGGGTGACGCCGGCAAGAACTGCGACGGCATGGGGTCCGTCGCCCCGCACCCCGACGACAGCCCCGGCCTGCGCGAGGAGCTGCGGGCGGCGCTCGTCGACCCCCTGCTGCGCGGACTGCGGGCGGACGGCCTCGACTTCACCGGCTTCGTCTACATCGGGGCCATGCTGACCCCTCGCGGCCCGGTCGTCATCGAGATCAACGCGCGCTTCGGGGACTCCGAGGCGCAGGTGGTGCTGCCCGGCGTCCGGAGCGACTTCCTGGACCTGTGCCGGGCCGTGCTCGCCCGCGACCTGGGCGGCCGGCGGCTCGACACCGACGGGCTCGCCCGGTGCTCGGTCGCGCTGGTGCAGGGCTGCCTGGACCCCGCGGACCCCGACGCCCTCATCGGCTGGCCCTTCGGCCCCTTCGCCGCCGGCCAGCCGGTACGCGGCATGGCGCCGGCCGGTCCCGCCGGTCCCGCCGGTCCCGCCGGTCCCGCCGAGACACAAGGCCCGGACGGCGCCGACGACACCCTGGTGTTCTGCGCCAACATCCGCCGCGACGCGGCCGGCACCCCCCGGACCAGCGGCGGCCGGGTGCTCCACGTCGTCGGCGCGGGCCACACCCTCGACCGGGCCCGCCGGCTGGCCTACGACCGCATCGAGCACGTCGGATTCCCCGGCATGCGCTACCGCACCGACATCGGGGCCGGACTCGCCCCGGCGCCCGCCGCCGGCCCGGCCCCGCGGGCCCGCACCAGGAAGTGAGAACGCCATGCCACGCAGAAAAGCGTTCGTCCTCTTCGAGCTGATGAACGCCATGCTGTACACCGCGCGGGCGGCGAAGGCCCGGGGCTTCGCCATCGTCGCCCTCAACCACAACCCGCTCTGCGCGACCGGCCCGTTCGCGGTGGAGGAGGGCCTCGTCGACGAGGTCGTCACCCTCGCCTCCTGGAGCGACCCGGCCGCGCTCGACCGCGTGCTGAAGGACGTGGCGAGCCGGTACGAGGTCGTCGGCACGCACAGCATGTTCGAACCGACGCTGCCCCACCAGGCGGCCCTGCGGCAGCTCGCCGGACTGCCGACCACCGACCCGGACACCCTGACGGGCATCCTCGACAAGACCCGGGTCCGCCGGACGCTGTACGACGCGGGGCTCTCCGCCCTGCGCGGCGTCCCGCTGGAGGAGGCCCTGGACTGGGACGGCTGGCGGTTCGCCGGTCCGGCCGTCCTCAAGCCGGCCAACGGCACCGGCAGCGCCCTCTGCTTCGAGGTCGCGTCGATGGCCGAACTCCGCGAGGCGGCGGCCCGGGTCCGTACCGCCGACGTCGTCAACCCGCTGATGCGCGCGTACATCCGGGCGCACGGCGGCTTCGTCCTGGAGGAGAAGGCCGCGGGCGAACTCCTGTCGGTCGAGTCCGTGGTGCACCGCGGCGAGGTCGGCTTCGTGACCCTCACCGGGCGGTACGTGCTCGCCTCCGACCCGGTGGTCGAGCAGGGCATGCAGACGCCGTACCACCACCCCCACCTGGAGCGGATCGTCGCCGCCTCCCGGGCGGTCCACACCTGCCTGGGCTTCCACCACGGCGGCACCCACCTGGAGTTCATGGTCGCCGAGGACGGCACCCCCGAACTCATCGACTTCAACCCGCGCCCCGCCGGCTTCGCGTCCCCGGTGTCCATAGGCGAGGCGTACGGGCTCGACTACGCCGAGGTCCTCGTCGACGTCGGCTGCGGCGTCGCACCGGACCTGGGCTTCACCGCGCGGCCGCCCCGGTACGCCGTCGAGATGGTGGTGCTGCCCCCGCCGGGCGCCACCGAGTTCCGCACCATCGAGTTCCCCGAGGGCGCCCTCGCCGCCCGGGCCACCAAGGCCCCCGGGGAACGGCTCAGCGGCCGGGCCGACCAGCTCGACGCCGTCGGCATGTTCATCGTCACCGCGGCCACGGCCCCCGAGGCGCACCGCCTCGGCCTCGCGGCGCGGCGCGAGGTCGTCGTCAACGGGGTCCGCCTCGGCGACAACCCCCACAACCTCGTCGCCTTCTCCGAGCACATCGGCCGGGACCTGCCCGCGCCGGCCGGACGGCGGTCGTGACCGGACCCGAGACAGCCGGACCCCAGAGAGAGGGAACCATGACCCAGGGCCACGGCCTGGCCGAGGTGTTCGACGACCGTGAGTCGGCGGTCCGTTCGTACGTACGGTCCTTCCCGGCCACCTTCGAGACCGGCCACCAGGAGTTCCTGGTGAGCACGGACGGGACCCGCTACCTCGACTTCCTCGCCGGCGCGGGCGCGCTGAACTACGGCCACAACCCCGGCTTCGCGAAGCGCGCCCTCATCGCCCACCTGGAGCGCGACGGGCTCACCCACGCGCTCGACCTGGCCACCACCGCCAAGCGGGACTTCCTGGAGGTCTTCGCCGCGCACGTGCTCCGGCCGCGCGGCCTCGACCACAAGGTGCAGTTCTGCAGCCCGTCGGGGACCAACGCGGTCGAGGCCGCGCTGAAGGTCGCCCGGCTGGTCACCGGCCGCACCAACGTCATCGCCTTCGGCGGCGGCTTCCACGGCATGAGCACGGGCGCGCTCGCCGCGGTCGGCGCCGGCTTCTACAAGCAGGGGCTGCGCCCCACCCTGGGTGGAGTGACCCACGTCCCCTACCCGGACTCCCCGATGGGGCCGTTCGACAGCCTGGACCTGCTGGACCGGCTGGTGGGCGACCCCAGCTCCGGCGTGGAGAAGCCGGCGGCGGTGCTCCTGGAGACCGTCCAGTGCGAGGGCGGGGTGTACGTGGCTCCCGACGCCTTCCTGGCCGGCCTGCGGAAGTGGTGCGACACCCACCGGGTGCTCCTGATCGTCGACGACATCCAGGTCGGCTGCGGCCGTACCGGCGCGTTCTTCTCCTTCGAGCGGGCGGGCGTCGAGCCGGACCTGATCACGCTCTCCAAGTCGATCAGCGGCTTCGGGCTGCCGATGGCCCTGCTCCTGCTGAAGCCCGAGTACGACATCTGGAAGCCGGGCCAGCACAGCGGCACCTTCCGCGGCAACCAGCTCGCGTTCGTCGCCGCCGCCGAGGCGATCCGCGCCCACTGGGCGGACGGCGCGGACCCGGCCTTCGCCGCCGAGGTGCGCCGCAAGGGGGAGCTCGTCACCGACTTCCTCCGGCGGGAGGCGGTCGCGCGCTTCGGCGCGCGGGTGCGCGGCCGCGGGCTGATCCTCGGCCTCGACCTGAGCGACTCGGGCATCGCCGGCGCGAAGGTCTCCCGGCGCTGCTTCGAACGCGGACTGATCGTGGAGACCTGCGGCCGGGACAGCGAGGTGGTCAAGATCCTGCCGCCGCTGACCGTCGCGGACATCAGCCTGGTCCAGGGCCTGGAGATCATCGTCGAGGCCCTCTACGACGAGGCGGAAGGCGCCCGCCGCACGCCGGTCGCGGCCACCTCATGACGCGCGGCCTCACGAGCGGCGCCACGCGCGGCCTCACGAGCGGCGCCGCACGCGCGCCACACACGACCTCACCAGCGACCTCACCAGCGATCTCATCAGCGACCTCACGGGTGACCTCTTGACGAGCGAAGGAAGTGCCGACGTGGACAGGCCCGACACCATCCTGATCATCGGTGGCCGGCTGGAGGCCCTCCAGAAGGCCAAGGAACTCGGCCTGCGGGTCGTCTTCCTCCAGCACAAGGAGCGGCTGCTGCCCGGCCAGGCCGAGACGGCGGACGTCCTCCTCCTGGTGGACTACCTCGACTGGGACGTGACCCGCCCCATGGTCCTGGCCGCGCACGAGGCGTACGGCTTCACCGCCGTCATGACCCTCGTCGAGCAGGCCACCGAACTGGCCGGACGCATCAACGACATGCTGGGACTCGGCGGCACCTCCTTCGAGGTGGCCCGGCGCTTCCACGACAAGCTGCGGATGCGCGAATGGCTCCACGACACCGGCTTCGAGTCGGTGGGCTGCGCCGAGGTCGCCTCGGCCCAGGACGTCCGCGACTTCGCCGGGCGGTACGGCTTCCCGGTGATCGTCAAGCCGCTGGACGGCACGGCCAGCCGGGGCATCGCCGTGATCCGCGGACCGGAGGAGACCGACGACGCCTGGGCGGAGCTGACCGGGCTGCGCGGCCGCGCCGACCTGCCGATGGCGACGTTCTACCCCGTGGACCGCTTCATCGCCGAGGAGTACATCGACGGCGTCGAGTACAGCGCCGAGAGCTTCTCCTTCGACGGCCACCACGTCGTCGTCTCGATCACCGACAAGTTCCACGAGGGCTGCGTCGAGATGGGCCACGCCCTGCCGGCGATCCTCGCCGAGGACGTCGAGACCACCATCGTCGAGCACGTGGTCGGCTTCCTGACGGCCATGGGCCTGAAGGACGGCGTCGGCCACACCGAGATCAAGCTCTCCTCCAAGGGCCCCCGGATCATCGAGGGCCACGACCGGGTGGCCGGCGACCGGCTGCTCGACTTCATGGCCGTCACCCACGGCTTCGACATGGAGCGGTACGCCTCCGGCTGGCCGCTGCGACGCCTGCCCGCGCTCACCGGCCGGCCGGAGCCGGTCCTCGGCTCGGCGACCAAGTGGGTGAACGGGCGGCCGGGGATCGTCGAGGCCGTCGAGGGCGTCGAGGAACTCCGCGCGGAGGAGGGGGTGTTCGGCGTGGACGTGCACATCGCGCCCGGTGACGAGATCGAGCCGATGGCGGACAACTTCGGCCGGCACGTCCAGGTGCTGGTGACCGCCGACACCACCCAGGCGGCCATCGCGCGCATCGACGAGCTGATCGGCCGGGTCCGGATCGTCACCCGGCCCGCCGCGGACTGAGCCCGGCCCCCGCCCCCGCGCGCATCCACGAGCGACACGAGCGACACGAGAGAGAGTCGGGACAGTGGCAACCACCCTCGCACCCGAGACGGTCTGGCAGAGACTCGGCATCCCACGGCTGACGGGAAACGGCCGGTTCGTCTCCGCGAGCCTCATCGACAGCCTCGGCACCGGGCTGATCATGGCGTTCACCCTGGTCTACTTCGCCAGAACGACCTCGGTCTCCGTCACCGCGATCGGCGCGGCGATGACCCTCGCGCGGTTGCTCGCGCTGCCCGCGTCGCTCGTCGTCGGCCCGCTGATCGACCGGTTCACCCCCCGCCGTACGGCGGCGTGGGGCAACCTCGTGTCGGTCGTCGGCTACCTCGGCTTCCTGGCGGCCCAGTCCGTCTGGCAGATCGTCGTGGTCGTCTTCCTGGTGCAGGTGGGCCACACGACGTACTGGACGTCCAGCAGCGGCCTGGTGGTGCTGGCCTCACCGGAGGACCGGCGCACCAGCTGGTTCGGGTTCATGACGGCCCTGCGGAACACGGCGATGGCGATCGGCGGCGCGCTGGCCGCCTTCGCCTTCGCGCTGGGCGAGGGGACCGCCCTGAACGCCATCGTGATCGGCAACGCGGCCAGTTACATCCTGGCGGCGACCCTGCTGTTCCTGTGGCGGCCGCCGTACCAGGAACAGCCGGCCGACGAGACCGACCGGGAGCCGGCCGACGAGACCGTCCGGGAGGCGGCGGACAAGACCGACCGGGAGCAGGCCGACAAGACCGTCCCGGAGGCGCGGGACGGGGGCGGCCAGGAGGCACCCCGCCCCCGGGCGGGCTACGCCACGGTCCTGCGGGACGTCTCGTACTCCCTGCTGATCGGCGTCAACGCCACGCTCGTCTTCGGCCAGATGCTCATCAAGGTGCTCCTCGCGATCTACATCGTCGACGCCCTGAAACTGCCCGCCTGGACGGCCGGCGCCCTCATCGTGGTCAACGCGGTCCTGGTCTCCCTCACCCAGACCCTCGTCTCCAAGCGGACCGAGAAGGCCCGGATGACCCGGGCCATCATGCTGGCCTCGGTCCTCAACGCGGCGGCCTTCGGCCTGTTCGCGGTCCTGTACGTCACGCCCGACGCCGTCACGTACGCCGGACTGTTCCTCGCGATGGCGGTCTTCACGCTCGCCGAGGTCATCGCGTTCCCCGCCGTCGAGACCCTCAGCGTCTCGATGGCCCCCCGCCACATCCGCGGCCGCTATCTGGCCACCTACCAGCTGTCCTGGACCGTCGGCGAGATCGCCGCGCCAGGTCTGCTCACCTTCCTGCTGGCCCGCGGCGAGGTCCTGCCGATGCTCTTCCTGCTCGGGCTGAGCCTGGTGGCGATCCCGCTGCTGCTGGCGCTGGAACGGCGAGCCCACACCACAACGACGATCGGAGAGCGCGCATGAGGACAGTCGCCGTGATATCGACCCGCGGCTTCGGGGTGTTCCGCCACGATCTGCTGGTCGAGCCGGACCAGGTCAGGTTCGTCGGCATCTTCTCGGAGCAGGACAGCCTCAACGTCTCGGAGACCGAGCGGGCCTACTTCCACCGCATCCACGTGGTGCCGTGCGGCCTCGCCGACCCCTCGTACACCGAGTCGTCGATCGTCGACCCGGCGGCCACCCGGGCGATCGTCCGCGAGCTGGCGGCGGAGACCGGCCCCGCCGACCTCACCCTGCACTGCTTCGACGAGCGGAACCTGCTGCTCACCGCCGAACTGCGGGAGGAGCTCGGCCTCGTCGGCCCCACCTACGAGCAGCTGCTGCCCTACCGCGACAAGTGCCTGATGAAGGAGAAGCTGGCCGGCACCGGGCTGCGGGTGCCCCGGTTCGGGCTCCTCGACCCGAAGGCGTTCGCCGAGGACCGGGCGGCGGTGCTGGACGCCATCGTCGCCGACGTCGGCCTCCCCTTCGTCCTCAAGCCGGTCGACGCCGCCTCCGCCGACGGCGTGTACAAGATCTTCGAGCCGGAGGAGTTCCACGCCCTCCCGCGCGACCTCGGCCGCGGCTACGAGTACGAGGAGCACATCGACGGCACCATGTTCAGCGTCAACCTGGTCGTCCAGGACGGCAGGACCGTCTTCGGCGGGGTCACCGAGTACCTGGTCAACTCGACCGAGGTGCAGCGCGGCCGGGTGAACGCCGACATCAACCTGATCGAGTCCGACCCGCGCGTGCCGCGCATGATCGCCTTCGCCGAGACGGTCCTCGACGCGCTCGGCAAGCTGGACGGCGCCAGCCACCTGGAGCTGTTCCACACCAAGGACGACGAGCTGGTCTTCCTGGAGGTCGGCGCACGCTTCAAGGGCCTCGCCGGGCTCGCCGCCATGCAGCAGAACTACGCCGTCGCGCTGCTCAACCTGGCCTTCGAGATCGAGGCGGGCCTGCCGAGCCACCCCTGGGACCAGGAGCAGATGTACTGCTTCGACGCCGTGCTGCCCAAGCGCCCCGGGATCGTCTCCGAGCTCGTGCTCCCCGACGTGGAGAGCGAGGTCGAGATGAAGTGGAAGGTACGGGTGGGAGAGGAGATCGGGCAGGGCGCCTCGCTCATCGACAACGGCGGCACCTTCCTGGTGCGCAACCACGACTACGAGACCCTCTACCGGGACTTCGAACGACTCGCCTCGTACGAGCCCATCCGCTACGAGAACTGACGCCGCGGAGGGGTGCGACCGTCGTGCTGCGCAGACAACGTGAAGACGTCGACGTCGAGTCGGTCCGGTCCTCGGTGAAACGCATCATCGAATCGGACCGGTACGACGGCTGGCTGATCGAGCTGCCGGACCACGTCCTGGTGCAGCTCGCAGCGCCGCTGGAGATGCTCGGGTTCCAGCACCACCTCACACCACGCCAGGACGTTCTGCTGGTCAGAGCCGCGCGGGTGGTGTGGGACGCTGTCGCCGGCCTCCTGGACGACTGCCCGGACGATCTGGCCGCCGAGTTCGCACGGCTCGGCGCCGCCCTCGTGGACCGTTCCGCCGTGGCGCGCGGCCAGGGGTGAGCCGACCACCTCGGCCTCAGCCCCGACCCCGGCTGGGCAGCAACGACGGGAGCTTCACCGTGCACTACTCCGGACTCGCACTCGACCGCGCCGGCGACCGGCGCTCCGACGCCGCGTGGATCACCTCGCTCGCCACGCGGCCGGGCACCCGCGTCGTACCGCTCTGGCGCGACCGGTGCCTGGTGCGCGACGGCTCGCCGGTGACCCCCTCGGGGGCGGTGGCGCACGCCCTGCTCGACGCGGCCCCCGAGCCGGTGCTCCTGGGCCTGGACGGCGACACCGCGGTCCTCGCCGCCGACCTCTCGGAGCTGTCCGAGGACGAGGCGCTCGCCCTGGCGGGCGCGGACGCGGTCCAGGACGTACGCGCCCTGGTGCCGACCGTCGGCGCCGACGAGGCGGGGCTCCTCGCGTACGCCCGGGGCCTGACGCACTGGAACCGCAACCAGCGGTTCTGCGGCGCCTGCGGTGGAGCCGCCGAGAGCCGCGACGGCGGCCATCTGCGGGTCTGCCGCGCCTGCGGCAAGCTGCTCTTCCCCCGGATCGAACCGGCGGTGATCGTCCTGGTGGAGCACGCCGGCGACGCCCGGCGCTGCCTGCTGGGCCGGCACGCCGGGTCCGGCTCGGGGTCCTTCAGCACCCTGGCGGGCTTCGTCGAGATCGGCGAGAGCCTGGAGGACGCCGTGCGGCGCGAGATCTTCGAGGAGGCCGGCGTCGTGGTGAAGGACGTCGCCTACCAGGGCTCCCAGGCATGGCCGTTCCCGGCGGGGCTGATGGTCGGCTTCCGCGCCCAGGCCGTCTCGGAGACCACGGCGGTCGACGGCGCGGAAGTGGTGGAGGCCCGCTGGTTCACCGCCGCCGAACTGCGCGCACACATCGAGGCCGGGCACGGCTACCGGCCGGACTCCATCGGAAAGCTCCTCATCGAGGGCTGGATTGCGGAGAACACCCATGAGAACACCGACGAGAACACAGCCCGGCAGGCCGGAGGAGGCCCGGAGCGGAGCCCGGCCGGAGGGTGACGGGAACGGGGGCGGGGTGACCGGCTCCCGCGTCCTGGGAATTCCCGCGGCCGACCCCGAGGCGGCGCTCCGGTACTTCCTCCGGGCCCGGCTGGCCTGCGAGACCGATCCCTACGACGTCCACCACGATCTCGCCGCGGGCGTCGGGGGGTTCGTCCTGGCCGACGCCCGCAGGACGGCCGCGTACGAGGAGGAGTGCCTGCCCGGCGCGCTCTCCCTGCCCCACGCCGAGCTGACGGAATCCGTGCTGCGCGGGCTCGACCCCGCGCCGGTCTACGTCACCTACGGCTGGGGCCCGGCCTGCAACGCGGGCTCCAGGGCCGCCGCGGCACTCGCGGCGGCCGGATTCCGGGTCAAGGAGTTGATCGGCGGCCTGGAGTACTGGAAACGGCAGGACTATCCCACGACGACAAGGGGTCGGTAGCGGTGTCGAACGAGATCAAGCTGGTCATCGACGAGGTCAACGAAATACGCCGGCGGATGGCCAAGGGGACCGATGTCACCGACCCCGCGTTCCTCGCGGATCTGCGCGGCCGGCTGGAGTCCTCCGAGCACCTGCGCCACCAGCCGGTCGTGCAGGCGTTCATGGCCGACCTCCGGGCCGACACCCGGACCTCCGGCGAGGCGGGAGCCGGCGAAGGGGCGGACGCCGCGCCGCCGCGACTGCTCCGGACCAAGGAGCACATCAACACCGAGCGCGACCACCATCTGTTCTCGCTCTTCAACGCCTCGTACTTCCCCCGGCTCTCGCTGGACTACCTGACGTACGACACGCTGCCGACCGATCCGCACCTCGCCCGGCGGTACGGCAGCAACACCATGCCGGTCAACATCACCGCCTGCTCGGACGGCTTCAACTCCCGTGTGGTCGTGGCCCTGTTCCCGGAGAACCACATCGACGGCCGGCAGGACCCCGACGACCTGATCTTCTACTTCATCAACAAGTTCGTGGAGCGCCACAACCGCATCACGCGCACGATGATCGACGAGGTCATGGCGCCCGGCAGCTTCCCGCTCATCCAGGGCGCCGACGACGACGTCATCGAGGCGGCCTCCTCCTGGTGGGTCCGGCTGCACGAATACCACCACCGGCAGGGCGACATGCCCATCCCGGACTACCTGCACGCGAAGAAGCTCAAGCCGCTCGCCGGGCTCGAAGAGCTCCGCGTCGACGTCTCCTCCATGCTGGTGTGCCTGCGCGACCCCGAACTCCCCGCCGACCGGGCCCGCGCCGCGTACGAGTACATCCTGGCCGAGCGCCTGCTGCGCTACGCCGTCGAGGGCATTCCGCGCCCCAACTACGACGCCGTCGCCTCCCAGTTGCTCTTCAACTACCTGTCGGAGCACGGCGGCATCGCCCTGCGGGACGAGCGCATCCATCTGCTGCCGGGGCTGCCCGAGGTGCTGGAACGTTTCCTCGGAGAGATCGAGGCCATCGAGAAGCGCATCCACACCGAGCCGCTGGCCGACGTCCGCGCCGGTCTGCTGGAGTTCACCAACCGCTGCACCGACTACGACGAGGAGGCGGGGGACTACCGGCACATCCCGTTCTTCGCCGAGGTCAAGCAGCGGCTCGGGGTCTGACCGGCGGTGTCCCCACCAGCGGGAAGACCCCGGTCCCTGCCGGCGGAGCTGGTGCTGACGGCGAGCGGCGGCCCGTGGCGCTCGTCGTGGCGGCAGACGGAACTCGGCTTCGCCACGGTCGGTGCGGCGCTCCACGAACTCGCGGCCGCCGGACGGATCACCGTCTCGGCCGGGGCGGTCCTGGCCCGGAGCGCGGAGCGCTGTCCCGACCCCGTGGCGGACCTGTTCCTCGAACGCCTGCTGCTCGCCGAGCGGGCCCGCCGCCCCCGGGACTGGGTCGAGCGGCTCGGCCCGGAGCTCCTCGGCCTGGCCCGGGCGGAGCTGGTCGCCGAGGGCCTGCTGGTCCCGGCCGAGCGGCGGGTGCTGGGCCTTTTCCCCGTACGGGAGTACCTGCGCACCGGGACGGGCGCGGAGGGGGCGTGCGACGAGAGGGTGGCCGCCCTGCTGCGGGCGATCGGCCACCCCGCCCCGCCCGCCGGTCCACCGGACCCGGGCCCGGACCCCGTCGCGGACCCGATCACGGCCGCGGTGGCGACCGCGATGTCGGCGGCCCGGTACGTCCTGTCCTTCCCCGGCTGATCTTGCCGGCCTCCCCCTGTTCTCCGCACGGCCGGGAAACACGACGTGGTCAGTACGATGAACCGCGCTCGCGGCGGCACGCGCGGAGAACAGGGGGAGGCCGAGGGCATGTCGGAACACAGGGGTGACGGCCGCACGGCTCCGCGCCGGCGGAGACAGGGAGAGCTGGAGGCGCAGGTGCTGGCCGCGCTGCGGACGGCACCGGGGCCGGTGGCCGCCGGATGGGTGCGGGAGCGGGTCGGCGGTGACCTGGCCTATACGACGGTGGTGACCATCCTGACCCGGCTGCACGTGAAGGGGGCGGTCGCGCGGGAGCGTTCGGGGCGGTCGTTCCGGTGGACGGCCGTCGCGGACGAGGCGGGGCTGGCCGCGCTGCGGATGCGGCGGGTGCTGGATTCCGAGGCCGATCGCGAGGCCGTCCTCACGAGCTTCGTGAGCACGCTCTCGCCGGGGGACGAACGCCTGTTGCGCGACCTGCTGGAGGTTGCCGAGCCTTCGGAGGCGGAGGACTAGGCCCCTCTGAGCGGTGGGGGCCCGGGCACGTGACGTGCCCGGGACCCCGCGGGATCAGGCCGCCGCCTGCGGTCCCATGATCCGGACCAGGAGGTCGTCCAGGCTGACCAGGCCGGCCAGTTCGCCCTCGGCGCCGCGTACGAGGGCGAGGGAGGCGCGGCGCCTGCGGAGCTGTTCGATCGCGCCGGAGACCGTCTCCGTGACGGCGAGTTCGGGCACCGGGCGGGCGAGGTCGCGGGCGGTGACGTCCCTGCCCCGGGTGCGGGCGACGAGGGCGTCCCGGGTGTGGACCGAGCCGAGGATGTGGTCGCCGTCGCGGACGAGGAGGCGGGAGCGGTCGGCCTCGGAGGCGCGGGCGAGGACCGCGTCGAGACCGGCGTCGGCGGGGACGGAGACGATGGCGTCCGCCGGGGTCCGGAGCACGCCGACCGGGGTCTGCGGCTCGGTGAGGGAGCGGGTGATGAGCTGGGAGTCGGTCCTGTTGATGAGGCCGAGGCGTGCGGACTCCGCGACCAGGTGGGTGAGCTGCTCGCGGTTGTGGACGGCGGTGAGTTCGTCGCGGGGCTGGACCCGGCACATGCGGACGAGCGCGTTGCTGACCTTGTTGAGCACCCAGATCAGCGGGCGTACGGCCTTGACCACGGCCCGGAAGGGCGGGGTGAGCAGCATGGCGGAGCGTTCGGGGTGGGCGATGGCCCAGGACTTGGGTGCCATCTCGCCGAGGACCATGTGGAGGAAGACCACGACGATCATGGCGACGGCGAAGGCGATGGCGTAGCTGAGGGTGCTCGGCAGGCCGAGTCTCACGAGCAGCGGGTCGAGTTCGTGGGAGATGGCGGGCTTGGAGATGGCGCCGAGGCCGAGGGTGCACAGGGTGATGCCGAGTTGCGCGCCGGCCAGCATCAGGGACAGTTCGCGCATGCCCGCGAGGGCGGCCTTGGCGCCGCGCCTGCCGTCCGCGACCGCCTTCTCGACGCGGTGGCGCTTGGCGGCGACGAGGGCGAACTCGGCGGCGACGAAGAAGCCGCTGCCGACGAGGAGCAGGACGGTGACGAACAGGGCCAGGGGGAAGCTCATGCCTGGGTCTCCTCGGCGGCGGGCGGGGCGAAGACGAGCCGGACGCGGCCGGGGACGTGCCGGTCGAGGCTGAGGACCTCGATGCGGACGTCGTCGACGGTGAGGCCGTCGCCGATGGTCGGGAAGCGGCCGAGGCGGTCGATGATGAGGCCGGCGACGGTGTCGTAGTCGTCGTCGCCCGGGAGGGCGATGCCGGTGGCGTCCTCGATCTCGTCGAGGCGGCGGCCCGCGTCGACCCGCCAGCCGTCGCCGTCCGGGACGGCGACGGCGACGACCGTGTCGGTCTCGTCGGCGATGTCGCCGACGAGTTCCTCGGCGATGTCCTCGTAGGTGACGATGCCGGCGACGCCGCCGTGCTCGTCGAGGACGACGGCGAACTCGTCGTCCGCCTCCCGCATCCGCGCCACCGCCTGGGGCAGCGGCAGCGTGTCGGGCAGCAGCAGCGGCGCGCGGTCGGCGTGTCCCGCGGTGACGGTGTCGAAGCGGTCGGCGGGCAGCCGGGCGAGGTCGCGTACGCCGAGGACGCCGGCGACGTCGTCGGGGTGGTCGCCGAGGACGGGGTAGTTGGAGTGGCCGTGGCGGGCGATCAGCTCGACCGCCTCGGTGAGGGTGGCGTCCTTGCGGACGAAGACGGCGTCGGCGCGCGGCACCATCACCTCGTCCAGGGTCCGTTCGGAGAATTCGAGGGCGTGGTCGAGGAGCTCGGCGGTGTCGGCGGGCAACTGGCCCTGTTCGTGGGACTCGCCGATGAGGTGGCTGAGCTCTTCGAGGGTCGCGCCGTGGTGCAGTTCCTCGACCGGTTCGATGCCGGCCTTCCTCAGCAGCCTGTTGGCGGCGCCGTCGAAGACGCGGACGACCGGGCCGACGACCTTCAGGTAGAGGAGGGTGGAGGAGGCCAGCGACTTGGCGAGCCGCTCGGGGACGGCGAGCGCGAGGTTCTTCGGCGCGAGTTCGCCCAGGACCATCTGGAGCACGGTCGCGATCACGAAGGCGAGGACGACCGAGATCGCGGACACCGCCCCGTCGGAGAGCCCCGTCCCGTCCAGCGCGGGCTCGAGCAGGGCGGAGACGGACGGTTCGGCGAGGAAGCCGACGACGAGTCCGGTGACGGTGATGCCGAGCTGGGCTCCGGAGAGCATGAAGGAGAGGCGTTCGAGGACGTTCAGCGCGCGGGCCGCCCGCTTGTCGCCGGACTCGGCCTCGCGGGCGAGCGCGAGGCGGTCGGCGGCGACGTAGGCGAACTCCTGGGCGACGAAGTACCCGGTGCCGGCGGTCAGGACGAGGACGGCCAGCAGGCCGAGAGCGGCGTTCATCGGCTGTCGTACCCCTTCGGGGGGACGGGACGCGTCGTTCTGGCGGACAAGCAGGGGCTCCTTCGTGAGGCGGTGGGCCGGGGGCGCGGGGCCACGGGCCGTGCGGCGGGCGGGACGGTCGTCGGTCTGTGCTCGGTCGGCGGGTACGGGGGCGCGCGCCGGGCGGCGCGGGCGCGGCGGGGAGGCGGGATCCGGGCGGCTCACACGATGGCGGGACCCACCGGCTCCTCCAGGACGTCCTCCATCGTCACGTGGCCGAGGACGGTGCCGGGCCCGCCGGTGCCGGCCGCGAGGTGGCTGCCGGCGGCGCGCAGGGCGGTGAGGGTGTCGTCGAGCGGGGTGTCGGCGACGACCTTGGCGACGGCCGGCGGCCGGGAGATCGCCCGGTTCTTCGGCACGAGCTCTGCTACGACCATGAGGACCACGGTGGAGAGCGCCACGCCGAGGACGGTGGCGGCGGACGGGGCCGCCGCGCCGAGGCCGATCGCCTCCAGCGGGCCGCGCAGCGGCGCGGCCAGGGACGGCCCGGCGAGCATGCCGATCACCAGGGAGGTGACGGTGATACAGGCGAAGGCGAGTGCGAGTGCGAGCAGAAGGAGCAGTACCTCGGTCCAGCTCGCCGCGTTCGACGGTGGTGAGGGAGAACTCGGCCGCGACGAAGACGGCACCGTGCCACCCCCGCTCCCCGGCTCGACGCGTCGGGGCAGGCGGTGGCACGGCTCGTACTGGGAGGCTCACCCATTGCGGGTCGCTCACTCCTTCTCGTCCTGGGATGCGGATCCGGGCGGGATCGGGCCGGTGGGGACACGGCCTACTACATCACTGTAAAGGAAGGGCGACCCCGGATCGAGGGACCGCCTCTCCCCGCGTCCGGACGCAACCGGCCCCGAGGCGCAGAGCGATGACGGCGACCCCGGCGGCGCTCGCCGCGCACAGGGCCGTGAACGAGTCGGGCGTCCAGGTCCACAGCGCGCCGGGCCCCATAAGGGCGAGCGCCCCTCCCAGGGCGGCCGGGGGGACGGCGCCGGCGAGGCACCACAGGACGGTGGGGACGCGGCTGCGGCGCGCGCCCCCGCGCCGCGGCAGGCGGAAGGAGTGGACCGCCTCCGCGAGGAGGACGAGGGCCAGGGCGGTGACGCCCCAGACCGTCGCGTGGTAGGCCGCGGCGGAGGGCGGCTCGGTGGCGGTTCCTCCGGCGAGGAGGCGGGCCGCACGGAATCCGACGTCCATCACGGCGGCGTCGTGCAGGAGGCCGTGCAGGTTCTGCTGGAGGACGAGGGCGAGGTCCTGGTCGGGCAGGAGGAAGATCATGGCGGAGTAGCCGGGGGTGGCGCCGGTGTGCCAGACGGCGGTGTCGAGCGGGGGCTCCAGGCCGCCAACGCGCCAGCCGAGTCCGTATCCGGTGGCGGCTCCGGAGGGGTCGAGCCGGCCCGTCCGCCGCATGAGGCGGACGGACTCGGGGGTCAGGACCGCCGCCCCTCCTGCGGCCGGCTTCCCCGACCGCAGCTGGAGGGAGGCGAAGGCGGCGAGGTCGTGCAGGTCGCCGCCGGTGTAGCCGTAGGCGGCGCCGTCGTCGTCCACCCCGTCCACGATGGCGGACGGCACGCCCCACAGGAGCTGGTGGCCGGGCGGGAGGTTCCGCTCGCGGGCGGACGCCCGGTCGGCGATCGCCCCGTCCATGCCGGCGGGCCGCAGGACGCTCTCCCTGAGCTGTTCGGCGAAGCGCCGGCCGGTGACGGCCTCGGCCAGGGCCGCCAGGACGAGGTAGTTGGCGCTGCTGTAGGCGTACGTGGTGCCGGGCCGGCCGAGGGGACGTACGCCGGCCAGTGCGGCGAGCCGGCCGAGCGCGCCGGGGCAGTCGGCGTCGACGCAGTCGGCGACCTCGAAGGTCGCCGACTCCGGTATGCCCGCGGTCTGCTGCAGCAGATGACGGACCGTGACCCGGCCGGCGTGCTCGGGGCCGCCGAAGCGGAACGCCGGCAGACGGTCGGCGACGCGGTCGTCGAGCCGGAGCCGTCCGTCCTGCACGAGCGTCATCACGGCGGTGGCGGCGATCGGTTTGGCCACCGATCCCCACAGGAACGGGGTGTCGTCCGTGACCGCCTCGCCGTTCCCGTCCGTGCCCCAGGACCGCGTGTGGACCGGCCCGTCGGGGCCGACCACGGCGTAGGCGAGTCCGGGCGTACGGGTGGCCCGCATGCGCTCGCGCACGGAGGCGTCCAGCGCCGCGAAACGTTCCGCCGGGACGGGTGCGGGCGTCGCCGCCGACGCCTCCCCTAAGGGCGACAGGGCGAGCAGGAGGGCGGCCGCCGTGGCGGCGGCGCGTCGGATCAGGCGGGGCATCAGGGCCTCGTTCCTCAGGGGGCGCGAAAGATAACCGTATGGCGATACGGTTATAACCGTACGCTGGTACGGTCATCAAGTGCCGCGCATCGCCGACCACGAACAACGCCGCCGTCAGATCGCCGACGCCGTCGTCCGCCTGATCTCCGATCACGGACTCGACGCCGTCACCGTCGCCCGGACGGCCGCCGCCGCCGGCATGTCCGTCGGGCTGGTGCAGCACTACTTCCGCACCAAGGACGAGATGCTGCTCCACGCCTTCCGCGAGGTCTCGGCCCGCATCCGCGCCCGCGTCGACGAGCGGATCAGGGACGGCGTCGCCCACGAACAGCCCCTCGCGCGGGTCATGGCCGACGTGATGACCGAGTACATCCCCCTGGACGAGGCCCGCCGCGCCGAGTACCGCGTGGCCCGCGCCTTCGCCGGCCGCGCCCTCGACGCCCCCGCCCTGGCCGAGGTCGACACCGTCGGCGCCCGGCAGCTGCGCGAGGACATCGCCCTCGCCGTCCACAACGGCAAGGAGTGCGGCGAGGTCGACGGGAGCCTGGACCCGCAGGCCGCCGCCGTGCGCCTCGCCGCCGTGATGGAGGGGCTCGCGCTCCAGGTCTACCGCGAGCCCGAGGGCGCCGCGCGCGAGACCGTCACCCGGTGCGTGGAGCCCCTGCTCACGGCCGAGATCGCCGTCGTCTTCACCGGCGAGTGCCGCCAGTACACGTCATGAGCGGCGGGCGGGGCGCCGCCGTCGAACCGGAGCCCGAGGCGCCGGAGCGACGGGCGGAGGGGGTCAGGCGGGGGCGGCGGTGTGGAGGGTGCGGAAGCGGGTGGGGGCGGCCGGGTCGCGGTCGGCGACCTGGACGGGGGGCCAGGCCCACTGCCGAACCGGGGCGCCGGCGGGGCGGGTGAAGCGGATGGTGCCCCGGCTGCCCTCCACGGTCAGGCGGGGCCAGGAGCCGGCGATGGCCTCGCGGTCCGTGCCGTGGGCGCGGAGGGTCTCGGCGAGGACGGCGATCGTGTCGTAGCCCTCGAAGGCCACGAAGGAGGGGGCGGCGGCGAGGCGGGCGCGGAGGGCGGCCTCGACGCGGGCGCCCAGGGGGCTCTGGCGCTCGGGGAGGTAGCGGAGGAACGGGATCGCGGCGCCTTCCTCGCCCAGCAGCGCCGCCCATGCGGCGAACTCCGGCTGCCCGGCCGGCGCCCCGATGAGGAGGCCCGCGAGGCGGGGGTCACGGCGCGCCGCCCTGACGATCGGGACCGCGGGGTCCGGGAAGCCGGTCAGGAGCAGCAGGGCCGTCGCGCCGTCGGCGGCGGCCAGCGCGTCGCAGAGCGCCTCGGGCGGCAGGGCGTGCGCGTCGAGTGCCGTGACCGTGCCGCCGCGCGACGCCAGACGGTCGCGGAGGACGCCCGTGCCGGCCGCCCAGTAGAGGCTCGGTTCGGCGGCGACCGCGACGCGGGTGTGACCGGCGGCGAGGAGGAAGTCGGCGTAGACGCGCCAGCCGTGGGACTGCGCGGGGGCCAGCCGCGCGACCCGGTCCGTCGGCTGCCCGGTGAGCGCGTCGAGCACCGCGGAAGAGCAGAGGAACGGCACGCCGAGGGCGTCGGCCCGCTCGGCCGCCGCGCGGGCGGCGACGCTGTGGTACTCGCCGGCGAGGGCCGCCACGCCGAGCCCGGCCAGCTCCTCCACGGCCGACGCGGCCCGCCGCGGGTCGGCGGCGGTGTCCCGGACCACCAGGTCGAGCGGCCTGCCGTCGATCCCGCCGGCCGCGTTGGCCTCCTCGACGGCCAGTTCGAGACCGGCGAGCAGCTGCCGCCCGGCCTCCGTCCAGCCGGGGCGGGTCAGCGGGGCGAGGGCGCCGATCCGGACGGGGGGTGGGGGCGTCGTCGTGCTCATCGGCGGGCGTCTCCGGGGGGTGTTACGTACGGTTCCGCCCCATTCTTCGTACGGAAGCGGACGTACGGCCTCGCGGCACGCCGCCGTCCCGACGGGCCGCGTCCGTTGTCGGACCCCCGCGTCACAATCGGAGCCATGACCGCGACCGCGCCGCCGCCGCCCGCACTCACCGCCCGCGCCCTCAACCGGGCCACCCTGGCACGCCAGTTGCTGCTGGCCAGGGAGCCGGTCGGTGTCGAGGAGGCGGTGCGCCGGGTGGTGGCGCTCCAGGCGCAGCAGCCGGGTTCGCCGTACGTGGCGCTGTGGAACCGCGTGGCGGGCTTCGACCCGGCCGGACTCGACGCCGCCGTGGAGGGGTTCCGGCTGGTCCGCTCGACGCTGATGCGGATCACCCTGCACCTCGTCCACGCCGAGGACTACCGGCCGTTCCGGGAGGCGGTCGAGCCGACGCTGCGCGGCAGCCGGCTGCGCGACCGGAGGTTCACCGACACCGGGATCACGCCGGACGACGCGGACACGCTGCTGCCCGATCTCCTCGCGTACGCGTCCGGGCCCCGCACCGGGGAGGAACTGCGGGCACGCGCCGAGGAGTCCTGGGGCGGCGGGAGCCTCACCCCCGCTGCCGGGCGGATGCTGCGGCAGTACGCGCCGCTGTGGCACGTGCCGAGCGGCCCGCCGTGGCAGTACGCGGTCTCCCCCGGTTTCGTCGCGTCGGGACCCGAGCCGGTGCGGACCGGTCCCGAGGCGGCCGCCGGGGGCCTGGACACGCTGGCCCGCCGCTATCTCGCGGGCTTCGGGCCCGCGTCGGCGGCGGACCTGGCCCAGTTCGGCCTGGTCCAGCGCGGCCGGGCCCGCGCGGCGCTCGACGCGCTCGTCCGGGACGGCGCGGCCGAGGTCCTGGCGGGCCCGGACGGCGCGGTCCTGTACGACCTGCCGGGGGCGGTCCGCCCGGACGGGGACACGCCGGCGCCGCCGCGCCTGATGGCGATGTGGGACAGCACGCTGCTGGCGTACGCGGACCGGAGCCGGATCGTCCCGGCCGCGTACCGCAAGCACGTCATACGGATCAACGGCGACGTGCTGCCGACCCTGCTCGTCGACGGGTACGTGGCCGGGGCCTGGCGGCCGGTCGGCGGCGGGATCGAGGCGGCCGCCTTCCACCCGCTGACGGCCGCCGACTGGGCCGGGCTCGCGGCCGAGGCGGCGGCGCTGGGCCGGCTTCTGGCCGACCGCGATCCGCGCGTGTACGCGCGGTACGACCACTGGTGGGCGAAGGGCCTGCCCGCGGCCGAGACCCGCGTGCTGCCGTACTGAGCCGCCGGGCCGGCGCGGCGGCCCGCGCCGCTCACCCATTGCCAGCCACCTGGAAGGCACTTATCTTCGAGCCACAACCTACGGACCGGGATGCGAGTCAGTCCCGGGGCGGTCCGCCGTTCACGGGCCGGACGGCGGGGAGCGCACCACCGCGGGACGCGGGCGCGCTGGACGCCGGGCGTACGGGATACCCGTATCCGCGTACCCGCAGGAGTGAGCTGCATGAGCAAGCACGTTCTGGCCCAGAACCAGTACGGCAAGGCCGAGAACCGCATCGTCCGGATCGCCCGCCGGGGCGGCGAGGACGGCGCCTGGCACGAGATCCGTGACCTGAACGTGTCGGTGGCGCTGCGGGGCGAGTACCGCGACGTGCACCTGACCGGCGACAACGGCAACTGCCTGCCGACCGACACCACCAAGAACACGGTCTACGCCTTCGCCAAGGAGCACGGCATCGCCTCCCCCGAGGCGTTCGCGATCCTCCTCGCGAAGCACTTCGTGACCTCCCAGACGGTGATCCGCGAGGCGCAGATCCGCGTCGAGGAGTTCGCCTGGGAGCGGATCCCGGTGCCGACCCGCAAGGAGCAGCACTCCTTCGTCCGCAAGGGCCAGGAGGTGCGCACCGCGCAGGTCACGTACAGCGAGACGACCGGCCTCCAGGTGCTGTCCGGGCTGAAGGACCTCACCGTGATGAACTCGACCAACTCCGAGTTCCACGGCTTCATCAAGGACGAGTACACGACGCTCCAGGAGGCGTACGACCGGATCCTGGCCACCAAGGTCACCGCCCGCTGGGCGCATTCGGCCACGGCGGCGGCGGACCCGGAGCACGACTGGGACCGCTCGTACGAGAAGGCCCGCCGCCACATGCTGGAGGCGTTCGCGGAGACGTACAGCTACTCGCTCCAGCAGACCCTGCACGCGATGGCCTGCCGGGTCCTCGACCACGTGCCGTCCGTCAACGAGGTGCGGCTCAACCTGCCGAACAAGCACCACTTCCTGGTGGACCTGGAGCCCTTCGGCCTGAAGAACGAGAACGAGGTGTACTTCGCGGCCGACCGCATGTACGGCCTCATCGAGGGCACCGTCCACCGCGACGGCGTCCAGCCGGTGATCGCCACCTCCGACTGGATCACCGCCTGACCGGGGCCGGCCGGCTCCCGGTCAGCGGCCGGCCGCCACTCCGAGCCAGACGGCTCCGAGCCCGGCGGCCAGGCTGACCAGCACGTAGAGGACGGCGCGGAGCCTCGCGCCGTCCTCGTACAGCCTCAGCGTCTCGTAGGAGAACGTCGAGTACGTGGTGAGGGCGCCGCACAGACCGGTGCCGAGGAGCAGTTGCGCCCGCGCCGAGGCGACGCCCGCGAGCAGGCCGAGGACGAAGGACCCGGCGACGTTCACGGCGAGGGTGCCCCAGGGGAAGCCGGGCCCGAAGCGGGCCCTCGCGGCGAGCTCCGCCCACCAGCGCAGCGGCGCGCCGACGGCCGCGCCGACGACCACGAGCAGCCAGTTCACGACGGCTCCGCCCGGTCGCGTACGAGGCTCCGCGCGGCGGCGGTCCCGGCCCAGACCGCGGCCAGGGCGGTGACGAGCGTCCCGCCGAGGCAGAGCAGCCCGAGCGCGGTGCGCCCGGTGGCCAGCAGCCGCTGGGTGTCGAGGGCGTACGTCGAGAAGGTCGTGAACCCGCCGCAGAACCCGGTGCCCAGGAAGGGCCGCAGCAGGGGGTTCGGCGCGGGGCGCGCGCGGACCTCGGTGAGCAGCACCATGAGCACTCCGAGCAGGGCGCAGCCGGAGGCGTTCACGAGGAGCACCGTCCACGGGAACCGGCCGTCCGGGGTGGGCCACAGGAGCGTGGCCCCGTACCGCGCGGCAGCGCCGAGCGCGCCGCCGGCGGAGACCACCAGGGCGACCGGCAGCAGACCGCGCGATGTCACGGCCTCAGGGTACGGGGAGGCCGTCGGGGTCCGACGGCCGCTCGGGTACGGGGCCGCCGTCGGCTTCGGCGGCTCCGCGGGTACGGGGCCGCCGTCGGGTCCGACGGCCGCTCGGGTACGGGGCCGCCGTCGGGGCGAGGCGCACGGGCGGGGTCCCCGGCCTGGGGCATTAACCGGGCGCCCGTGTCGCCTCGCTCTGCGATGGTCCGGCGACGGAGCGCGACGGGTCAAAGCCCGTCCGGCGAGTCTGTCAGTTCCTCCGGAGGGAGGCCGGAAGTGGTCGGTGGGGTGGCTCCGGGGCGGGGGTGGCCGGCCCACCACACCCGGCCCCCGGAGGTGTGGGGCGGTCCTCCCTGACGCGATCCGTACGCCGCTCGGGGGTCCGAAGGCGCAGGTCAGGGGCGGGACGGTGGTCCGGCCACCATCCGACGGCCGAATCGGGTGCCGGGTCCACCTCGCCGCGCGGGGGGTGTCCGGGCGACGGTGATGGGGCAGCGGAAGCCGGCTGCGCATCCTTCGGGCAGGACGGGCAGGAGTGTCGTGAGTACATCCGTCGCAATCAAGTACGGGACCGCCGCCGCGGCCACCGCGCTGACCGTGCCGCGGCCCCGGGTCCGCGCCGTGCCGAGGGCCGCCGCGCCGCGCCCCGGCGAGGACGTCTTCAGCGAGCTGTCCACCGCGCTCTTCTCCGGCTTCGCCCGCCGCGACCAGCGGCTGAAGGCCGAGCAGTACCTGCACGGGCTGCTCACCGCGCAGGGCCGCAAGTCGATCCGGAACATCGCCGCGCAGATCGGCGGCCCCGCCGCCGAGCAGAGCCTGCACCACTTCATCTCCAGCTCCACCTGGGACTGGCAGCCGATGCGGGCCCAGCTCGGGCGCTTCCTGGAGCGCGGCGGGCACCCGCAGGCGTGGGTGGTGCGCCCGATGCCGATCCCGAAGGCCGGCGAGCACTCGGTGGGCGTGGACCGGCGCTTCGACCCGGAGCGCGGCCAGGTCTTCCAGGGGCAGCAGGCGTTCGGCGTGTGGTTCGCCGGCGAGGAGCTCAGCGCGCCGGTCAACTGGCGGCTGTTCCTTCCGGACCCGTGGGTGAAGGACCGGACGCGGCGCGACCGCGCGGAGGTTCCCGTCGAGGCCGGCGAGGAGACGCTGGAGGAGTGCGCGGTCGCCGCCGCCCTCGACACCGCCCGCTGGACGGACATCACCCGCAAGCCGGTGCTGCTGGACATACGCGGCGGCGCGGGCCGGGCGGCGCTGACCCGGCTGGCCGCCGCCGGAGTGCCGGTGGTGGCGCGGATCGGGGCCGGTTCCCGGCTGGCGATCGCGGACCGCTCGCTGCCCGGTTTCGGCGCGGGCCCGCTGCCGGCGGCGCAGATACTGGAGTCCCTCAAGGGCCTGCGCAGGCCGGTGAGCTGGGTGGACACCGTCGGCGGCGCGCGGACCTCGCGCACCTCGCTGGCCACGGCCGTCCGGGTCGCGCTGCCGTCCCCCGGCGGGGAGCGGATGCGGCCGCTGATGCTGCTCGGCGAGTGGGACGACCCGCGGCGGGGTCCGGCCCGGGTGTGGATCAGCGATCTGACGCAGGCGACGGTCGGTTCGCTGCTGCGGCTGACGAAGCTGGCGCAGCGGGTGGAGCGGGACTTCGCGGCGGTCGGCGAGGAGGCGGGGCTGCGGGACTTCGTGGGCCGCTCCTACAAGGGCTGGCACCGGCACATCACGCTGGCCTCGGCCGCGCACACGGCGACCGTGCTCGGCTCCGCCTGGGAGGCGTCGGGGTACGGCGCGGGCTACGGCACCCGCCGCGCGGCCGGCTGACACCGCGTCGGCCGGGACCGCGTCGGCTGACACCGCGCCGGCTGACACCGCGCCGGCCGGCACCGCGTCGGGGCCCGTCCCCCGGGCACGGCCCCGCGCGTCCGTGCCCGGGATCCCGGCGTACGCGCGCGTGGGCGGGGATCAGTCCGCCGGGGGCGCCGGGGGCCGGGGCGGGGCGGTGGCGGCGCGGCGGCGGGCCAGCACCTCGCGGGTGCGCTGGAGCCGCAGGGCGAGCTGGACCTCAAGGACCTGGCCAGGCTTCTGCCATTCGGGGCCGAGGAGTTCGCCGATGCGCTCCAGCCGGCGGGAGACCGTGTTGGGGTGGACGTGCAGGGCCTCGGCCGCGTTGGTGGGACTGGCGCCGGAGGCGAAGTACGCCTCCAGGGTGCGGGTCAGATCGGTGAGCCGCTCGGCGTCGTAGTCGAGGACGGGACCGATCGCGTTCTCCACGAAGCCGTCCACGTCGTGGTCGTCGGAGAGCAGCATGCCGAGGAAGCCGAGGTCGGCGGCGGCCGCGGCGGAGCCCGTACCGCCGAGCGCGCTCATCGCGTCCAGGCAGCGCAGCGCCTCGGCGTAGAGCGGGCCGACGGCGTCGGGGCTGCCGCCGGGTCCGGCGGCGGCGACCGAGACGGGGTGGCCGAGGAGCGGGGCGAGCTCCTCGGAGACGGCCGCGGCGGCGGCGGAGGCGTCCACGCCGGGGAGCAGCAGCACGATGCAGCCGCCCTGCACGGTCTTGAGGCCGGAGAGCCGGTACGCGTACGAGGACGCCCAGACCACGGCCCTGCCCTGCTCGCCGCCCTCCGGCCGGGCGACCACGAGGACGTGCGGCTTGCGCAGGTCCACGCCGAGGCGGCGGGCGCGCAGGGCGCTCTGCTGCGGGGCGTGCGGCGGGTCGGCGATGAGGTCGTCGAGGAGTTCGTCGCGGACGGGGCCCTCGGCGACGGCGGTGGAGCGCTGCATGAGGAGGAGCAGGGCGACGGACTGGGCGACGAGTTCGAGGAGGCGCTCGTCCTCCTCGGTGAGGCCGCCCTCGGCGCGGACCACCAGGCCGCCGAGGTCCTCGGAGCCGGCGATGACGGGGGCGACCCAGACGGCGTCGGCGGCGAGGACGGGCCGGCGCAGGGCGTGGGCGTCGAGCGACGCCTTGGCGACGGCGTCCTCGTCGAGACCGGGGAAGTCGCCGCTGGCGGCGAGGCGGCGGCCGCCGGGGTCGCAGACCATCACGGTGGCGTCGAGGGCGTCGCCCGCGGCCTTGGCGACGTGCGGGAGGTCGCCGCCGGCGAGGACCAGGTTCATGATCCGGCCGTGGGCCTCGCTGGTGTGCCGCATGCGGGTGAGGCTGGTGCGCACGCGCGCGCTGTCCCGTTCCAGTTCGAGGAGTTCGGCGCGGGTGCGGTCGAGGAGTCCGGCCTTCTCGACGGCGAGGGCGGCCAGGTCGGCGAGGGCGCCGAGCAGGGCGACCTCCTGGGGGGTGTGCTCGCGGACCCGGCGGTCGGCTCCGAAGAGGGCGCCGATGACAGAGTCGCCGCTGCGCAGCGGTACGGCGACGATGGCGCGGAGCCCTTCGGCGCGGACGGCCTCGTCGCCGGGGTCGACGACCTCGGCGTCGTCGAGGGCGGCGGCCGGGTCGGGGGCCGCGCCGCTGGTGAAGCGCTCGTCGGCCGGGTAGTCGGGGGTCCAGACGGGTTCGCCGGTGCGCTGGACGACGCCGCCGAGGCAGTTGCCGCTGCCGATCCGCAGCCCCACGCTGAGGCCGGGTCCGCCGGTGCCGCCGGTGTCGCCGCCGGTGCGGGAGCCCTCGGTGATGCGGATGTAGCAGGCGCCCTGGGGGCCGCGGAGGGTCACGTACGCCATGTCGAGGCCGAGGAGGCGGCGGGCGCGGCGGGTGACGATGCGGAGCAGGCCGTCCAGGTCGTAGCTGAGCGTCAGGTCGCGGGCGGTGTCGGTGAGGACGGCGAGGGAGGCACCGCTGTGGTCGGCCCGGGAGCGGTCGGCGGCGCGCTCGGCGTGGAGGGTGCGGGCGAGGGCGACGGCCCGCTCCAGCCGGGCGAGCCCGGCCTCGTCGAGTCCGGCGATGCGGGCCTCGTCGAGGAGGGTCTCGAACTGGCCGGGCAGGGCCTGGCCCGCGAGCAGCTCCAGGACCGCGAGCAGCGTGTCGGCGCCCGCCCCTCCGTCCGCGCCGTGCGTGTCCATGGCCCCCACCCCCGTCATAGAGCTTAAATCGGGCACCTCGGAGGAAACCCGTCCTGGCGGCCGAAACTAATTCGGTCCCGGGAGTGGGTCAACGGTGACGTGCGGCACTTCGTTCCCCACGGCTCCGGTTCCCCCCGAGAGGTCTACCGACGCTCCGTCAGACGGCGACGGCCACGCCCTTGGTGGCGGTGTCGGCGCGGACGGACCTGAGCTGGGCGGGGATGCGCGGCAGGGCGGGGCCGTACCAGGTGACGGCCGGTGCCGCGTCGGTGCGCGCGGGGGCCGTGGCGACGGGGGCGTACCCGTGGCCGAAGGCGGCGTCGGCGGGGTGCGGGGCCGTGCGGCCGGTGCCCACGCGCGTGTGGCGGACGGCGAGGACCGAGTGCTGGAGCCGGCGGAGCCGCGCGGAGGGCTCCGTGCCGGTCTCGCGGTGGAGGACCGCGCGCAGCCGTTCGTAGACGGCGAGGGCCTCGTCGTGGCGGCCGCAGCGGAGCAGGGTGACCATGAGGTGGGCCTGGAGCGGTTCGTCGGTGGCGTAGCGGGCGGCGAGTCCGGGGAGTTCGGAGAGGATCTCCTCGTGGCGGCCGAGGGCGAGCTGGGCCTCGACCCACTGGTCGAGGACGCTGAGGCGGGCGGTCTCCAGGCGTTCGATCTCGCGGCGGAGGCGGGGGCCCGCGGCCACGCCCGCGTAGGGCTCGCCGCGCCAGAGGGCGAGGGCCTCGCCGAGCCGGAGCGAGGCGCGGGGCAGGTCGCCGACGTCCATGGCGCGGTAGCCGGCGCCCGCCGCGCGCTCGAACTGCCCGATGTCGTGGACGCCGACGCCGGTGTCGAGCCGGTAGCCGCCGGGGAGCGAGACGAGGACCGCGTCGGCGGTGCGCCGCTCGGTCCAGGCGCCGGGCGCGCCGTCGTCCTCGGCGTCCTGCAGGGCGCGCGCGATGAGCGTGCGCAGCTCGGCTATGTGGGCCGCGAGTTCGGTACGGGCCCCGCGGGGGGCGCCGGACGGCCAGAGCTCCTCGGTGAGGACGGTGACGGGGACGACCTGGCCGGCGAAGGCGGTGAGCAGGGCGAGCACCTGGCGTGGCGCGGCCGCGGTCGGGGTGATCGATACCCCGCCCTCGCGGACCGACAGTCCCCCCAGGATGTGGACGTCCACTATGCCCCCTCGGTGTCTGCGCACGCGGATCCTCGGGTTGATTAAAAAAAGACCCCCCTGGTCATGTCAATAAGAAACCGGAAGGTATGGAATCCGGATCCCGGAAATCGGGGTGATTCACCCTCTTTGCCAGGATATAAGGACGGCGAGTTCCCGCCAGGGGCCGGAAGTCGATGCGTGCCAGCAGCATGTTTCGGACTAGGTAGTTTGGTTTTGAAGGGACCCTGTGGATGCGGAGACGGCGATCTTCGACGAGATCACGCCACCTGGGAGGGCAAGCCGACCTCTCGGTCTGTTTTCACCGCCGGGCCGGGGTCCGCTCAGCCGACGGCGGCGGCCGTCAGCAGACCGAAGGCCGCGACGATCAGGGCCGTACGGATCCGGTGGTAGGCGTTCCAGCGCGGTTCGAAGGCGGCGCGGGTGGCGGCCGGGTCCTCGTCGGGGCCCTCGGCGGCGGCGAGCGCGTCGTTGAGGGGGACGTTGCCGACCACGGTGACCAGGTGGTTGAGGACCGCGCAGACGAAGCCGGCGAGGACGAGCCAGCGCTGCGCGTCCGTCCGGCCGTCCACCGGCACCAGATAGGCGGCGAGCGGGAGGGCGGCGGCCGCGACGAAGACGGTCATGAAGACCGCCCTGGGCACCGCCTCGTTCACCCGGCGCATCGCGGTGACGAACGCGGCGTCGGTGAGGCGGCCCAGGGCGGGCATGATCCCGGTGAGGAAGATGACGAAGAAACCGGCGTAGAGGCCGGTGCTTCCGACGGCGAGGGCGAGCAGCAGGGTGGCCATGGGGCCATGATGCCGCCCCCGCGGCGGAGCCGCCCGTTCCCCCCGGGGGGGGGGGGCGGGCGGGCGGGGGGGGGGCCCCCGCG
The DNA here is from genome assembly GCF_044541975.1 of Streptomyces sp. NPDC085460. Taxonomy (NCBI): domain Bacteria; kingdom Bacillati; phylum Actinomycetota; class Actinomycetes; order Kitasatosporales; family Streptomycetaceae; genus Streptomyces; species Streptomyces sp. NPDC085460. The sequence continues at coordinate 496,976 of NZ_JBITTO010000008.1, forward strand.
CGCCGGGGGGGGCCGGGGGGGGGGGGGGGGGGGACCCCCCCCCCGCCCGCGGGGCGGCCCCGCCCCCGGCC